>NZ_LVWG01000018.1 GCF_001622165.1 Pelodictyon luteolum
GGACACTAGTGAATTGCTTTAACTCATTTGTATACTTTAAATCGCTTGCGGTGTTAACTATACTATCAACGTCGAAGCTTGATTTATGAAATTTCTTCAATTCTTCCAGTTGACCATCATTAATCTCTGTGATATCAAACTCAAGAAACGGCTTTTCATCCATTTTATTCTGTTGCACCAAATCCGAAAAGAACCTATAACTCACCCCATTGGTCAACAAGCCAAACTTTGCCTGTGAAACATGGAAGTAGCGTAATAACTGACCATCATGGAGATTTAAATCTTGAGCCCAGTGTTTGCATTCAATCAAGATTGCCGGCACACCATCCTTAATGATTGCATAGTCAATTTTCTCCCCTTTTTTCAATCCAATATCCGCCGTAAACTCCGGAACCACTTCAACTGGGTTAAACACATCGTATCCCAATGCCTGTAGAAATGGCATAATGAAGGCGTTCTTTGTCGCCTCTTCCGTTCCGATCTGCTCTTTAAGCTTTGAAACCCTATCAGCTATGGCTTTCAGTGAATCCTTAAGGTCCATGATGGTATGCGGGTAAGTACGTTGTCAAAGATTACCACTTCCACCAATGTACTATTATTTTTTCAGCCATAAAGCATAATCGCGGTAAAGTCGAGCACTTACACTCGTAAGACAAGCGTTGATCTTTATTAAAAATGAAAGTAAATACTCCCGCATCTAACATCCCGGCTTTTGCGGGGAAGATGTGGTTGGGAGAAGACTACCCCTGTGGCTCTTTTTCCCGCTCTTTGACGAGACGGTAGGCTTCCTCCCACGAAGAGGCCTTCGGAGCGGAGATGTGTCGGTTGGTGCTGTTGGAGAAGCAGATGGTGTAGAGGCCGCTTTCACGGAGCTGCAGGATATTGTCCGGGCTGTCCTCGATGTATATGTCGGCACCCACTTGCGACTTCACCTTCATGAAACAGAGATCCCAGTAAGGAATGCCGTGACTGTCGAGCCACTCGACCGTCTGCTGCACGGCCGAAGCATGGAAGTAGTGGATGAAGAGACGGTGGGTGATGATGCGGATGCGGTATCCTTCATCGGAAAGCAGGCGGAGGTAGCGGCGGGCTCCGGGAACCATCGGCATCGTCCGGAACAGTTCGCGCTGGGTGACAGCAAACCGGTGCAGGCTTTCATACTGCCCGGGGCCGCTGATGCCCCATTCGTCAAGTCCGTAGGAGACTTCCTCCGGAAGCTCATCGAGAGGCCGCTCCAGCCATTCCGAAGCGATACGACGCATGCGGTGGTAAAAATCGGCGCAGACTCCGTCCAGATCGACGCCGATGACTGTTTCACGGGGGCTCTTCATCTCAGAACGCCCTGTCGAACGACCTGCGGTGACGGATCGATACCTCATGCTCCTCGCCGAGAAAACGGAAGATGGCGATGCAGGCGGTTCGTGATCCGTCGTCATCATAGCCACGATTCCGCCGGAGCACATCAATGAACCCTTTCAGCGCACCGTCGAAATCCTCACGGCGCAAGCACTCGATGGCTGCAAGATAGTCCGCCCTGAGATCGTCCTCAGGAAATGCCGACAATGAGGCATCAAGAAGCCTGGCGAGCGTCTTCAAGGTACCCGCGAGCTCCATGTACTCAACCTCCGCATCCAGCTTCGGGGAAAGGGCGAGCACATACCCCGGTGCGGAAAAAAGCTTGAGTTTCAACAGAAGCGAGAGAGCCTTCAGATTCCCGGGTTCACTTTCAATCACACCCTCAAGTACGGAAAGTGCCATCGAGAGCTTTCCCTCCCGTATGAACTCTTCCGCCAGCAGAACCTCTTTTGCATAAGGGCCCGGCACGGCCTTCTGGAGCCACTCCTCGATCTGGTGTTCCGCGAGCGCTCCGGTGAAGCTGTCCCGGACCTCACCTCCGGAAAAAAGCATCACGGCAGGAATGCCGCGGATCTGATACCGGGAAGCGATATCGGGGTACTCCTCGGTGTTGACCTTCACGAGTACCCACCCTCCGATATGCCTTTCAGCAAGTTTTTCGAGCACAGGGGCCAGCATGCGGCACGGCGCGCACCACTCAGCCCAGAAATCGACAAGAACCGGAAGATCATAGCTCCGATCTATGACATCACGCTGAAAATCAAACGAAACGGGCTCAGCCATAACTTGAGGAGGGGATATGTGGTAAAAACATCGTAGGGTTACGATACCATTTATTTTTGAGTTATGCCACCCCGCATGAGTAGCTGCCGGTTATGAGCAATGGAACCCCGGTCATGGGTATTGCGTTTGAGCTACTATGAATAAATAAACCACAGAGAGGCAATGAGCAGAAAAAAATACCGGGTAACGGGGATGAGCTGCGCAAGCTGTGCAAACATCGTGCAGAAGAAACTCACTGCCATGGAGGGAGTGGAGGGTGCCGATGTGAACTTCGCAACGGAAAAGGCGACAGTTGAACTGTCGGACGGAGCCCCTCGGCTCGAAGCCATGAACAGTCAGCTTGAAAAGCTCGGCTACCGGCTTATGGAAGAGGAGACGGAGCCCGGTATGGAAGCTACCGACAGAACGCATGCTGGCGCACCCGAAGAACGGAAGGCAGAAGAGGAGAAACTGAAGTCCCTCAGGGCCATGAAGAGGACGGTGCTTCTGGTCCTCCCTCCCGCTATTCTGATGGTTGCCGTGATGCTCTACGGCATGCTGGTCCGACCGCTCCCGCACGATATCTATAACCCGGTGGCGATGATCATTGCCACCATCATCCTCTTCGGCCCCGGCAAACCCTTCCTGAAAGGCGTCTCGGCCTTTGTCCGTTACCGTGCCGCCACCATGGACACCCTGATCGGCATCGGCACCCTTGCCGCCTACACATACAGCTCGGCCATAACGCTTTTTCCCTCAGTCCGTGAGTTCCTGCAGGTCGATCCCCATACCTATTTCGATACTGCCGTAATCATCATAGGTTTCGTCCTTTCCGGGAAATATCTCGAGGCCCGGGCTAAACAGAAAACGGGTGAGGCCATCGAAAAGCTCATCGGCCTGCAGGCCAAATCGGCCATCATCGTCCGTGATGGAACGGAGATGACGGTGCCGGTTTCGGAGGTCCGGCGCGGCAACCTTCTGCGTGTGAAGCCGGGAGCCGTCATCCCGGTCGACGGCATCATTGCCAAAGGCACGGCAACCATCGATGAATCAATGGTAACCGGCGAACCGGTCCCCGTTGACAAAGCACCCGGGGAAGAGGTAATCGGCGGCACCATCAACAAGCAGGGATCGTTCACCTTCACCGCCATGCAGGTGGGTTCGAATACCATGCTGTCGAGAATCATCGCCATGGTCGAGGAGGCCCAAGGCTCAAGGGCACCGATACAGAACATGGCAGACCGCGTCGCTTCGGTCTTCGTTCCCCTCGTGCTTCTCTTCGCACTCCTCACCCTCCTGCTCTGGCTCTTTATCGGCTCGCTCACGATGGGGTTCGCCGCAGCGCTCCCCCTGGCCATCAACAGCTTCATCGGCATCCTGGTGATCGCCTGCCCCTGCGCCCTTGGCCTTGCCACACCGACTGCCATCATCGTCGGAGTCGGCAGGGGTGCTGAAAACGGCATCCTGGTCAGAAATGCCGAGGCACTAGAAAAGCTTGCTGCCGCAGACACCGTGGTCTTCGACAAAACCGGGACCCTCACCTCCGGCCGACCGGTAGTCACCGACATCGTTGCCCTCAACGCTGAACCGGAACGGTCGCATATCCTCCAGCTTGCGGCAAGCGTGGAGGCCCTCTCTGAACATCCTCTTGCCCGGGCAATCGTCGAGGCAGCAGAACAGCAGCAGCTTCAGCTGCTGGAAAGCCCGGAGTTCAAGTCAATGGAAGGGTTCGGCGTCAGCGCCCTTCTTGAGGGCAAACGGGTACAGGTGCGAAAGCCAACGGTGGAGGAATCCGCCCTGCCCTCAGCCTCGTCACTCCTGGCAGAGGGGAAAACCCTTGCCATTGTCGATGTGGAGGGAAGCGCAGTCGGAATGGTTGCGCTTGCCGACACCATGAAGGAAAACGCCCGTGATGCAGTGGAGGCGCTCAAGAGGCAGGGAGTAAAGGTCATCATGATGACAGGGGACCGGGTGGAGGCTGCAGAGTGGATTGCCCGTCAGGCCGGCATCGATACCGTCATGGCAGGCGTACCGCCAGAAGAAAAGGCGGAGAGGATCAGGGAACTCCAGCGCGAAGGCCGCAGGGTTGCCATGGCGGGAGACGGCATCAACGACGCCCCGGCCCTTGCCGTGGCAGACGCCGGCATTGCGATGGCCACAGGCACCGATATCGCCATTGCCGCTGCCGGCATCACCCTCCTGAAAGGAGATATCATGAAGGTCACGGAAGCGGTGCAGCTGGCGCGTGCGACACTGCGGGTGGTGCGCCGGAACCTGTTCTGGGCATTCTTCTACAACATTGTCGGCATACCGCTTGCGGCAGGAGCCTTCTACCCCCTGTTCGGACTGCTCCTCAACCCTGCTTTTGCGGGCATGGCCATGGCGGGAAGCAGTGTATCGGTGGTTGCCAGTTCGCTCTGGCTTAAACGGATGAGAATCCGCTGAAGAGTGAAGCAGAGTGCGGGATCATGAAGCGCATGGGGGCACTGGAACCGATAAGGACAATCCGAGATGGCGGAGTACGGCCAGAAACTCATCCTCTACAGCAAGAGCACCGCTGAAGCGCTGCAGGCGGGTGAGGCTGTTTTGCACGATGACGCAGTCAATGCCGGCTGCATGGGCGGAATTGAAGCCCCGCAGCGAGTCTTCAACCGCCAAAGCGCGGCATGGGTCGACACCAAGCGTCTCGAGGGCTTTGCTGTAGGGTTCGGGGTGCGGTTTAGGCCGCTCTACGTCGTCATCGGCTATGATCAGCTCGAAATGGTCAAGCAGGCCGGTATGACGGTGCATCATGAGCACCTGGTCGCGTGGACTGCCGGTCACCATGGCCAGACGGACTTTTCCAGAAAGAAAAGAGAGTGTTTCAGACACACCGGGCCGGACCGGAACTTCACCCTGAAGACATCGCATGTAGCGGCTGTTGCGCCGGCGCAACATGTCGCCGGCATCATCCTCCTGCATGCCGAGCTCAATGGCGATCTGGAGGCTCCGTTTGGCATTGCCGAGATACTCCCTCGCCCATAAGGCTTCGGTGATCTCCAGCCCCGATTCCCGGAAAAACTCCTTTGTCACATCAAAAAAAAGACGCTCCGTATCCAGCAGCAGGCCGTCGTTGTCAAGGAGCAGCAGTTCCTTCATAGAGCACTCCTCACGCTTCAAGCACTTCACGGATTTTGGAGGTCAAGGCGTCCCGGGAAAATGGTTTTCCGAGGAAGTGCAGCTCCGCACCCGCTTCGGCATCAGCAAATGCATCGGCCGCGTATCCCGACATGAAGAGAGTCTTCAGCCCGGCACGGGCCCGAGAAAGCTTTTCAGCCAGTTCCCGGCCGTTCATGCCGGGCATCACCATGTCGGTGAGGAGCATGGCAATCTCTCCATGATGCTGCTCTGCTCTGGCGAGGGCCTCATCCGCGTTTTCGGCATCAAGCACCCGAAAGCCGATGCTCTCAAGAAAACGGCGTGTGATATGGCGGACAGCGTCTTCATCGTCAACAAGCAGGATGGTAAGATCCTCTGCGGAAACCGAGCCGGTCGATGCATCGGAAGTCGCTCCTGCAGGGCCGTCTGTGATTTCGAAAGAACGCGGAAGGAAGAGCTTCATGATGGTGCCATTTCCAGGGGTACTCTCAACACTCACGAACCCCCCGCTCTGCTCGACGATGCCGTATACCGTCGAAAGACCGAGTCCGGATGCCCCGCTGCGGGTCGAGAAGAAAGGCTCAAAAACATGCTCGAGCACTTCGGGCGCCATACCGTGTCCCGTATCGGACACTTCGACAAGCACCATATCGTCCAGAGATATCTCGCCAATAGAGTCAGGCGTATGCCCTTCCATAGGAACGTTCCGTGTGACGATGTCGATCCTGCCGCCTCCCTCCAGCGCAAGAACAGCATTGTCAAGCAGGTTGGCTATGATTTCTTCGAACTGGGACGGGTCCATATTCACCGGCCAGAGCTCACTGCAAGAGGTAAAGGAAATCTCGATTCCGCTGGCGTAGAGCGGTCTGACTGACTGCAGTACGCCGGCTATAGCATCATTACATGCGATGACTTTGGGAACGACAACCCGTTTGCGGGCGAATGAGAGAAGGCTTGTGGTCAGCTCTGCACAGTGCATCACCGCCTGGCGGATCTCTTCCAGACTCCCATCATGCTCCGAAGCGGGGCCAAGTCGGGAGAGCATAAGGTCGGCATGGCCGAGAATGGACTGGAGGCTGTTGTTGAAATAATGTGCGATGCCGCCGGCAATGCGGCTCACCGACTCCATCTTCCCCGCTTTGACGAGGAGCGAATGCATCCGCTCTTTTTCCGCCTCGATCCTCCGCCGCTCCCGTATGTCCCGCGCAACGCCGATGATGCCGGACAGATTCCCGTCTGCGTCCTGAAGGAACGTCGTCATCACCTCTGTGGGTACCACAGAACCGTCCTTGCAGAGCTGGTCGAACTCGCAGACCGCCGAGCGGGCCGTAATGTCTCCCTGTTGGAGCGCCGTCAGGCGGGACTGGATCTCCTCAGCGGCGACAAGTGCCGAGGCAGGGGTGAGGGCATCGAAAAGCGATTGACGACAGATCTCCTCGGGGGTGAATCCTCTCAGGCTGAACACGGAAGGACTTGCATACACATAGCGGTTACGCCGGAAATCATAGAGCCAGATGACATCGCCGCTGTTTTCAGTGAGAAAACGGAAAAAGGATTCTCCGCCGACCGTATCGATGAGGGGAAAGCCCTCCTTGGCCCCCTTAAGCATTCCGGAGACACCTCTGAGCGGGTCTTCATACTGCGGCCCGCTCTGGCAACGCACATGGCCGCCGGCATTATGAACAAAGCGCCGGGGCAGTTCCTCTCCGCCAACAGTCGCATCCTTCAACCGTGCGTTCTTCCTCATGGCAACAACTCCTTTTTGGCGGGGGAGAAATTCATGATGGAACACTCTGCACATACCCTGCACGGAAAAACCAACCTGATGCATAATAGGAATAGTCTCTGTGGCCGTGTAGTCATTGGCGGCAAGTGGGGACCGCCGAAAGGCCACTGGTTCAATGTATGGAAACAGCTCAAGAAAGACAAACCGCCCGCATTCACAGGTAGAGCATGCCCATCCGCACAATCTCCTCTTTCACCCGGTTCCTCAGTTCTTCGGGGGCAACCACTTCGGCTTCTCCTCCGTATCGCATCACCCAGCGCATGACGGCCTCCAGAGAAGGAATCTCCATGGAAAGAGTGAGTGAGCCGTCCTCATGATCTTCGAGCTCCTGGGAAGAATGCCACTTTCTCTCCCTGATCCACTGCGAGTGATGCGGGGAAAACCGGAGCGAAACCTTTACGAGCTGAGGTTCGCGAACATCCTCGAATGCTCCGGAAAGATATCGGCCCAAAGGAAACCCTTCCTGAAGACTGAAGACTTCATCGAGCGGCACTGCCTCGCTGATCCTTGAAACAGCAAAGGTGCGCACCTCCTGACTCAGCTCACACCATGCGACGAGGTACCATGAGGTGAGCACCTGCGAAAAATGAAGGCGATAGGGATGAATGGTGCTTTGTGTCGCAGCTCCGCTTCTTGACGAGTCATCGTAGATGATCCTCATTTTCGTCTGTTGCCGGAGGGAGTCCTCGATGGAAGTGAAACAGGCAATCGAGACCAGCGGGTCGGAAAACCGGCCGAAGGAATGGATGTCGGACTCGGATCGGTCGGCACAGGCCCCGGGAAGATACTGCAGCACCTTGTCGAGTGCACGGCTCACCTCATCATGGCAGGGCGTGCCGTGATACCCTGAGATTACTTTCTTGGTTGCCATAAGTGCCTCGGCCTCCATGGGATCGAGAAGCACCTCGGGAAGGAACTGCCATGCCCCTTCATAGGCAAACCCCCGTCTCCGGGAGTCATAGACTATCGGGGCACCGAGCATGTCCTTCATGTAGCGGATGTCGGACCGGATGCTTCTTGGCGACACGTCGAAATAGCGGGCGACGGCGGAACAGTTGGGATATCGGCTGTTGCGGAGCAGGCGGTCCAGATGCTGCATCCGTACCATCGGGGGCCGGAACTGTCTCATGGGCATGTACTACATTAAAACAATAACGAAACGGTCACAGTATAGTTTAAAATAGGCGAATAATAGGCGAAAGTAAAAGTATTTATCTGTTTTTTACTGTGTAGGCAGATTCTTCAGGCTGGTTCAGGCTGGTTTTTGCGTATAAAAAGCTTTACCAGTTCAAGCACGGGAAGCACGGAGAGAGCCGGAAGCACCGTCAGGATCCAATCTTTTCCCTCAAGTCGGACCACGCCGAACGGCCCTTCAAAGAGGGGCACGAAAAGCACTGCGGCAAACATGCAGGACTCCCACAGCACCGCAAGGTTGAGCCAACGGTTGGCAAACGGACGGCGGAATACCGAGGCTGTGAGGGAACGGAAATTATAGGCTTTGAAAAACTCGATCAGGACGAGCGAAACGAAGGTCATGGTCATGGCTGTCCCGACAGAACGCTCAGTATGAAGCGCGTAGGTGAACAGGAGGAGGTTGCAGAGGGTCGACCAAAGACCGCCGGCAAGCATGAGAGCCATGAGCGGAGGTGTGAAGACGCCGGTCTTCGGATCTGCAGGGGGACGGCGCATGATGCCCTCTTCAGGGGGATCGACGCCAAGAGCAAGTGCAGGAAGGCCATCGGTGGCCAGGTTGACATAGAGGATCTGCACCGCAGTAAGCGGCATCGGCAGACCCAGCAGCATGGCGCCCACAATGAGACCGAGCTCCCCGATATTGGATGAGAGCAGGTAGGTCAGATACTTGCGGATGTTGTCGTAGATGCCCCGACCCTCTTCGATGGCATCGACGATTGAAGAGAAATTGTCGTCAGTGAGGGTCATGGCCGAGGCCTCCCGGGCGACATCGGTGCCGGTGATGCCCATCGAGATGCCGATATCGGCCCGCTTCAGGGCCGGGGCGTCATTAACGCCATCTCCAGTCATTGCGACCACTTCGCCGTTTTTCTGCAATGCCTCGACAAGGCGGAGCTTGTGCTCGGGAGAGACCCGAGCAAACACAGAAACGGAGGCGGCAACGTCACAAAGGGCACCATCATCCATCGTCTTCAGCATCGCACCGCTCACCACACGCCCGTCACCGGGAAAGCCCAGTTCCTTGGCAATCGCCGCAGCCGTCAGAGGGTGGTCGCCGGTAATCATCACAGGACGTATGCCGGCCTCGATGCATCGGCGGACAGCCGGCCCCGCTTCCGGACGGGGAGGGTCGATCATTGCTGCAAGGCCGAGAAAGGTCATTCCGGTTTCCGCACCCTCAAAATCCTCTGCATCCCGTCTGGCGAATCCGAGCACCCGCAGGGCGTTGCTTCCGTAAAGGTCAGCCGCCGCCTGCATCTGGGTTTTCAAAGCATCATCGAACGGTACTGACGCACCGTCCATAGACACAGCTGAACAGCTCCGGAGCACCGCCTCCGGAGCCCCTTTCATGAACACCTGCCCCTTCCCCTCAATCCGGTGCAGGGTAAGCATCCGCCTTGTTTCGGATGAAAACGGGATTTCTCCGATGCGGGGACAGCGCTTTCTTTCAGCCTTTTCATCAATGCCGGCCTTGCGTGCTGCAACGACGAGAGCCCCTTCGGTGGGATCCCCGGCAACCGTCCAGATGCCATCCCCGTCCATCTCGAGACCGGCGTCGTTGCAGAGCACTGCCGCCAGAAGCAGCGCTTTAGCCTTATCGGGCATGAAGGAACCCTCTGCAACGGAGAGGGTTCCCTCGGGCAGATAGCCGGTGCCGCTGATGAGCACCTCTCCCTCTCTGAGGCGGATCCTCCGGACGGTCATTTCATCGCGGGTCAGGGTACCGGTCTTGTCGGTACAGATCACCGTTGTGCTTCCGAGCGTTTCAACCACAGGAAGTCGGCGCATGAGTGCGTTTCGCCGGGCCATCCGCTGTACGCCGAGGGCGAGCGAAATCGTGACGACAGCAGGAAGGGCCTCAGGGACCACCGCAACGGCAAGGGCAATACCGAAAAGCACCATCTCCATGAAGGGTCGTCCGTGCAGCAGCCCTGAAACGACGATGAAGAGAACAATCAGAAGCGCAGCTCTTGAGAGAAGGATGCCCACCCGGTCAAGGTTTTTCTGGAGCGGGGTCCGCTCCGGAGGAACCTCCCCGAGAAGCGAAGCAATCCTGCCGAACTCAGTCTGCATGCCGGTTGCCGTCACCACGGCCTCTCCCCGTCCGGCACGGATGGTCGTACCGGCAAACACCATGTTGAGCCTGTCTCCCGGAACGGCTTCCTCCCTAAACACGGAGTCTGCTGATTTTTCCGTCGCTTCAGACTCCCCCGTCAAGGGCGACTCGTCGACAATCATGCCATAGGAAGAGAAAATGCGGGCGTCGGCCGGCACCCTGTCACCCGCATCAAGGATGATGATGTCGCCAGACACAAGTTCCGATGCGTCAAGCGTTGACTCCCTGCCTCCCCGCCTGACCCGGGCCATCGGTGCCGCCATCTTCCTGAGTGCAGCAACAGCCTGTTCCGCCCTGTACTCCTGGACAAAACCGAGCACCACGGCGAAAAGGACGATAATGGCGATTGTTGCCGCTTCAAGCCCCTCGCCGATCAGGAACGAAAGAGCGGCTGCAATGAAGAGGGTTATGACGAGTACATTGCGGAACTGAAGGAGGAGCAGGGAAAGTGGACGGACGGGGCGGACAGGGCGGATGATGTTCGCCCCTTCCTTATGCTTGCGCAGAAGGACGGCATCGTGCGTCAGTCCGTCCGGACCGGAATCAAGCCGGCGCATGGCCTCATCGGCCGGAAGCGCGTGCCATGGTACCCTGGAATCCGAATGCATGAGACCCTCCCGTGATGATCGGGTTTCCCGCCCCTTCTTGAGGGGCGCATGTCTCTACGGAGGAAAAAACACCGCCAGAGATGTTTTAAACGGAAGCCTGGAGCTTAAAAGTTTACGGCCACGGCCCTCGAGGCCTGAAGGCGGAACTTCTCTATCCAGTCAGGACCCGAATGCTTTATGGCAAGGGCGACGGTAAGATGCTCGGCCCGGAGTCCCATGTCGACGTTGCGGCCGAGTCCCTGGACGCAGGATGGACAGTTGGTCAGGATGACGGCATCCGGCGCTCCATGCATGGCCTCGCCGATAGCCTCCCGTTTGCGCTGGAGCATAGAATCGGTGATGTCGGGGCGAGACAGAGAGAGAGTGCCGGCCTCCGAACAGCAATGCGGAACCGGAGTGATGGCACCGAACCCGCCGATTTCGGCAATGACTTCCTGCGCCTTGCCGTGCAGTGAATCATGGCAGGGAGCGTGGTAGAGTCCCCGCGCCCCGCCCTCAAGCCTCATTCCCTGCTCCTGCAGCCAGGCCGCGGTGTCAATGATTCTGCCGCCGAAGAGCCGGCCAGCCTCGATTGCGTCCAGTCCCTCCATGCATGTGCCGCAGGTCACCAGACAGGCATCGAATTCAATGTAGGAGAACATCTCCCTGATCTGGCTGAACATCACGCTGTTGCGGAGCACGATGCTGGAATACTGATCGGTTTTTGCATTGACATGGGCAGGAAATCCGCAGCAGAGAAACGGCGGGGGGATAACTACCCTGGCTCCCGCTTCGAGCAGGAGGTGGATGGCCGCCATCGATATGGTGGAGTTGAGCCGCTCGGAACCGCACCCCGGGAAATAGAAGACGCTGGAGGTGGCTTCCCGGGCAGGTTCGAACACGAGCACCTGGTCGGGGCCGCATTCGGGCAGTACGTCGCGCAGGGTCCCGGCAGGCACCTTCGGCACCGGCGAACGGAGCATACGTAGCGGGTAGAGTGCCGGAGGCTCGTTTTCGGGCTGAATGGGCCGTACGATGCGGGTACCTGCCCGCTGGGCGGCGCCTCCCATCTGGAGCACACTCTTGCGGAACAGCTGGTTGAAGGCCGGAGAGCGGCTTTCAAGATAGCTCAGGGTCATTTCAGTAACCGGAGAGGAGTGCTTGATGCCCCAACCCGAAAGGATTTCACGCTCAAGAACGGAGACGTCTCCTGTATCGATATCGACAGGACAGGGCTTGAGGCACTTGTGGCAGATAGTGCAGTGGTCGGCAACCTCCTCAAGCCAGCGGAGCAGGGCAAAATCGGTCGAGCGCTCGCGCTGCGCATCGAACAGCAGCGCCTCAATCAGCGAGCCGATGGCGAGGTTCTTGTTGCGCGGGTGATAGAACATCCCGCGTGCAGGATAGTAGACACAGCAGTCCGTCTTGCATTTTCCGCAGCGGATGCAGTAGTCGACCTTCCGTGACAGCGACTCGATCTGGGCCCGCTGCAGAATGTGGGCCTCAAGCTCGAGCATATTGAACGAGGGGGTGAAAATATGCTTGAGGAGCTCGAGGTCGTCGAGCTTGCCGGGGTTCATGAGTCCTTTGGGGTCAACCTTCCTGCGGTACAGCGAAAGCTCCTCAAGGATCGAGGGGTCGAGGTATTTCAGTTTGGTGACGCCGATGCCGTGCTCACCGGACACAACGCCGCCGAGCTCGACCACCTTTTCCATCACCCGGTCAATGACCCGGTCTGCCCGCTCCAGCATTGGCCGGTCGTTCGAGAGCACCGGCACGTTCACATGCACGTTGCCGTCACCGGCATGCATGTGGGTTGCGAGCACGATTCTCCGGTCGCGGATATAGCGGTATCTCTCTTCAAGCGCCTCCTGGACATCAGGGTACCCCTGCAGGAGCTCGCCAAGCTCGCCGGCCAGTTCTTCGACGATTGCAAGTGAACGGAGATCCTCAAGGGAAGCTTCCGATATCCTGTTGCCGAAAAGCCTGCAGAGATCGAGGCCTGCGGGGACTTTGGCGGCAAACTGCCCGTCATCCTCAACGACCTTGGCCCCCTGGAGGACATCGCGTGCACGCTCCATGAAAAGCAGCTGGGCGTGTCGTTCCTCCTCGATGTTCAGGCCGTCGATGAACCGCGCGAATTCTGCCAGAGCTTCGAGCGGGATGACAATGTCCTCATTGAGCTTGAAGGCATTGGTACGCCGGGCGATGGCGCCGAGTTTCTTGCGGTCGGCCCAGAACCGTTCGGCCGCGGCATCATCGCGCGCCAGGAACATCAGGGTGTTGGGATGGCGGCTGAGAAGTTCCTCCACCCGCGCCACCCCGCGGCCCGCCTCTTCCTCCGTATTGCCCGCGATATCGATGAGCAGAACCGCCTTCGGCGTCTGCGGCCTTGTGGCCTTCACCTTATAGTCAATCGCCCGGATGTACTCATCGTCGAAATGCTCAAGGGCGAGCAGGGCCTCGCCGCCTTCGGCCGGCAGCGGGAAAATCTTCGACAGTTCGACAATCACCCGGCTTGCTTCGTCCATATCGGGTCCGAAAAACTCCAGGCAGAGCGTTTTCTTGACCGGGTACTTTGGATAGAGCACGAACACGGCCGAGGTGATGACCCCGTCGGTACCCTCTTTCTGCAACCCCGGCACGCCGCCGAGAGCCTTGTTGGTGATGTCCTTCCAGAGGCCTTTCTTCCGGATGTCTGTGCCGAGCAGCTCAATGCGGTCGATCCTCCGGTCTGATTCGTCGCGGATCTCGAAGGCGACGGTATCTTCGTGCAGAATCTTGCGAAGCCGGTGGTCGGTTCTGCGGACGGTGATGTTCTCTCCCGTCGGCATGGCCATCCGCCACTCAAGCAGATTATCTATGCATGTGCCCCAGCGCACCGCCATTTTGCCGCCGGCGTTTTCAGAAATATTGCCACCGATGGTACAGGACCATTCGCTGGTGGGATCGGTCGCAAACACCAGTCCATGGTGATCGGCCTCGTGCATGGCCTTTTCGGTCACAACGCCTGCCTCCACTTCAATGACCGATGCGGTGCGCATCTGGCCGTCATCAAGCTCGAATTCACGGGCGGTGATCCCCTTGATGTGGTTCATCTTCTCCATGTTGACGATGACGCAGCCGGAATGCAGCGGAACCGCGCCACCCGTCAGGCCTGTTCCTGCACCGCGCGGAATGGCATGAAGCCCGAGGCTGGAAATGGCGGTGAGAATCGGGGCCACCTGCAGCTCGAGATCGGGCGTGACGACTGCGACAGGCAGATGCAGGCGCCAGTCTGTGGCATCCGTCGCATGAGCAACAAGGGAAAACGGGTCGAAGAGTACGTTCTTCACGCCGACCACTGCGCCAAGCTCACGGCGCATCCTCCGGCGAAGATCGGGAGTGAGGGCAACCACACGACGGAACCGCTCGACCTCTTCCTGAACGGCGGCAACGATCGCCGTGACGCGGGTTTCGCCGTTGGCCGATGCGGCAATGACCTCGAGGTCCGCCATCGCACGCTCGAACAGCCTGCGCCGCCGTGCAGCCGAATCGACCAGTTCCTGGAACAGATAGGGGTTGCGGCGATGGATGAGGATTTCGCCAATGATGCTCATCAGAAGGCGCGCCGAACGGCCCGTCACCCTGCGCTCACGCAGTTCGTCGAGCATACGGACGACATCGGCTCCGAGCAGGAACGCAATGGCCTGACGGTCACCAGCCGAAGTGTAATTGAAGGGAATCTCCCTCGGTGTGCTTTGTGCCGATTTCTGGGATTTCTGGCCTCGTGTCAACATTCAATCAGGGGTCATGGTGTAAATAATAAAAATAACACAATCCGGAGGCATTCCATTCCTCAAGGCAGAAGAGCGCGAGCCCGTTCTCCCATATCGAGCTGGAACATTCCCGCGAGAGTCCGTTTTTCCGATGAGGAACCTGCAAACAGCTTGAATCCCATCATACTGGTCATCGACTGGACCGCACAGTTGATCCTGCCGATGAAAAGATCAAGATCGGTAACTTCATGCCGGACGTCGGAAGCCGCCTGCTCCATGAATGCCAGGAACTGCTGCTGGCGCATCTCACCGATCCGCGAGGACCATGAGACGTCTGATATCCGGAAAGCACAGAGCGGTTCATCAATCACGTACAGGTCTCCGAGCTGGAGCAGCTGGAGCCAGAAATCAAGGTCCGTGGTATAGGGCACCCGTGCGCTGTAGCCGCGGGTTCGAGGAATGGCTTCAGAGGGAAACATGCCGGATACCGGTTCGCCGATGATATTGGTACCCATGCGCACCATCTTGCGGACCACCTCGACTGGTCCCTTGCGCCCTTCGTCCAGAAAGTTCACCTTGCTGATGAGCGTCTTTCCGTGGGAGTCGATGATGGCCCGCTGGGCACTGACGAGGCTGACGCCCTCGTTCATGGGATCCCGGAACGCAGCAACCTGTTTTTCCAGGCATGAGGGATAGAGTATGTCGTCGCCGCACACCAGCTTCACATAGCGGCCCGACACCTCGCTGACGGCACGGTTCCAGTTTGCTTCAGGACCGAGGTTTCGCTCGTTCTGCTGAAGACGGATGCGCGGATCGGCATAAGACGCCGCTATTTCGAACGACTCGTCCGTTGAATTGTCATCATAGATAAGCAGCTCAAAATCCTCGTACGTCTGGGAAAGTATCGAGCGGATTGTTTCACCGATAAAACGTGCATTGTTGTACATCGGAACAGTCACGGTGACCATTGGACGGTTGCAACCGTTCATACCATTGCCTCCCATACATTTATGGGCAGAGCCTTCATTACGGCGCCCCGCCTTCATCGATACGCTGTATGTGTCCTGCTAGTCTGCAATATAGCGCGCGTCATGCTTCTCTGCCCATCCGGGAGTCGCTTTTTTCCCTGAATCCAGCACTGTGGCCCCTGAAACCCTGGCGCCGCTGAGCCTCGTACGGCTCATGTTGGCCCTCCAGAGGTTCGCGCCACAAAGATCGGCGCCGCCGAGATCAGCTCCGGCAAGCGTTGCCCCCCTAAGGTCGGCACCCCGAAGGTCGGCGCCGCGCAGGTCAGCATCCCCGAGGTCCGTAAGCCGCATACCGGCCGCTGACAGGTCAGCGCCCCTAAGGTCGGCCCCAAAGAGGTTTTTGCCGGCGAAATCCGCTTCGCGGAGGTTGATGGCAACAGGACTCTCAGTACGACGCATCCGGTTCCACCGGGTAACATTCTTCTTCAGCGACTCGTACTGTATGGCGTCATAGGGTGCATTCAAGGGACCGGTGCGCTGCCAGAGGTTCACAATCCCCTTGCGGGGAGCCTTTTCGGGACGCACGCTCTGCGCCCCCACGAGAGGAACAGCAGCGGAAGATGACGCTGCGGGTGCGGCAGTCTCTCCGGCCGACACGCCGGGGGCCACAGCCGTTCGGGCGGGTGGCGGAGCGGGGATGTCTGCGATGAACAGGGCGCCATGGGCCACTGCCCAACGAGCCGTCGCATAGCTGCCGGAATCAAGCACGGTTGTTTCCGACACGCTTGCGCCTTGAAGCCTCATCCGGTCGGTGTTCGCCCTCCAGAAATATGCAGCACGGATGTCAGCGTTCCCAAGGTCGGCACCGTTCAGCTGAGCTTCACGGAAATGGACCTCCTTCAGGTCCGCTCCGTGGAACACAGCACCGGTGCAGTCGGACAGCCGGAGGTCGGCCCGAACCAGGACGGCACCCGTACAATCCGCTCCATCGAGCACGGCGGACGCCAGATCCGCACCGTTCAGCCGGGCGCCCTGCAGGTTGGCGCTGGAGAGGATCGAAGATACGGCCGTAACTGAATCCAGCACTGCCCCCTTCAAATCCGCACCCGACAGGTTCGTCTGGCTGAGATCGGCTCCCCGGAGAACGGCGCCGTGCAGATCGTATTCCATCAGTTTACGGCCCTTGAGGTCCGCGCCTGAAAGATCGGGATGCTCCGGGCCGCTCTGGCTCCGCATGGCGTTCCACGCCTGCCTGCCTTCGCGCAGCTTCAGAAGAAGAGACTGATCAGCGGCAGCAAGCGGTGCGGCACTTCCGAGAATGACCAATGCGCCAAAAAGAAACGGCAGGACGCGGGACGGCGGCAGGAAGTACCGGAATGAAAAGCCCATGGCGTTGATGGTGTACATGGGGTTCATGCTGAGGGTCCGTTGTCTCCGGAGCCTGCATGAAGCTCCCTGTGGAGGTTGAAGGAAAGAAAGAGGACAGCTAGCCCGAACACCAGCCCGGACAGGCCGAGCAGAACGGCATTCTCAATGAAAAAGGCCAGCAAAACTCCCGTCGCCGAAACCAGCATCACGGTAAGCTGCATGAACGCCCGGTCCATTGCTGCAGATGAAAGCAGGCGGGAAAGGGCCTGGCCTTCCTGAAGCATCTCCAGAGAATCCTTCCTGACGATGGCGGGGATGACGATGTAGATCATTCCGATGAAAGAGAAGGTGATCCAGCCGAGCAGAGCGGCATGGGTGTGGGAATGGTAGATCCACATCGCATCCGGGCTGATGGGAGGATGCGCTCCGAACGGGATGCCCTTGATGAAGTAGACGTTCATGATGCCGTATGCGCTTGTGGCGAAGAGAAGTGAAAGTCCACTGAAGAGGAACGCCAGAGCCGGATGGTGGAAGTTCTTCTTGAAGAAGGTGTAGAGGTAGGCTGCAAAGCCCCAGAGGATCGCCATGACGCCGAACAGTAGAACGTGGCTGACGAGCATCATCCCGAAATAGTGACCGATGAGGATGACGATGAGGAACACCAGAACCCCGCCGACAAACGTATAGAACCAGAGGCTGAAGAGACGCGTGATGAGTTCACGCTTCGGAGACTGCTTCCAGGCATAGGTATAGAGGAACCCCATGACGCTGATGGAGAGGGGGAAAGAGGAGCCGAGGAAATAGGCCGACTGCGTCACGAAAAACGGAATGAGGCCCTGTTCCGGGAACGCCTCCTTGAGGCCGAGGGTGAAGAGACCGAGGTTTGCGTTGAGCAGGAAGATGACGTCGAAGATATAGTACCGGACCGAGACGTCCTTCCAGATCTTCGGGATGGAAAGCGTGGTGAAGATCTCGTAGAGCGGGCCCATGACGATGATCATGAGAAACAGGCCGGTCAGCGCTTTCAGGAGCGGCCACTGCATCCATACCGCCACGGTGATGGAAACGAGGGAAAGCAGGACGGCGTAGATGTAGCGCCGCTGCCTCGGGGGGCTGATCTTCAGCTCCGGATAGATGGCCGAAGTCAGGTACCGGTTGAAGATGAGGATGGCAAGGTTGCCGAACCCGATGAAAAAGAGGTACGGGTGAAGCTGGTTCAGGAAATGGCTGCCGGTAACGGCGCCGAGGGCTCCGAGAAGGGCGGCGACAGTGATGACTGAAATGGTGACGTAGAGGAACAGTCTGGCAACGCTGCCGGTCGATTCAGTGTGTGATGTAGGCTGCATCAAAAGAGGCGTTTTGTGTTGTTCAGTTCAAGGATGGCGATGAGCGAAAGTGCTATGAGTGCAACATTCAGGGTCAGGGGGTTGAACGGCAGGGTCAGCATGCCGGGCTCGAAAATGCCGACGAACAGGAGCAGCATGCACAACGTCACGATATTGAACCAGAAAACCCAGTTCCGGCGGGCCACAAGGAGGTAAAGACCGAAAACTATCTCCCCCGCTCCCATCCAGGAAACCGCAATACAAGCCCACCGGTACACGGGAATGATATGGCCGAGGAGTTCGACTTCCCCGCTGCTCATGCAGTAGAGTTTGGGCACAGCCCCCTGGTAGATCCAGGAAAAGGCCAGAGCCACACGGCACAGGATGAGCACACTGCTCTCTGCGGACATGAATGCCATCGGGGAAAAACCCTTAGCCTTGGTGGACGTGGTGTCGTTCGGATTGTTCATGGTGTGCATCCCTGCAAAATACGAGAGTCCCGGTGACGATTCTGAAAATTCAGCACAAGCAAAAAAATCAAGGCGCCTGCATCCAATAAAAAAGCGAACCGGAGTTCGCCTTTCAATATGCCGGTGCATTCCTCTGTATCCTTCAACCCGTCAACGGGTCAGCAGAAATTGCTGGAAATGGAGCAGGAAATGACGGCGCACTCCCTGACATGGTCGAGGATCGAGAGGATCCCGGTATGGCTGATGATGTTCTGGTCGTTGACCGTCGACTTCAGCTTCTCCACAGCCTTGTCGTAAAGACCCTGGATCTCCTGCATCATGTCGAGGGTTTCGCGGGCATGCTTCGAGTTGCCGCTGACAAAGGCTTCAACCGCTTTCTTGATCATTTCAGCGGTGATGTCGCCCATTGGTTTCAGGCCGTATTCGTCCTTATGGAGCTCCTGCACATTCGAAAACTCGACAAACGGCGTCTTCTCGGCGATGTTGAGGGCAAACTGGGCCATTTTCTCCAGTTCCTGCAGGATCATGCGGGCATCGCGGACACCCTTCAGCTGGTCGGTATCGAGGGTCTGGAACGCACTGTATGCAAGGGTGAGATACTCTACCTCGAACTTGCCCTTCTGGATATATTCTTCGTCGAACTTGAAGGCAGAGGCCGCCAGTTCGGTATTCTTCTTGGTTGAAGCCCTGATGCTGAGCATCAGGTTGTTTTCCACGTTCGAGGACAGCTTGGTGAGCTTCTGCTTGAGGGACTCAAGCTGCACGTGCACAGTACCCTGGGGTTTGATGGAAAGACCGAACTTCTGGGGATCGATCTGAACGGTGAAGGCTTTCGGGGTTGCAGCAGTTTTCGGGGAATCACCGAAAAGTTTTCCTAACAGACTGGCCATAAGGATCGGACACCATGCTTAATGATTAAGGGAAAGAGTACGAGAAAAAGCGAGAGAAAACGGAATATCGCTTGTAAACTGAATTTAGCTGTCGGGAGGGGTTAAATCAAAGAAAAAAACAGCAAAAAAGCCCGGCGGATAACCGGGCTTGAACTGCACTGTGGAAGCATGGTCTTCAATCTTTCAGCGACTGGATCAGCTTTTCATAGGAGATGTCGCTGTGCCGGACGATCTCGCCCGTCACAAGGTAGGTGACCTCATGGGCGATACGGGTGGCATGGTCGGCCATGCGCTCGATGTAGCGGGAGATGCTGAGCAGCGAGATCAGCTGATCGACGTTCAGGGCAGGGTCTTTCATGAGGGTAGCGACCTTCTTGAAAACGGCACTGTGGATGCTGTCGATCTCTTCGTCAAGGGCGCAGACCTTGTCGGCAAGGAAACGGTCCTTGTTGATGAATGCCTCGATCGACTTGCGGGTCATGTCGGCGGCAAGGCGGCCCATGGAATCGAAATCGAACATGGCGAGCATATCGGGCTTGATGTTCGGCATGCGCTCGATGATGTGGACGGCAAGGTCGCCGATGCGTTCGAGATCGTCATTGATCTTCATGATGGTGACGATCATGCGCAGATCGCGGGCAACCGGCTGCTGAAGGGCGAGGAACGCCAGGCAGCGCTCTTCGAGCCCGACCTCGGCCAGATCAATCTCAAAGTCGATGCGCCTGATCTCACGGGCCTGCTCCTCGTCCTGGTTCCGTATTGCAGTAAGAGCGTCATCGAAATTCTTAAGGACCTTTTCCGAGAGATGGACAAGGACGTCGGAGAGGTCCCTGATATGTTCGTGTACCGGTCTGTCTGACATGGTGGCTGAATGGTTACGTTAGCTGAATCTTCCGGTGATGTAGTCCTCAGTCATCCTATCCCTCGGATTGGTGAAGAGCTGCGAGGTGCCGGCATGCTCGACCAGCGTACCCTCGTAGAAAAACATGGTGTAGTCGGAAACGCGCGAGGCCTGCTGCATGTTGTGGGTCACGATCATGATCGTGTAGCTGCCGCGCAGCTCCTGGATGAGGTCCTCGATCTTGGCTGTGGCCTTCGGGTCGAGAGCAGAAGTCGGCTCGTCGAGCAGAAGGATTTCGGGCTCGACGGCCAGCGTACGGGCTACGCAGAGCCGCTGCTGCTGGCCGCCGCTGAGGCCGAGGGCGTTGCGCTCAAGGCGGTCGCTCACCTCGTCCCAGAGTGCCGCCTTGCGGAGACTCTTCTCAACGACTTCAGCCAGCTGTTTCTTGTCGTTCATGCCGTGCAGACGCGGGCCGTAGGCGATATTGTCAAAAATCGATTTCGGGAACGGGTTCGGCTTCTGGAACACCATGCCGATCTTCTTGCGAAGCAGCACCTCGTCGGTGAGCTTGCCGTAGATGTCCTCTCCATCAAAACGCAGGGTACCGGTCGTATGGCAGCTCGGAATAAGATCGTTCATACGGTTGATGGCACGCAGGAACGTGCTCTTTCCGCAGCCGCTCGGTCCGATGATGGCCGTCACATATTTCGAGAGGATATCGGCGTTGACCTTTTTGACGGCTTCGAAGTCACCGTAAAAGATCGAGAAGTCCTTGGCGACGACATGGGGCTTGCCTCCGCCGCTCACGCTTTTTCGTTCAGAAGGGATGTAGATGTCGCGCGTTGCGGTCTTTGCAGGGGTGTCCATGGAGATCTCCTTTTCTTCCGCTGTCATTTGCATGGTTAATCAGCCTTTTAATTTCTTGGATATGCGGGCTCTGAGCAGTACCGCCGAAAGGTTCAGAAGGAGCACGATGCTGACAAGGGCAAGCACCATGCCGTACTGCACGTGGCGGATTTCGGCCGCCGCCTCATGTTCGCTGGCAAGGTTGTAGATATTCCACGACAGCGCCGGGGTCGGAGAAGAGAGCACATCGGCAATGCCGATGGCCGAACCTACACTTACCGCTGCGGTGAAGATGATCGGAGCGGTTTCGCCGGCCGCCCTGCCGAGACTGATGACGCCGCCGGTGATGATGCCGGGAAGCGCTGCAGGCAGGATCACGGTAACGATGGTGTTCCATTTTGTGGAACCCAGACCGAGCGAAGCTTCTTTATAGGTTTTCGGCACCGCCAGTATCGCCTCTTCAGCCGCCCTGATGATGGTCGGCAGGATCATGATGGCAAGGGTAAGTGCACCGGCAAGCACGCTTTTGGATTCCGATACGTTCAGGGTATTGATGAAGAAGGCCAGACCGAACAGACCGAACACGATGCTCGGTACACCGGCAAGGGTGCTGTTTGCACTGCGCAGCATGCTGGTGAAGACGCCGTCCTTGGCATACTCGGTGAAATAGATGGCAGCGACAACACCAAGCGGAAAGGCGAAAAGCATGGCGCCGATGGCGAGGAAAAAGGTACCCTGGATTTCAGGCCATATGCCGCCGAAGATGTGGGCATCTATCGATGAGTCGGTGAGGAACCCCCAGTAGAGGGTGAAGCGAGGAAGCAGCATCTTTTCAGCGTTTTTCTCGACAAAACCGAACATCGGGGCAAGTTTCGTCCCCTCAAACGACTCGGCCCGGCGGACGAAGTACTCCTTGGCCATAACGTCGGGATCTGAATAGTCCCACTTGGACTCATAGAGCAGGGCGTGGAGTTTCTCCTCGGCCTTCTCCCACCGGGTCTGACCGTAACGGAAACGGGTCAGGATGGCCGAATCATCGCCGGGCGGAGGACCGAGCAGGGTCTGGAGCGCGGTCTTGACCGGGCCGTACTGCATCCGGTACTCCCTGGCCTTTTCAGGATCCATACCCTCAAGCTCAAGCTCGAAATCCGCAAGCATCCGGTACGCCTGGTCCCGGTACACGGCAACTTCAGCGATTTCGCGCTCGAGCTCTGCCCCGTCACCGCGGTGGAACTCGTTATAGAGGAGCTTGCGATGCTCGATCGTTCCCTTGAAGAACACGGCGCCGAGTCCGTTGTAGATGATCGGCGTGATGACAATCAGAAGCGCAAGGGCCATGACGACGATCGAACCAATCCCGAGAGCGGTGAACGAACGGTCCAGTATTTTCCTTGTTCCGAGATTCATGACTGCCTGTTTGGTATTATTGGAATCTTGAGGCTCTTACTGACCCGAAAGAATCTTCCTCTGGCGGACGACGATGCGCTCGCTGATGAGGTTGCTTATGAAGCTGATGACGAGGAGCAGGAGGCCCATGGCGAACAGCACATGATAGCGGGCCGAACCGGTCACCTGGTCTGCTTCGCCCATATCACCGGCGATGGTGGCCGTCAGGGTACGGACCGCCTCGAGGTAGTTGTACCAGGGATCGGGGATATGCGAAGAGTTGCCGGAAGCCATCCACACCACCATGGTCTCGCCGAGCGAGCGCATGATGCCGAGAATGACGGCGGCAAGAATGCCGCTGCTTGCGGCGGGAAGCACTGTTTTGACGAGTGTTTCAGCCCGGGTGGCGCCAAGTGCGTAGCTTCCTTCGCGGAGCTCGCGACCTACCGACTGAAGGGAATCCTCCGCCACACTGACGATCGTCGGCAGCGCCATGAAGCTCAGGATGATGGAGACGTTGAGGGCGTTGGTGCCGGTGAGGATCTGCATGCCGTTGAGCTGCGAACCCACCACGTAGAGCACGAGAAAGGCGAGAAGGGTGAAGAGCACCTGAAGCATGGTTGCATAGCGCTTGCGGCGAACCGGTTCCTCAATACCGGCAGTCAGGAGGTCGGAACCAACGATGACGGCAAGCAGCAGGAACGGTCCTGCAAGGATCCACCATACCCACATGAGCATGGGTCCGCCGCTTGTCTGGAGCAGCGGAGCGAGGATCACGAGCGCAAAGAAACCGAATGCGACAGAAGGAATGGCCGCAAGCATCTCAATTACCGGCTTGGCGTACTGGCGGACCGAAAAAGGAAGGATGTCGCTGAGGCAGACCGCTGCGGCAATGCCCATCGGGACAGCGAGGAGGGCCGAGCCGAGGGTGACCATGCCGGTGCCGTAGATGATGGCAAGTGCGCCGAACTCGCCGGGATCTCCTGCAGGGTACCAGTTGCTGCTGGTGAAGAATTCAGCGAATCCTCTCTGCTGGAAATAGGGAACGGCATCGACGGCGACGAAATAGAAGATGAAGAGAACGACGATGGCGACAAACGAGGCAATGAGAAGCAGAATGGATTCTCCTGCAGTCCTGGCGGCTTTCTGCATTTTCCGCCTCCCTTCGCTGACAACGAACGCGCCTGAACGGTTGCTGTCTCTGTTCACGTCTCCACTCATGATGATACGGTTGGGTTCAGGTAACGGGGCGGATGCTGGTGCGTTGATTTCAATGCCTCAAATCTATACTCTTTAGCGAAAGAAAAAAACGCGCACGTGTTACATCTTTGCAACAACGCCTGCCCAAAAAACAACAAAAGCCGGAATCGGGTTGCATTCCGGCTTTATGAAAAGTATTGAGCTGCATGGATCAGTGGTCCCCTTGAAGTCACATCACTGGCTGATGAAGCCGAGTTCACTGATGATCCGCCGCCCGTCAGCAGTCGAGGGCAGTGCGAGAAACTGTTTGATGCTACCCGTCGGCTGGCCGCTGGTATAGAAATAGAGCTTGCGCGACAGCTTGTAGGTACCGCTGCGGATGCTCGCGACGCTCGGCTTTACCCCATCGACAGGAACCGCCCGGACTGAGGAGTCCAGAAATCCCATGCCGATGAACCCGATCGCAGAGGGTGTCGTCGACACACGGCTCTTCACGGCGCCGTTGCTGGCCTGGGACTCAGCCCTCGGCATGATAGGCACAGCCTTGCCGGTGACGAGCGTCTTGAACGACTCCTGGGTGCCGCTGTTCGACTCACGCTGGATCACCACGATGCGGGAATTCGGTCCGCCGACCTCGCGCCAGTTGGTATAGCGTCCCTGATAGATCCCTGCGATCTGGGCCTTCGTAAGACCCCTGACAGGGTTCGAGGGATGAACGACGATGGCAATGCCGTCAAGGGCGGCAACATGCGCTACCGGCTGAATACCTTTTTTCCTTGCAGCAGCGATTTCCTGTGTTTTCATATCACGCGACATGGCTGCAATGTCGCAGGCGCCGTTGATGAGGCTTTTGGCACCGTTGCCGCTCCCCGACTCGCTGACGGTGACCGGAACACCGTAGCGCTTCGTGAAATATGCCGCAAACGATTTCGCTATGGGTCCGACAGTCGTCGAACCATCAATCACAATCCCATTCCCTGCCGCAGACACCTCTGTGCCCATAAGCATCAGCGCCGCCAGCGCCAGCATCAACATCCTCTTCATCATATGTTCCGGTTCAATTTGGTTCCCTCTGTGCAAGAAGAAGAAAGGTAGGAAAAAGAAGCCCCCCCTTGAAATAAAAAAAGCCCCCCCGATGCAATGCACCGGGAGGGCGTCATAACAGCAGCGCTCTAAGCCGCCACCACAGGGTGGAAGCTTACTGGTTCACGAAACCAAGTTCGCTGATCATGCGCATGCCCTCGGGGGTCTGGTTGAGCTCGATGAACTGCTTCACAGCACCCTTCGGCTGACCGTTGGTGTACATGAAGAGCGGGCGGGAGATCGGGTAGGTACCGTCCTTGACCGAAACAACGGTAGGAGCCACACCCTCAACACTCACAGCCTTCACAGAACCATCAACAAAGCCGAGGCCGAGGAAACCGATTGCGGAAGGAGTCGAGGCAACACGGCTCTTCACGGCGCCGTTGCTGGCCTGGGTCTCTGCACGCTTGGAGATCGGAGCTTCCTTGCCCATGACGAGGCTCTTGAAGGTGTCCTGGGTACCGCTGTTCGATTCACGCTGGATCTTGACGATCTCGGCAGTCGGGCCGCCAACCTGGTTCCAGTTGGTGATCTTGCCGGAATAGATGTCGCGGATCTGCTTCTTGGTAAGGTTCTTCACACGGTTGCTCGGGTTCACAACAATAGCCATACCGTCAAGAGCGACAACGTGCTCAACAGGATTGACGCCCTTTGCCTTTGCAGCAGCAATCTCGTTGGTTTTCATTGCGCGGGACATGTTGGCGATATCGCAGGTGCTGTTGATGATGCTCTTGGCACCGTTGCCGGAACCGGATTCGCTGACGGTCACATCGGTACCGGTGGTACGGGTGAAGTATGCTGCGAAGGACTTGGCAATCGGGCCGACGGTGGTGGAGCCGTCCATGACGATCTTGCCGGCGGCAGAAGCGTCACCGGAAGCCATCATACCGAAAACAGCCGCACCCATAAGGATTTTGCTGAAGAGTTTCATGTCTAAGTAAGTGATTTGGTTTAGGAAACAAGAGAATAAAAGAGATAACGAGAGACTGCTGTATTCCGCCGGTAGCGTGAAGATCCTTTAAAAAAGGCTGTCCTGCCGGAAAAGCAGGAGCAGCCTTGCAGGCCAACCACACAACCTGACGAAGAAAGAACACCACACACGAAAGAACAACACACAAAGTGATTAGAACTTCACGACAGCGTCAAGCTGGAAGAGGTGCTTTGTATCATCAACCTGATCAGCTGTACCATCAATCTTATTGAAGTTAAAGTACGTTGCACCAAGCGTCATATTCTGGATGAGCTGGTATGTGCTGCTAATTTTGAAGCCTTCACAGTTTGTCCCACCACCATTACGATCACTGTCAGTCATGGCTGGATTTACCGCGTCCTCCTCAAGCTGTACATACTCAACCGATCCTTCAATCTGACCGGGATTCTTTGCCTTACCAAGCTTTAAGCCGACAAGCATACCATCCCTACGCGAATCTGTAATGCCACTGAAATCGCTATTTTCAGCCATATTAGTAGCAAACTGACCGTAGACCTTCCAGGGTAGGGAAGACACCTTGCCTCCGACACTTCCAAAAAGCTCGATAATATCATATCCGAGTGATGGATCGGGCATATTATCGTAGCCATAGTAAGAGGCTCCGAGCTGATAGCCTAAATTGCTGACTTCACCCTTGTAGGATGCCTGTGCGGCCAGAATGTAGGTATCATCGCCAACGGAAGATTCATCATAGAAATATGAACCAGCGACGAGTGAAAGACCATCCTTCTCTTTTCCTTTGGCATCTTTCCCATACTGCACAGTCGCTCCCTCAATTGTAACGTCGCCGTCCCAGATGAGATCGTCTATAACCGCAAGAGTGCTCTTAGTTGCCCTCTTACCAAGAATCAAGTTGACATCACCATTGAGGAACATCGGATGATAATCGATATATGCCTCATTCAATAAGATGGTGTCCGCAGCAAAACTGTCATCTAGAGTCTCGTTCCTTGAAACCGGATCTGTGTCGTTTCCAGTAGCGAGCTGCAACCCAGCAGATAGCTCCTCGTTAATCCACATGTCGGTTCCAAAACGGACACGAATACGGTGGCGGTCACGGCTATTATCATCAGTCGTGCTGACATTATCATCAGTCAAACTAGACTCATAACGATAGCGGATATCCCCTTTCCAGTTCCAGTCTACTGCCTGGGCGTTGCTCGAGAACCCGAGAACGGCAGCCAGACCGATTAACATTGCTGTTTTTTTCATGATATGGTTTGGTTGGTTTGCGTAATGTGTTGCATGATTGATTCTTTTTTCATGCGCTGATAATCTAGGCCTCCAGTGTTACAGGACTGTTAAGGCTTTGTAAAGAGATTGTTAACTGAGTCTTCATCATATCTTCAAATCAGTGATCACCACCGCCCCGTGGAAGCGGCGATCAGGGAAAATGACCCGCCCTTTCTGGTTGATGACGACATGGGGATATCCCGCTTCGTCAAGCAGCGCGAGGATTTTAGCAAGATCCTTTCGACCGGCGGGCTTGATGATGATGTCGGCCAGGGCATCGACTTTCTTTACACTGTGGCGGGAGAGTTCCTCCCGGAGAAAGAACTCGCCCGCCACCGCTGTTTTCAGCGCTTCAAGGTTCAACATGGTATCCTCCTTCCTGCGGCTTCACGAAAAAACTGCAGAGCTCCTTACCTGCAGCCCGGCGCCTTAGGGCGCCTACCCCCCTGCTATCGGCCGGCGGCCGAGAAGGGCCTGACGCGCGGCCTTCCGCTGTTCCTTGCGCTCAATGACCGCATGAATGCCCTCGCTGAGCTCCATATAGATGCGGTTGCGGCTGTTCTTGATGCGGCGAAAGAGTTTCAGGATGTCGAGCGTAAGGATGATGCGGGTGGAACTGCAGTTCAAATCACCAAACAGGTGTTTGCCCACCACCTCGAACCCGAGCACGCGGGTATGGAAGTTGAAGGGAGAGTTGGCCTCCCCTTCGAAGACGTCAGTAATGAAATGGGTATAGTCGCGCTCGACCACTTCGGCAGTTGCGGCGCGCATAAGACGCAGCGCAATACGGGGGTTGCGGCGGTACTCGCCAAGAATCATGAACCGGCCGATTTCAGCATAGCGTCCTGCGGTCCTGAGCTTTTCGACATCTATCCCCGGCTCGAACTTCACTTCGTACCGTTCGGGCAGTTCAAGCGGCGGATCGTACAGGAGACGGATGACGCCGGCAGGCTTTCCGCTGACCTCGGCAATGAACCAGGACAGGGTATCGCTTTTGAGAACATCCTCGGGGATCTGCCCTTCGACGCCCGCTATCCAGTTCTTCTCGATGCGGAAGACCTGCTCAATGACCTCGAGCACCCGGCTGCGGTCACAGGCGCTCTCCACTCTCCTGACGGTAACACTCGACATGGCGGTCCTCCTGGTTTAAAGGGCACCCTCCCCGACCGCAAACGGCGGACGGGATACGGACCCGTATGGTTGTTGGTAAAGTGCATGATGTTCGTTCGGCATGGGTCCCTGATAGCGTTTGCCTGACAGGTCTGCAAGGCAGTGCATGACCCTGTGGGTCACTTCATTTGCCAGTGCGGCACGCCGCTGCACACCGCCCTGTTCCTCTTTCTTGACGGCACGGTAGGCTTCCGACTGCAGGGTGAAGTCGATCGGGGTGCCCACCCGTATGATGGTGCGCCCGAGGATGGGGATGCGTCCCTTCTGTATGCGGAGCGGGAAGTCGATGCCGACAGGGATTACCGGGGCACCGGTCGTGAGGGCAATGTGGCCGATACCGCTCTTGCCTTTGGCCAGGGCATCGGCATTGCGGTTGCGCCGCCCTTCGGGGAAAATGCCGATGCTCCTGCCGGAAGCGATCTTGCGGCAGCAGCGCTCGACGGTATCTTCCGCCATCCGGACCGGCCGTGAGGATTCTATCCAGGAGAGGGTGGAGCGCTTGTTATAGACATAGACGGGATCGATCATCCCCATCAGCTTGCCGAGTACCGGCACCCTGCCGTACATCCAGTCGATGACGAAGCTGATTGTGCGCCCGCCCATGTGGTAGATGAAAAAGATCGGGACCATCAACGCTTCAGCAGAATTGTTGTGGTTGAAGGCGAAAATGTATGGCCGTCCGTCACCGGGCAGGTTCCCGAGCCCTTCCGCCTTCAAAAGGAAGAAGTTCGGAAGCATCAGGAGCCGGAGGAGCAGCGCCCGCATCGGGGAGAGCCGGGGAAGCGGCCTGAAGTAGTCTTTCATACGCAGTAAGCCTTATTGGCTGAGCCGCCAAGAAGCGGCAGGGGTTTTCAGGGTACAGAAGAAAGAACGTCTTTATGTGTTGACGAACAGTTACGGGGGTGCAACGATTCTGCAAATTTGAAGAGGGTGCGGGAAGGGCCGGAGGAGGGAAATTGAAACAAATAATGCGTCGGGGCTGTTTTAAGCTTTGTGCAGATAAACGATTTTTTATTTTCCCCCTATGACAAACCATTGGCACAGTTCAGAAAAATTCAACCGGCAGGCAGAAGGCTGGGACGACAATCCCCGCAGACTCGCCATTGCCGAAGCCGTCTTCAAGGCTCTTGCCGAAGCGGTACAATTCACCGAGAGAACCGAAGCGCTTGAATTCGGATGCGGGACAGGCCTGGTGACCATGCAGGTCGCCCCTCGGGTACGGAAGGTGACGGCCATCGACACCTCGCACCGGATGCTCGGCGTGCTTGAGGGCAAGATCATGGCGACAGGGACGAAGAACATCGACTCTCGCTGCCTTGACTTGACCGTCCCAGAAGAAATGCGCCGTCTGCCGAAAGGGCACTTCAACGTCATATACGCGAGCATGACGCTCCATCACATCGACGACACATCCTCGTTCCTTCAGGAACTTTCGGAGCTGCTCGCCCCCGGCGGAACGCTTGCCATGGCGGACCTTGACCTCGAAGATGGCTTTTTCCATGACGATGCCGATGAGAAGGTCCATCCCGGATTCGAGCGGCCGGCCCTTGCGGCCATGCTTCTGGCGGCAGGCCTCCAGAACCCGACGTTCCGGACCGCAGCCACTATCGAAAAGAAAAACCGGACAGGAAGAGAAGCATCCTACCCCATATTCCTCGCCACGGCAACCAAACCGGAAGCCTCGAAGGAACAGCCGGAGAGCGCGGCCGAATGAGCTGCAAGGCGGTCATCTTCGACCTTGACGGGACCCTGCTCGATACCCTCAAGGACCTCTCCGTCACCCTCAATGCCGTGCTCTCGGCAAACGGCCACCCCACACATCCGCTCGAACACTGCCGCTACCTTGTCGGCAGCGGCATGCGCGAACTCGTCCGCAAAGCCCTTCCTGACGGAGTCGGCACACCCGACACCATCGAGAGGATCCTCGGGGAACTTCTGGAGCAGTACGCACTCAACTGGAACGTGCACTCGCGCCCCTACCCGGGCATTCCGGGAATGCTCGACGGGCTGGAGCGGCTTGGAATGAAAAAAGCCATTCTCTCCAACAAGGCCGACCGGTTTACGAAGCTCTGTGCCCGGCATCTTCTTGCAGACTGGCATTTTGATGTTGTCATGGGCCACCATGACGCAATCGAGCACAAGCCCTCACCCGAAGGGGCGCTCCTCGTAGCGGAAATGATGGGTGAAAAACCCTCTGACATTCTCTATGTCGGCGATACCGGCATCGACATGCTGACGGCCAACCGTGCCGGCATGTACCCGCTTGGCGTACTCTGGGGGTTCCGGCCTGAAGCGGAGCTGGTGGAAGCCGGAGCACGATCTCTTACCTCAGATCCCGAAGGGATACTCCGCCATCTTGAGAGCTGCCCCTGAAGGCGCAGTGGGCGTGACGATCTCGGGAGTGAAACCCGTCAGGCAAGAAGGTGAAGGCGGGAGAAGACGTAGTCAAGGGAGTCCTCGTTCAGCACAATCCTGTAGTACCCTGTCGATCCCAGTTCATGCGGGCTGTTGTCGCGGTCGCTCGTAAAGCGGCGGCTCCGTTTTCCGTTGTACCAGTAGACAAGCCGGATGCGGTTTCCCTCGATTTCAAGGGCGGTAATGCCCCTTTTTCCGATGGCGCACCCTGAATTGAACACGCTCGGGATGGTGATGTTATTATAGAGCCCGCTGCGAAGTCCTATCCTTTTTCCCTCGCGGTAGCATGCCTCAAGCTCCCCCTTCAGCTCCGCAATCTTCCCTTCGATTGATACCTTCTCACCATTCTCTGCTGATGAATACGCCCTGCAGAGCTCTTCTATCCGGTAGTTGAGGTAGTCGACTTTCGAGAGCGACTCGAAAAGGGGACGGTGGGTATGGCCGATGATCGACACAACCTTTGCCTCGTTCGAAAACTCGTAGATGGATTTTTCAATGGCGAACCGGCGGCGGCTGTTGTAGGCGATCGAGAAGTTCCGGATACCGACCGGCTTTGCGATGTAGCGGAGGAAAAAGATTACGGCCCGGCTGACGATGGGATAGGACTCCCAGAGCAGCACGGAAGCCTGGTGGCCGTGGAACACAAGGATGGTCTCGTCCCCGTAGGAAAACTTCACCGACTCGACCAGCGAGTCGGCAAGCGGGTAGGAGCGGTTGCCTGCAAGTTCCGTGTCGTGGTTGCCGATGGTTTTCCAGAGAAACGACGTCCTGCTGAACTCCCCGAAAATATCGTACATGGAGGTCCAGGCCCGGGAAATCTCATCGAGCGGGAACTTGAAGAGTTCCTCTATGTCGCCATTCAACACGAGTCCGTACTGTTCCGGCAGGTAGTAGTTCGAAAGCATAGCCTCGATGAGGTCGCTGTTGCGACGGAACTCGTCGCGCCGGCCGCCGTTGCCCATATGGAGGTCGCTGAGGATCAGGACCCGGGTATCGGTTTCAAGGCTTACCTTGCTTGCGTTCTGGAGCAGTCGCTCCAGATGGGGGTGCTTCTTCTTATGAATGCTCATAGTGACTGCTGTGCCGCGCTTCGCCCTCCTGCCCCTGAATCAGCCGCCCTCGGGGCCATCATCTGCATACCCTGACAGAACCCGTCCCTTTGAGCGGTCCTCCCCTGTACAGGAAAAGCGAAACTGCGGCGTTGGTCCGGATCGCCTCTTTGACCGCTTCGACATTGCCGCGGCATCGCAGGAGGGTCTTCCATGAGCGAAGGTGTTTCTCCTCGTGGAAGTCGGAGTTAGCGATATAGTTAAATTTTTTCAACCCCACAACATTAAACAGGTCATCACGGTTTGCGACCTCCCATGCATCGAACATGGTGGCGTATTCTTCATGATTGTTCCAGAGATGCTCGGAAGGCGCTTCACCCGAGTGGTTCCGGACATACGGGTGACAGGCCACCGATACGGCACCCTGCCGGCGGATCTCCCGGAGCAAGGGCTCCACCGGAAGGTCGGGGCTTATGAATTCCTTTACGTCGAGGGCGAGGATGTGGTATTTCGAGGTGTTGTTGGTAAGCTCAATGCCGGGGATGAGCAGCATGTTCCATCGCTCCCAGGCAACCCGGGAGGCCTCCCAGAGTTCGTGCAGGTACTCGCTGAACCGTTCGGGTGGCACGCTGCAGTGCGGACCGGGCAGCTGGAAGCTCGCGGTGTCAAGCACATGGTCGGTAATGGCAATCACGTCGAAGCCGGTGCTGCCGTACAGTTCGACCACATCCTGAAGCGAAAGCTCGCCATCGCTCCAGCGTGTATGGATATGGAAATCACAGTACAGCCAGTCCATATGGATCGCACAATAAGGGTGGGAAAAGGGGCGCAGAGGGACCGCAGACAAGGTAGGATATTCCATTCCCTGAATTCCACCGTTATTGTTAACTTCATGAAAAATCACGCCACACCCTTAAACCTCAAGCCCATTGATTGACAGCGAACGATTCAGGCAAATCAGGAGCATGCTCCGCCGCCGCCAACCGGACCTGACGGTGGTCATGGACAATGTCAACAAACCCCACAACCTCTCCGCCCTCATCAGGAGCTGCGATGCCGTCGGCATCCACGACCTGCACGCCGTTTCGAAACAGCGATCCATCCATACCCGGCAGCATGCCGCAGCGGGCTCAAGCCGCTGGACCCGGCTGCACCTCTGGCATGAGATCAAGGAGCCCTGCAGTGCTCTCCGCCGGGAGGGCATGCAGCTGCTTGCGGCAACCAACGTTGCGGCAGCCGTTGACTTCAGGGAGATCGATTACACCCTCCCGACCGCCGTAATCCTCGGTGCGGAATGGGACGGGGTATCGAAGGAGGCCATAGGAGAGGCCGACCGGACGATCATGGTACAGACGCACGGGATGGTGGAGTCGCTGAACGTCTCGGTGGCAGCTGCAGTGATCCTCTTCGAAGCAGAACGACAGCGTAGCCTGAAGGGAATGTACAGGGAACTCCGGATGGAAGAGGAACAATACCGGAGGCTGCTCTTCGAGCTATCCTACCCCCGCCTTGCCGAGCAGCTCACCCTAAAAAAGCTCCCCTACCCCGCACTTGATGAGGACGGCGGCATATTCCCCTTGGAGATGTAGCAGGTAAACCGGCCCTCGCCCTCCCTGCCTTCGATATGGCGGTGAAGAAGCCAGAGCAGATGGTCTATTTCATCAAGAAGCCGGGAGTGGTTGAACGCAAGGGCGACGAGGAACATCGGGAACGAGATGTGCTCACGGCGGAGCTTGCGGAGTACGTTGCCCATCGCACGGGCCATCACAGGAAAACCGGGTGACTGTTCGGGTATTATCGACGGAGCATCGGGAGGCAGGGGCGCGTAATCGCAACTGAAACAGAAATCCTCGTTCCCGTCCCATTCGATGACGATACGGTATGGTTTTGGCGCACTCATACACAAGCGGTTTTAGCGCTATATAACCAATTCACGGAACGCGGCACAGCCAGCTTTGTTAAGGCTCTGCAAAAAAAAGAAGCCTAAGGCTCCATTGTCAATGAAGGCGGGATGCTGGCGCGCAGCTTCAGGAGCTGCTCGAGGATCGCCTGCAGGTCTTCGGTAATGGCGCCAAGCAGTTCGGTAAATTCCGTCCTCTCACGCACACTCATTGCAGCGATCTTCTGTTCCTTCAGGAGCAGTTCGGTGACGGCGGCATCAAGCGCCGTGCAGGAATCGGTAAGTTTCCTGACAATTCCCTTCTTCATGGTGAACGTCACAGCGGGGAGCGTTGTTTGAATGCACAGGCTGAGCAATAACTTCTTGCAAGAACCATACCACCGCCCATATCACGCCGGATACCCTGCATAGAGCCCTTTACAGAAAAAAACTTTTCCGGTTGCGGTACAACTGTCTCAAAACAGGCCGGCATTGCACCCGGCGGGCATTTAGCGTATATTTATCAAAACCATCACGTGCCGGTGACACGGCACAAACAAAGATCAGCTGCAATGGCGCTACAAAAGCAACCTAAAACCGTCCTTGTTGCCGACGACAGTTCGGTCATCAGGACCCTGATGCAGCATCTCCTGAAAAAGCTCGGCTACCGGGCAATCACGGCAGAGAACGGCACCAGCTGCATCAGAACTCTTGAAGAGGAGCCCGTCGATGTGCTCCTGCTTGACTTGAACATGCCCGAAAAGGACGGAATGGAGGTGCTTTCCTGGGTTCGGGAACAGGGGATGACACTGCCGGTGATCATCATCACCGCTCTTGAGGACGTAAGCCAGGCGGTCCAGTGCATGAAAATGGGGGCCTACGAGTACCTGACGAAGCCGGTGGAAAACGAACGGCTTGAAATCATCCTCCGTAACGCCCTCTCGGAATCATGCCTCAAAGAAAAGGTCGCCGTTCTTGAAAAAGAGCTCATAGCCAAGGACCTCTTCCGTGAGATCCGCGGAAACAGCCCTGCACTCCGCCGTTCAATCGACCAGGCGATGCAGGTGATGGAAACCGATATGAACGTGCTTCTGAGTGGCGAAAGCGGCACCGGCAAGGAACTGTTCGCCAAGGCCATCCACCACGGCAGCCGACGCAAAGGCGGACCGTTCGTCACCATCAACTGCGCGGCAATTTCGAGCGAACTGGCCGAAAGCCTGCTGTTCGGGCACACGAAGGGAGCCTTCACCGGCGCAACCGCCGATCATGCCGGATACTTCGAACAGGCTGACGGCGGCACAATTTTTCTTGACGAGATCGGAGACATGAGCCTCGATATCCAGGCCAAGGTCCTGCGTGCGCTCCAGGAAAAAAAGATCAGGCGCGTGGGTGAAAAGAAGGAACGGGCGATCGACTTCCGGCTGGTGTCAGCCACCCACCGGGATTTCTCACAATCCATCACCGACAAGAGCTTCCGTGCTGATCTCTACTACCGGCTGGAAGAGTACCCGCTCTATATTCCTCCGCTCAGGGAACGGCAGGAGGACATCATACCGCTCGCCGAACATTTCCTTCTGGAATTCTGCAAGGCCAACGGCCTCGACACCCCGGTCATTGCTCCCGAAGCCCTTCTTTCGCTGCAGTCGCACCCCTGGCCGGGCAACGTCCGCGAACTGCAGAACATCATCCGCCGCGCTGTACTGACTGCCGGAGAGGGCAGGATTGCATCCTTCATGCCGCAGGGATCGCAACAGCAGAGCACACCGCAGCCCTCATCCCTGCCGATCTCTGTTCCGGCAGAGACCACGCCGACATCCGCACCGGTAAAGCCGGAGAGGGGTAATGAAAATCAGGCGATTCTCAAAGACATCGAACTGCAGGCCATCGTCGACACCTACCGGGAGTGCGGCGGCAACCAGAGCAGGACCGCCGAACTTCTCGGCATCAGCCGTTCCACCCTCATCAGGAAAATGAAGCGCCACGGACTCACAAGGAGTGTTTCCATCGCACCGGCTGACAGGAAAAGTGATTGATGCAGCGCTTAAGAGAGGCAGTGACACAGGCAGTGACACATGAAATGACCGGAAGCATGAGCATGGAGGCCGGAAGGCATGAGGGAGCGAGCATCATCATCCATGATGGCCGCGGCTCTGTCCTGCTGTTTTTACGCGACAATATACCCGCCATACCCTACCCCGGCATGTGGGACCTGCCCGGCGGACATATCGAACCGGGAGAGACCCCGTACGAATGCATCGTGAGGGAAATGATGGAGGAGATAGAAACGGACGTCGGGGAATGCGGGCTTTTCAGGGTCTACTCATTCAGCGACCGCAGGGAACACGTCTTTATGCTCCAGCGGGAGCTGAGGGTCCGGGACACCGTTCTGCACGAAGGCCAGATGCTCCGCTGGTTCACGAAAAGTGAAACGGAAGAGACCGCACTGGCGTACGGGTTCAACCGTGTACTGAGGGAATGGTTCGAAGCAGTCAGCGGATCGTTTCCAGATACCGCTCAGCGTCAACAGCGGCCATACATCCCGTACCGACCGCGGTAACGGCCTGGCGGTAGATGAAGTCCTGCACGTCGCCGCAGGCGAATACGCCCTGAACGCTCGTTTCAGTGGAAGATTTCTTCGTTATGATATAACCGTAGTCGTCGATATCGAGCTGGCCGTCAAACATCTTCGCATTAGGCGCATGACCGATAGCCATGAACACGCCGTCGCAGGCATGCTCTTCAAGCTCTCCGGTTTTCACGTTCTTCAGCCTGATGCCGGTAACCTTCTGTCCGTCACCCAGAATCTCGTCGACAACAACGTTCAGCATGGTGTCGATTTTCGGGTTCTTGCTGGCACGCAAGCTCATGATCTTCGATGCACGGAACTCTTCACGCCGGTGCACGAGCACAACCCGTGAAGCGAACTTGGTGAGATAGAGTGCCTCTTCCATCGCAGTATCTCCTCCGCCGATCACGAACACCGTGCTGTCACGGAAAAAGAACCCGTCACAGGTGGCGCAGGCCGAGACCCCGCGACCGCGGTAACGGTCTTCCGACTCTATGCCGAGCCATTTGGCGTTGGCGCCTGTGGCGATGATGAGGGCGCGTGTCAGGATCTCGCTGCCGTCCTCGAGGGTAAGCGAAAACGGACGGCGGGAAAGGTCAGCTTCCGTCACGCTGCCGAACTTGAATTCCGCATTGAACTTCGTTGCCTGATCGCGCATCCGCTGCATCAGTTCAGGCCCCTGTATCCCTTCGGGAAACCCGGGAAAGTTTTCAATTTCCGAGGTGATCATCAGCTGGCCGCCGGGCTGGTACCCGTCGATGACGAGAGGCTTGAGGTTTGCTCTGCCGGTGTAGATTGCTGCAGTGTATCCGGCAGGACCGGTACCGATGATGACGATGTCACGGACATCTCCTTGCATGGCGAATTCGACTATTGGTGGTTCGAAAAAAGTGAGGATCGAAGGAAAAGGAAGAACCCCGGCACTGTCGTGCCGGGGCACCTTCGCTGCACCATCGGAAATCAGCCGATATGCTCGTCGATTTTCTTTGCAATCATGTTCTTCGGCATGGCACCAACCATCTGGTCGACAACCTGGCCGTTCTTGAACACCAGCATGGTCGGGATGCTGCGGATGCCGTACTGGGCAGCCGTGTTGGGGTTGTCATCAACATTGACCTTGGCAATGACAGCCTTGCCTTCGTAATCACCAGCGAGCTCTTCGATGACAGGTCCGAGCATCATGCAGGGTCCGCACCATGCAGCCCAGAAGTCAACGAGTGCAACCTTGTCCGACTCGAGGACTTCAGCCTTGAAGTTCTGGTCGGTAGCCACGAGATATTTTCCGCTCATTTAAGGTATCCGATTAAATTGTTTAACAAGTAAAACGCCATATAAATACATCTCGACGAATGAGGAAAGTAACAAAAAAACCGCTACCCCGCAATTTTGACATTGTCCGGCCCCAGAATTTCCTCCAGCTTCATGAGAGCATCCTCATCGGGGGCAATCGGTGAACTGCGGGCAAAGACGCTGAGGGTTTCGATAGACTCGCCGGCCTGCACCCTGACCTCGAAATCAACCGGAGTATCGCCCCGGTGCCGATCAAACACCTGCTTCACCTTCCGGAGGCGTTCGAGCTGCGTCTCCTCGTCGGCATCGACCTTGAGGACTATTTTGCGGATCAGGGATTTGCGGACCTTCTCTACCGGAAGGACCTCCCGAACAAGCAGCTTCAGCATCCCCCCGTCCACTTCCGCCTCTGCAACAAGCATCACGACCCCGTCGGGCTTGAGCAGGTGGGCGTACTGCTCGTAGACACTGGCGAAGACCGTAAAGTCCGCCTTGCCGGTAAAATCCTCTATCGTGCCAAAGAGCATCTGCTTGCCCTTTCGGTCACGGTAGGGCTTGGTCGAGACGACGAGCCCGATGACACGGTACTGGCGGGAAGGAGTTATTTCGCGCATGTGGAGCTGAAGCGAAGAGAACGCAACCCAGTCACGACGCCACGGGGAGAGCGGATGGCGGCTCAGATAGAACCCCACCAGCTTTTTTTCGTGCATCAGCTTTTCAGGTTCCGCCATCTCCGGGGCAGGCTCAAGGTCAGGATAGTGGGCATCCTCTTCCACCGTGCCCTCTTCGACGCTGAAGAAACCGCACTGGCCGAGGGTGACTGCCCGGTTTTCTATCTGACCGAACTTGATCGCCTTGTCGATGTTTGCAAGCAGGCGGGCCCGGTGAGGATCAATTTCGTCAAACGCGCCACAGAGAATGAGACACTCGAGCGCCTTACGGTTCATTACCCGCTGATCGACCGAAGCGGTCAAGTCGAACAGGTTCAGATAGTCCCTTTTGCGGCGGAGCCGGGCCGTAATGATAGCCCTTGCCGCACCGCCGACCTGCTTGACGGCACTGAGCCCCACACGGATGGCCGGCGGACCGGCCGAGTCGTCGACGGAAAAAAGCGCGTCGCTTTTGTTGATTGAGGGCGGAAGAATCGAAATCCCGAAGCTCTTGGCCTCGTCGGTAAGATGTTTCATCCGGTCGGTGTCGCCGATCTCGCTGTTGAGGATGGCGGTCATGAACTCAATGGTGTAATGCGCCTTCAACCATCCTGTCCAGTACGCAAGAACGCCGTAAGCAGCAGAATGGCTCTTGTTGAACCCATAGCCGGCAAATTCCGCCATGAGCTCGAAAACCCGGGTCGCCAGAGTGTCGTGCACCCCCTGTTCCACGCCGCCCTTGACGAAGTCCGCCTTGAACTTCTCCATGATTTCGGGCTTTTTCTTGCCCATAGCCTTGCGGAGGTTGTCGGCCTTTGCCATCGAGAACCCGCCCATCACCTGTGAAATCTGCATCACCTGCTCCTGGTAGACAATGACCCCGTAGGTCTCCTTCAGGATGGTTTCAAGCATGGGGTGCATGTAGTCGATGGTCTCCCGGCCGTGCTTGCGGTCCACGAACAGGTCGACGGCATTGCGTTTTTCATCGATGCGTGCGTTGAGCGCCCCGGGACGGTAAAGGGCGCTCATGGCGATGATATCTCCAATCTGGGTCGGCTGGAGACGGGTCATGTAACTCTGCATGCCTGAGGACTCGAACTGGAAAATACCGGCCATCTTCCCCTCCTGGAAAATCTTGAAGGTCTTCCGGTCGTTCATCGGTACCGTTTCAAGCTCGATGTCCACTCCGTGGCGTTTTTTGATGAGCCGGAGGGTTTCGTCGATGACCGCCAGGGTCACAAGGCCGAGGTAGTCGATTTTCAGGAGCCCCGCCGTTTCGATCCAGTTTTTGTCGAACTGGGTGACCACCTGCTTCTCGCCGGCCCCGTCGGAAGTTTTCAGCTTAAGGCCGGCCGGCTCGTCAAGATCGATTTCATCGGCGTACTGACGTTCCTCGGTCTCGATCTTGTTGGAGACATAGAGCGGAACCTGCTCCTCAAGCGGTCCTTCGGTGATGACGACCGCACCGGCGTGCATCGAAACATTGCGGGCCCGTCCTTCGAGTGCCCGGGCATAGTCCATGAGCGAGCGGATTTCGGGGGTGCTGTCGGCATACTCCCTAAGCTCCTTCACCTCGAGCAGCGCCTTTTCAAGGGTGGTGCCGGGTCTCTGGGGCACCAGCTTGGCCAGACGGTCCGCAACTGAGAGCGGCACCTCGAGCACGCGTGCAGCATCACGGATGGCCGCCTTGGCGCCGAGGGTACCGATAGCCACCACCTTGGCTACGCTGGCCTCGCCGTATTTCTCAACGGTATACTCGAGCACCTTCTGCTTTCCGACCGGCGTGAAGTCGATGTCGATATCGGGCATCGAAAGGCGCTCGGGGTTCAGGAACCGCTCAAAGAGCAGTTTATACTTCAGGGGATCGATGCGGGTAATGCCTGTCAGATAGGCGACAATGCTGCCGGCCGCCGATCCCCGCCCGGGGCCGACGGAATAGCCCATCTTCCGGGATGCCTGGATAAGGTCGCTGACAATGAGGAAGTAGGAGCTGAACCCCATCTTTTCTATGACGCCGAGCTCAAGCTCGATGCGCTCCTTCACCTCCTCGGGTGTGATGCCGTCCCGAGGGCTTTGGCCGTACTTTTCACGGGCACCCTCCCAGGTCAGGTGGCGGAGGTAGGCCGCCTCATCCGGGAACGCATCGGGAACCGGAAAATGCGGAAGAATCGGATCCTTCTCTGAAAATGCGTAGGTGCAGGTCTCTGCGATCCGGACGGTGGCGGAGAGCTCGCCGTAGCGGTCGTCGAAGAGCAGCCCCATTTCTTCGGGGGATTTCAGGTAGTAGTCCTGGCCGGGAAGGGCAAGCAGGTTCTGGCTGGAGAGTTTCTCCTTCGTCCGGTTGGCAACCATCGCCCGGTAGCATCCGGCATCACGCCGCTCCAGATAATGGACATTGTTCGTCGCAACCAGCGGAATCGAGAGTTTTTCACCGAGCGCCACACTAGCGGCATTCAGCTCGTCGTCATAATGGGTGCCGTGGCGCTGCAGTTCAAGGTAGAAGCGGTTGCCGAACACTTCCCGGTAATATGCCGCCAGCGACTCGGCCTCTCCGGAGGCTCCTGAGAGAAGGGCCCTGCCGATACGGCCGGAACTGTATGCGGAAAGACAGAACAGTCCGTCATGATAGGTTTCAAGCAGTTTCGGATCAACATGCGGCATGCCGTTGTTGAACCCGTCCTTCGAGGCTCTTGAGAGGAGGACGCAGAGGTTGCGGTACCCGGTTTCATTCTGGACAAGCAGGACAAGCGAAGGCGCCTGAGCCTGTTTCTGCTGATGATCTTCGCCCTCAAGCAGCAGAAGCTCGCTTCCGATGATGAGCCTTACGCCGGCGCCGGCAGCATCGCTGAACAGCTCCGGCATGTTGAAGATGGCACAGTAGTCGGTAACAGCAACGCTCTTCATCCCGAGAGCTGCAGCCTTCCTGAACAGTTCGCCCGGAAATATCGGGCTGCTCTGCATCGAGTAGTGCGTATGGGCGTGAAGGTGTACGAAATCCATAGGTGCCGTGCTCTCCTGGGGAATGAAAAGGGATGGAGTAATATGTGCATTGCTAGGCAAACATGCACTATCCTGCGTCATGAAAAATCAGGCCGCAAACACCACCGTCGCATTCCGCCCACTGCCAGGCGCTGTTGAGCGCCCCTCGGCAATAATCAACGATCATGAGCGATCATGAGCGATCAGCGGCACCCGCCGGCCGGCCAAGCACGCGGCGCAGGGGCTCCCTCTGGCGTTCAGGCTGCAGCATGGACTCAACACGGTGAGCAGGGAGCATATTCATATAGAGCGACTCGTAGGAGCAAACCATCGCATCGGCCGAAAATCGCTCAAGGAATTCCTGTCGGCACCGGCTACGGGAAATGGTGTCAATATCCCGGATGGCCCTTATGAAATCCATCCGGCTGTGGCACACGAACCCGGTCTTCCCCCCGGTGATGATTTCCGGAGCCGAGCCGCACCCGCGGACGATGACCGGAGTGCCTGAGGCAAGGGCCTCAATCATGACCAGCCCGAACGGCTCGGGCCAGTCAATGGTGTTGAGCAGCGCCCGCGCGTTTTTCAACAGCTCTCTTTTCCTGCACTCATCAACCTCGCCGACATACTCGATGAGCGGATGCTGGAGAAGCGGCTGGATTCGATGCAGGAAATACTCTCTGTCGGCAGGATCGATCTTGGCGGCAACCTTGAGGCGGACCCCGCAGGCAATTGCAAGCATGATTGCCTGGTCGGGGCGTTTTTCCTCTGAAAATCTGCCGAGGTAGAGGAAATAATCGTCAGGATGCAGATTATAGTCGAACGAGGATGGAGGATAGCCATGGTAGATTGTCCCGACCCAGTTGATGTCGGGGACGGGACTGCGCTGATTGTCGCTGATCGACACCAAGGGAAGATGGCGGTAACGGCGGAGGATTGCGGCATAGTCGCCGATATCGAGCCGGCCGTGCATGGTGAACACGGTAGGAGATGATGCATGCACGGCGTAAGGAAACGTCAGGTACTCGAGGTGCGAGTGGATGATATCGAACTCGGCGACCATCTCACCGTACACCTGGGCAAGCATCAGCATCGTCGTAATCAGCGGTGAATGCTCCCTTCGCCCGAGCCGCAACCCTTCCCTGATGGGTGCGATGAGCCTTGCGCTGGTGATTGAATCGCCCGAAGCAAACAGGGTGACATCATGACCGCGGGCGACAAGGCCTTCAGTCAGGTGATAAACCACCCGTTCAGTGCCTCCGTATTTTTTGGGCGGCACCCGTTCAATAAGCGGGGCGATCTGTGCAATCCTCAGCGGCGTGTTCATCGTTCATCTCCTTGTGATTCATGAAGCAGTGTATGGAAGTTCGGTACGCACGTTCGTTCTGATCCTGCTGGTTTTGCAGTAGAGGGTAAGCGGCAGTTCGATGTCTTCAAGGGAGTGGACCAGCACCGACACCCGGTCGTGCAGTACCCTCACCTCAACCATCCGGTCGCGCCAACGGACCGAGAAGGAGAGGCTCTCCCACTTTTTCGGAAGCCAGGGTTTCAAAACCAGCCGGTCCGACTTGATCGAAAACCCCCCGAATCCGGTGATGACCGTCTGCCAGGTTCCACCGACCGCGGCGGCATGGATACCGAGATCGGTATTTTTATGGAGGTTTTCAAGGTCGAACAGCGCCGTTTTCATGAAATAGCTGTAGGCCCGCTGGCGCCTGCCGGCCTGGATACCCATTATGGCGTGGATGCAGTGACTGAGCGATGACTTGTGCGCCGTGCGCTTTTCATAGAAATCGTAATTGACTTCGGTCTCTTTACGGCTGAATGCATGAGGAAAAAGCATGATCAACATCACCACGTCACCCTGCTTGATGAGACGGGTCGAAGCAATGTTGCGATACGTCACCCCGCGGGGCAGAACCGGGTGCCCTTCACGATCGAAGCGGTCGATCACATGGTCCTTCAGGGCGAAATAGCCGTCAAACTGCTCGATGACCCCTGTTTTCTGATCGCGCCTGAAGCCGAGCTTGCGGCTTATGCGCAGCCATGCAGCCGCTTCGGCATGGGTGAGGGAAAGACGTTCAGAAAGGGCTTCGAGCACTTCCGGCCGGGATTTGCCGACATGCTTGAACAACATGGCCGCAAGTTTGAGGTGCCATTTGACGAGCGCATTGGTATAGGCGTTGTTGTCGACATGCTCGTGGAACTCATCGGGCCCGATGACGCAACGGATCTCGCATCGCTCCCCGCTGTCGATGACACGGGAAGCCCAGAATCGCGCCGTAAGGAAAACCATCTCCAGTCCGCAATCAACGAGGAACGCCTCGTCTCCTGTAACCCGGAAATACTTTTCCACACCGTATATCACATCAGAAACGATGTGATCCTCCTCTGCCCCGGTATAGATGAACCGGATGGTCCGCTCCAGCTTGGAGGCAAAGCGCGGCGTCACATCAACACCGGTCGTTGCCGACTCCCATGCATATTTGGCCCCTGCGTACCCCAGCCTCCGGGCGTTTTCCCGGGCACCCGGCAGCGTATTGAACCGGTAGAGCAGCATGTTTCTGGCAATATCGGGAAAGTTGTAGATGAAGAACGGAAGGATGAAGATTTCCGTATCCCAGAACACGTGGCCGAGATAGCCCTCACTGCTGAGAAACTTCGCCCCGACGCCTCCTGGTGCCGGCGGACCGTTGATGAGAAGCTGGTAGATATTGTAGCGAAGGGCCCTCTGGGCGGCATCGTCGCCCTGTATCCGGACGTCGGCCTGCTGCCACCGTTCATCCCAGAGGCTCACATGGGAGCGGATCTCCGCCTGTACGCCCTTGCGGACAAAGGCGCGAAGCCTGCAGATGGCGTCTTTCATCATGGCCTCCGGAGGCACTTCCCTGCCGGTAGTGACAACGGCAAGCTTTTCAAACAGGTATGGCTTTCCCCGCTCAACCTCAAGGGTGATTTCGCTGGTGAACTTCTCCCCGTAAATCCTCGGCTCCCATTTCAGATTCTGCCCCTGCGGTGAAACCAGCCGCCAGGAAGCCGCTTCGGCAATGCGCATAGCCTGCTCGCGGGTCTTCATCTCCAGATACATGAAGTTGCGTCCGCGCTCGATTTTCTCGAGCTGGAGGTGCTTCAGCATTTCTTCAGGAAAGTAACCGCGGTTGCAGACATCGCCATTGAGCCCGCTTAACACACGGAGCGGACCGGAAAAATTTCTCGGGGTTATCCTGACCAGCATGCACCCGTAATGCTGGTTGTGCAGCATTACGAGGCGGAGGGTCTCAAGGGTGAGGATTTTTCCCGTAGGGTGGCGGAAGGTGGTCCTGCGGTGCAGCGCACCTTTTTTGAGGTCGAGGATCTGCTCATGCTGGATGGCGCGGGAGGTGGAGAGGCAGAACTTGTGACCCTCCGCCCAGAGCGACAGGTCGGTCCACATCGGGCACTTGACCAGTTCCTCCACATCAGCTTCAGACTTGTCGTACACACCGGAAATGTACATCCCTCCGGCATGGCCGGGAGGCAGTTCTTCAAGGCTTCCCCGGATGTTGAGGTAGCCGTTGCCGAGGGTCAGGAGGGTCTCGTTGATGCGGATACTCTTTTGGCTCCGCCGGAATCCGCTCTTGCGCAGAAGCCACTCCTCATCAGAAAGCTCCAAAAGGCTGTCAGCCCAGGGTACTCTTGCATCCGCTCCCATAACAATCTCCCCGGGAAATACTCCCGTTCCTACGTTTGCAATGGGGGGCTAATGGTAAAGCAAACAGCCATCCATTGAAAAACGTTCAACGGGCGCCCTGAAGAAAACGACCCGGGGACCCGATCGGCACAGGGCCCTGTAAGGGAAATTCGGAACAGAGCAAAAAAACTACTGCCCGGAAGGGCTGATTTCAGGGGTGCCGGTATGGGGATAACGCATTTTTTCTTATTATTTAAGAACACGGCCCCCCATAAAGGCGTCCGACGGATCCACCTTCAAGCCATCAAAGGATCCGGGGATTGCAAAAAGCCGTTTCACCAATGCTTTAACCGCCACCTGTCTTGGAGCAAAACACCTACAACCAATGCCCCGTCTGCAGCTTCCCCCTCACTGCCGACAGCGCCATCTGCCCCCGGTGCGGCAACGACATTCTCGAAGAGATCTCCTCGCTTGACCAGCAGGACAGGGAACGGCATAACCGTACCATAGAAGATAAAAAAGCCGAATGGTACACCCGTTGCCTGACCGACAAGCTCGCCAGCTTCCAGACCCCCGAAGAGGGCGCCCCGATAGATATAAAAGAGAACCGGGAGGCCCGCCATATCTGCTGCAGCCCCGATGAAGCAGAATTCCTTCGCACCATCACCCGCAGGGACCTGCTCCGCGATGGAGGACTGAGGAAAAAATGGTGGGAGTCACTGACCGCCGAGTGGAAAGACGTGGTCCGCCACACCCTGAAAGTGGTTCGGGACCCCGCTGACAATGAACTGCTCGCTTTTTTCGACACGACCCATCTGCGTTGCGACAACCGCAGGATCCACGACCTCCTGCCGGTCGCCCCCCTCGAGAAGCTGCAGCAGCTTCGCTGCGACGAGTCCCCCATCGAATGCCTCGATCCCGTAGCCGGCCTCACGAACCTGCAGCGTTTGTATGCCTTCGACTGCGATTTTTCTTCCCTCGAACCGCTCCGCGGACTGAAAACGCTGAAACTGCTCTGGATTTCAAGCACGAGGGTCACATCGCTGGAACCGATACGCGACCTGGAAAACCTTGAGGAACTCTACTGCTCTGAAACCTCAATCTCCGACCTCTCTGCACTACGCAACCTCAAGGCCCTCGAAAAGCTCAGCTGCTACAAAACTGGGATTACCTCCATAGATGCGCTCTCGAGCCTTGAAAACCTCATAGAGCTCGGCATCAACCATTCGGCGGTCAATGACATCACGGCACTCGCTGAACTCAAGAACCTCGAATACCTCCGCTGCAACAAAACCGCAATTGAAAGCATCGAACCGCTCCGCAATCTGCCGTTCCTTCGCGAACTCAGCATAGCAGCAACTCCGGTAAGCAGCATCGAGCCCCTTGAGATGCACAGCGAACTCGAAGAGCTTGACATTTCCTATACCCATGTGCACTCGATCGAGCCGATCATGGCCCATGAAAGCCTTGAGAAACTGGAACTGACTGCGGGCCGGATACCTGACATCGAGCTGGAGCGCTTTATTGAACTGCACCCCGACTGCGAGGTCATCCTGAAAAGCTGACCGGAAGAAGACGCGGGATACACTCCTCCCCCCCCCCACCACACACACAAACGCATAATGGCGGCCCGATGGCCGCCATTATGGCGTATTGCCTGTGCCTGCATGCGCCGGCACCATGGTCCTGAATGTTACATAAACACAGCGAGGAGGACACCCGCAGCAACAGCAGAGCCGATGACGCCGGACACGTTCGGCCCCATGGCATGCATCAGAAGGAAGTTGTGCGGATCAGACTCAAGGCCGACCTTGTTAGAGACACGGGCTGACATCGGCACAGCCGAGACACCGGCAGAACCGATAAGCGGATTGATCTTCTGCTTGAGGAAGAGGTTCATGAACCGCGCCATGAGGACACCGCCGGCAGTTCCGACAGCGAAGGCGATGAGGCCGAGAACGAGAATGCCGAGGGTCTCGATGTTCAGGAACTTCTCTGCAGAGAGCTTGCTGCCGACACCGAGTCCAAGGAAAATAGTGACGATGTTGATGAGGGCGTTCTGAGAGGTATCGCTGAGCCTGTCAACAACACCGCACTCGCGCATCAGGTTGCCGAACATGAGGAACCCGATAAGGGGAGCAGCCGAGGGCAACAGAAGTGCGCAGAGCAGGATTACGACAATCGGGAAAATGATCTTCTCCCTCTTCGATACATAACGGAGCTGGCTCATCTTGATCTTGCGCTCCGATTCGCTGGTCAGCATCTTCATGATCGGAGGCTGGATGATCGGCACAAGCGCCATATAAGAATAGGCGGCAACAGCAATGCTGCCGAGGAGCGCCGGGCTGAGACGGGAAGCCACAAAAATCGAGGTCGGACCGTCGGCGCCGCCGATGATGCCGATGGAAGCGGCATCCTTCATGGTGAAGTTGATACCCGGAACATACTGCGAGAGAACGAGTGCGCCGATAAGGGTCGTGAAAATACCAAGCTGCGCAGCACCGCCGAGCAGGGCGGTTTTCGGGTTGGCGATCATCGGGCCGAAATCGGTCATGGCGCCGACACCCATGAAGATGAGCAGCGGGAAGACACCGGTTTCGATGCCGACATGGAACACATAGTAAAGGATGCCGCCCTCATCATTGATATAGGCCAGCGGTATGTTCGAAAACACAGCGCCCATACCGATCGGAATGAGAAGCAGCGGCTCAAACCCTTTGGAAATGCCAAGGTAGATGAGGAGAATGCCAACGCTGATCATAAGCAGCCGGCCGAGCCCTTCGGTCCAGGTCAGGTTGTTGTCGGTAACAAGGGCATAGATACCGGTACTCTCCATAAGGTTATTCATCACCATGCCGATCGACAGCCTCTCGTGGGTCACCTGGGATCCCTGGATGTTCACGAGGAGGTCTTCCTGGGAAATCCGGATGAGTTCAGTCCCGGCAGGAATCGGCGAGTACTTGTGATAGAGGGAATCGTTGATGTAGGTGATGTGGCCCGATACGCCGGCAGTCACCGTAATCTTGTTGTGGGCCTCGTCGGAGAAGAGGGCGAGAAAATCTCCCTGCTTTATTTCGTCACCAACCTTCAGGTTCCGGCTGTCGCGTATCGGAACCTTCACCAGCTCAAGGCTGTCTGGAACCTGAAGTGTCACCGAATTGCCTTCGGTCTGGAAAAAAGTCTGGGAAAACCCTGCCGTACTGAAGAGCAGCAGGGAAAACACGACTAACAGTAATTTGCGCATAGTTGTGGTTTGAAACCTATGAATTTTTCAGGGTTGCCCTCCATCCCTCCAGACTGAGGGCCGAAAGGATAGGGGGCGTGTCACTCTGGTTTTATCAGGCGATGTATACGAGCACGTCGCCGGTAGCCACCGTATCGCCGACGGCGACATCGATGGAGACGACCTTTCCGGCCCTCGGCGACTTGACGGGAGATTCCATCTTCATGGCCTCGATGATGGCGATCTCATCACCCTCGGCAACCGTGTCACCGACTTCGACGGAGATTGCCATGACGGTTCCGGGAAGCGAGGTTTCAACAGGAACACCATCACCTGAAGAAGGAACGGCTGCAGGTGCTGCTTCTGCGACAGGTTTCACGGCGCCGGTTCCATCGGCAACCGAAACATTGAAGGACTTGCCGTCCACGGTAACGATATAGTTTGACATACAGGATTTCTGAGGTTTGACGATGAGTTCATTAAGACGCTGATTCACATTCTTCGGTTCGGCCGTGCCCTGCTTTTTTGCCACCTTTGCAGCCATTTCAGCCTCAACATCAGCTTTGTAGCGGATGCCGAGCGGCTTGTCGCCCTGGAGGAACGAAATCCCTTTTGCGCCGCATGTTGCAGCGATGAAGATGTTCTCTTCGGTGACGGGAACGCCTGCTTTCTCAAGCAGCGAACGGTTGTAGGCAATGCCGAGCTCGGGGTTGCGGTCATTGATGTCGTGCACATCCTCTTTCGTCGGCTGAAGTCCGAGCTGTTCGGATGCGAGCCGCACCACTTCCGGATCAGGCTCTGCAGGGGTGTTGCCGAAATAGCCGAGCACCATCTTGCCGTAGCTGTCGGTGATCTTCGTCCAGGGGCCCTGCACGGTGTTTGCGAAAGCCTGCTGGAAATAGAACTGGGAAACCGGGGTGACGGACGAGCCGAACCCGCCCTTGGCAACCACCTCACGCATGTTGCGGATGACCTCCGGGAACAGGTGCAGGGTGTTGTTGTCGCGCATCATCTGGGTGTTGGCCGTAAGCGCGCCACCGGGCATCGGCGAGAACGGGATGACGGGGTTTACCTCCTTGGCTTCCGGCGGCATGTAGTACTTCTCCATCCGTTCAGCAAAGAGCGCCTCGACCTCGATGTACTTCTCGGGATCGATGTCGAGGGTATAGTCGGTGCCGCGCAGGCGGTGCCACATGGTAAGGATGTCGACCTCGGCCGTGCCTCCGCTGACGGGGGCCATGGCAAGGTCGATGATGTCCGCTCCGCCTTCTATTGCAGCGAAGTTGCAGGCAACACCCATACCGGCGGTGTCATGGGTGTGGAACTCGATGATGGTACCCTCTGGGAGCATCGCGCGTGCGCCCTTGATTGATTCATACACCACCGTCGGGGTCGTCACGCCCGAAGCGTCCTTGAAGGCGACGCTGTCGAACGGAATACCGGCGTCAAGGATCTCACGAAGCTTGTCGAGGTAGAACTTCGGGGTGTGGCAGTAGCTCTCCTTGAGTCCGGGAGGCAGGCCCATGAGGGCAATGACAACCTGATGCTTGAGACCGGCATTGTGGATGCACTGGCCGGAGTAGGCGATATTGCGCACGTCCATCAGGGCATCGAAGTTGCGGATGGTGGTGATGCCGTGCTTCTTGAACATCCTTGCATGCAGGTCGATGATGTCGCGCGACTGCGATACCAGACCGACGACATTCGCACCCCTTGAAAGGGTCTGGAGGTTGATGTCGGGTCCGACAACCCTGCGGGCTGCATCCATCATCTCGAAGGCATCCTCCTGGCAGTAGAAGTACAGGCTCTGGAACCGGGCGCCTCCACCGATCTCGAAATTATCCGTCCCGGCTGCAACGGCAGCCTCGAGAGCGGGGATGAAATCCTCAGTCTTCACCCGTGCGCCGTAACAGGACTGGAACCCGTCACGGAATGAAACATCCATAAACCGTATTCTTTTCATGTGCCTTCTTTGGTTTTATTGAGCTTTTTCAGTTCGTCGATACGCTGTCATCTGCCATGGAATACCGGGGCCGTTCCTTATGCCTGCCGTGAGGCATGGGCATGGACTGCCGCGGTGATCACGGCCGTCATCCGGGCTGCATCGCCTGCGGTACCCATGGTGACGGCAGCTTTCTTCATGTCCTTTTCCTTCTTTTTCCGCCGCTTGGCCTCGACCTCGTCAAGGAGGCTCTTCTCTTCATTGAGCGCGTGGGTTCTGTACATATTAGAAAGAATCGAGATCATCATTATCATCAGCATGAGGAACACATACACGGTGAGCATACCCACCACCATGAGAATTACGCCGTCAAACGCCATAGCTTCGATAGTTTATTGATTGTTAGAATAGAAAATGGAACCCCGTCAGTCCGGCACCAGCCTGTACGCCTTACCCTGCAGCCTCAAGAGCACGCTTCGAATCATTCTCGATCTCACTGTGGAGGCTGTTTCCGTGTGCGTCCATGGTTACGATGGCCGGGAACCCTTCGACCTCGAAATGCCACATCGCTTCCGGCACGCCCATCTCCTCAAGCAGATCCACACCGGTGACCTTCTTGATGCACGCCGCATAGTACTGCGCTGCACCGCCGATTGCGTTCAGATAGACCGCCCCGTGCTCCTGGAGCCCCTGGAGGGTCTTCGGCCCCATACCCCCCTTGCCGATGATGGCACGCAGGCCAAGTTTCTTTATCACATCCGCCTGGTATGGCTCTTCACGGATCGAGGTTGTCGGGCCCGCAGCGTTGACAGCGTATGATCCGTCCTCATTTTTAAGGATGACCGGTCCGCAGTGATAAAGGACACCTCCGCATGTATCGACTCCTTCGGGAAGGTCATGGTGCATGATGTAGTGATGGAACGCGTCCCTGCCGGTATGCATTTCGCCGTTGACGAGCACCACGTCGCCGACCCTCAGCGAGCGTACCTCCTCTTCGGTGAGAGGGGCCTTCAGCACCACCTCTTTTCCGGTGAGAGGCATCCCCTCCCCTTTGGCCATGCGGGTGATTTCATTTTCGTCACGGAACTGCCACTCTTTCACCGACCCGTCAACCGGATCGACAATGATGCCGAGACGGCGGTAGGCCCAGCAGTTGTAGGCAACAGACACGAAAAAGCTCGCCGGTACCCGGTGCGACTTGCCGATCTTGCAGCCAAGCAGGGTGGTCTTTCCGCCGAAGCCCATCGGGCCGATGCCGAACGTATTGGCCGAAGCCATGATGCTCTCTTCGAGGCCCTGCAGTTCAGGATCCGTATTGGTGTCATCGACCCGGCGGAACAGCTGCTTTTTGGCCAGCTCGTAGCCGCTGGTGCGGTCTCCCCCGACACCGACGCCGATGAAGCCCGGGCTGCAGCCCTGGCCCTGCGCCTGCCAGACCGAGTGAAGGATGCACTTGCGCACGCCGTCGATGTCGCGTGCAGCCCTGCCGAGTCCCGGAACCTCCATCGGAAGGGAGTACTGGATATTCTTGTTCTCGCAGCCGCCGCCCTTCAGAATGAGGCGCACTTCAATGTCCTCTTTTTCCCAGGGCTCGAAATGGATGACGGGGACGTGGCAGCCGAGATTGTTGCCGGAATTCTTTCCGGTGATGGCGTCAACAGCGTTCGGGCGGAGTTTGCCGGTACGCGATGCCTCAGCGATGGCTTCTTCGATCTCCCGTTTCATAAAGAGCTGATCGACACCTTTCGGGGCGTGGATAAAGAAAGTCGGCATGCCTGTGTCCTGGCATACCGGAGCAACCCGGTCGACCGCCATGTCGATGTTGAGCGAAATGGCCGACATGGAAAGCCCTGCCCTGGAATCGGGATCCTCTCTCTCTATAGCCGCAGCGATGGCACGGCGGACATCGCTCGGAAGGTTGGCGGAGGTCTCTGTGATCAGCGACAGTATCGAATTACGGAAGTTGGTCATCATAACAAAACAGCTATGCGGTTCAATGAAATTTCTTCTGGCACTCAGGCCGAAACGATACGGCCTGCAACGTCATGCTTGACAAGCAGCACCGGAATGTCGCAACCGCGGAACACCGCTTCGGCAACACTGCCCATCATGAGCCGCTTGAGGCCGGTGCGGCCGTGGGAGCCCATGATGATGAGATCAGCGCCCCACATGGCGGCCTGCTCGGTGATGACGCTGTCCGCCTCTCCCTTGAGCACCAGCACATCGGCCGAAAGTCCCTTCTTTTTCTCACTCATGAGCAGGGATGAAAAGTGTTCGGGAAGCACATCCTCCTGACGGGGCCCGCCGATTTCCACGCCGTACCCTGCTGCGGTCTTTTCAGCAATATTGCCGCCGTGCAATACATGAAGAAACCGCACATGCGCGCCTACCCTGTGGGCAAAATCGACGGCGTAGCGCACTGCCGTATGCGACGCTTCGGAATAGTCCGTCGGACAGATGATTTTGGTAAGATGGATCATAGTCAGAGAAATGGAACCAAGGGTTAACCGCCAGCAGCCAAAAGAGCCCTCTCAGCCACAGGGGGATGATGGTATCTACAAAATACCAATTTAAACTTTTTTTAGACTTAAGCTATCAGATTGTGACTGGTTCGGCCAAACCGGAGGAGATCATAAATGCCCTTCCCCGACTGCGCTACCCTTCCCCAGCAACCAGGCTTGCCCGACACAGGGCGCGCTCGTATATTACTGAAAACAAGAGAGCTCCGTTTCCTACAAACCTCCCCCTCTGGCCCCATCACGGGGAGCTGCCATGGACCGACTGCCGGAATCGCTTCTGGACCCTCATGCATACCCGCATCCCACCGGTGCAGTCGAATTGGTCGAAACCCATATTTCATGGGTATTTCTTGCGGGCAGCTATGCCTACAAGATTAAAAAACCAGTCGACCTCGGGTTCCTTGACTTCTCAACCCTTGAAAAGCGCTGGAAGTGCTGCAAGGAGGAGCTGCGGCTGAACCGGAGGCTATGTCGGGGCATCTATCTTGATGTTGTGCCCGTTGTCCGAAGAGAGGGACGGCTCCATATCGGTAGAGAGGGCGAAACGGCAGACTACGCCGTCAAAATGGTGCGTTTCGACCGGACACAGGAACTCGACCGCATGCTCCGGTCCGGCCGCCTGGAACAAGCCCTGGTCGAACATCTTGCCTCAAAGGTCGCGGCCTTTCACACATCCCTTGATCCGCTCCCGCCCTCAACCCCCTACGGAACAGCCGATACGATCCTCACGCCCATGCTCGAGAACTTCAGCCATCTGGAGCCGGCCGCAACCGATGCCGGCGAGGGCGCCCTTGTCGAGCAGCTGAGAACGTGGACCCTCAAACGACACAGAGAGCTCGTTGCGGTGTTCGCCAGGAGGAAAGCCGCAGGATGCATACGCAGATGCCACGGCGACCTGCACACGGGCAACATGGTGCTGGTGGATGAAGAGGTGGAGGTGTTCGACTGCATCGAGTTCAGCAGGCTGCTCAGCTGCATCGACGTCGCCAGCGACGCCGCTTTCCTCTTCATGGACCTCCTGCATGCCGAAAGGAAGGATCTGGCATGGTGCTTCCTGAACCGGTGGATGATGGAAACCGGTGACTACGACGCGATGCGGGTAGTACGTTTCTACACCCTCTACAGGGCTATGGTGCGGGCCAAGGTGAGGGCGATTCGATACAGCCAGGAAACAGGCGAAGCGCGAAAGCTTGCCCTGCAGGAGCACCGTTCCTATATCGGTTTTGCCGGCCGGTGCATAGAGGATGAGCAGCCGTACCTGCTCATCACAACGGGACTCTCAGGCAGCGGCAAAACGACCCATGCCGCCGCACTCGCCACGACACTTGGCGCTGTGCATGTCCGGTCCGACGTTGAGCGCAAGCGCCTGCGGGGCTTGAAACCGCTTGAGAGCAGCCGGGAACTTCCGGAGTCCATCTACACCACAGAAATGAGCCGGGCGACCTACAACCGGCTGCTTGAGGCCGCTGAAGCCGCGCTTTCCGGCGGCTACCCGGTCATTGCGGATGCCGCGTTCCTCAGCAAAAAAGACAGGGAAGAATTCACTCAGCTTGCAGCATCCCTCGGCTGCCCCTGCAGGATCCTCGCCTATGAAGCACCCGATGAGGTGCTCATGGAACGGGTTCGACTGCGTAGTGAACGGCACAGCGACGCCTCCGAAGCAGGCGAAGCAGTCCTTCTGGACCAGTATGCCAGGCGTGAGGGGTTCAGCGATAAAGAGGAGCTGCTGCTGCTGAAGATATCAACTGCGGGAAGGATGGACCCGGAAGCAGAAGGGAGACTGGTTACAGCCTCCCTCCACTGACCTGTCAGACATCTATGCCGAAAGCGTAGCGGATGGCATAGCCTGCGAGGAAACTCAAGGCGGCAACCGAGAAGCTCAGCCCGACCATTTCAAGGAACCGGGTCCTGAAGGGCACATCGCGGGCAACGGAAATGTAGTAGTTGAAGAACCCGATGATGCAGACCGCTCCGAAAAACGACAGCCCGAGCGATACGTAGAGATCGGGAACGAACATATAGGGGGCAACCAGCACCACAACGGTCATGAGATAGGCTATGCCGGTGTAGATGGCTGCGCGGAAAGGGTTGTTGCCGTTCGGTTCCGACTTGGTCGACAGATACTCCGAAGCCGCCATCGAGAGTGCTGCGGCAAAGCCCGTGATGGAGGCAGTAAGCGCAACAAGCGCGGTATCCTGCAGGGCGAGGGTCAGACCTGCAAGCACACCCATCAGTTCAACCAGCGCATCGTTCAGGCCAAGCACAATCGAGCCGGTGTACTGCAGGCGTTCCTCGTCAAGCAGCTTGAGCAGGGCCTCCTCATGCTCCTCTTCGTCGCGGAGGATGCCGTTGACTTCATGCAGCGATGGCGGCAGGGCTCCGTAGGCGTCGAGTGCGCCTTTTTCCCCCTTCTCCATAAGCCTGATGCCGAAGGTGAATCCGAACAGCATGCTGACCAGTGAGTAGAACCAGATCCTGAAACGGCTCGGAGCCACATCCCTGCGGGTATGGGTCTTCCAGATGTTGTAGTGCCGCATCTCGTCATCGGCGATCTGTGCCAGGACCCGGCGGTTCTTCACCCCGTGGACTCTGGTAGCCAGATTTCGGTAGATATGGTACTCGGTGATCTCGTTCTTCTGGAATGCCTCGATCTCCCTCTTGTTCAGTTCCCTGTTGCGTTTCACAGTCCTGGTGTTTGTTATTGTTGGGGTATGCCGTTACCGCGAAAGCGTCGCTGCCTCGATCAACTCATTCATCCGCGAGACAAAGCCCGTGGTGGAATCCAGTCCGCCCTCAAGAAGCAGTGCCCCTTCGTACAGCTGATGGATTGCGGTACGGATGAGGGGGTTCTTGTCGTTGGCCATCATCATGCCCGACAGGTTCCTGATGATGGGATGCGAAGGGTTCACCTCGAGGATCTTCCTGCCGGCCGGCATCTCCTGCTGCATCATCTTCATCATCCGCTCCATCTGGCTGTCCATGGCGTCTTTGCCGCTGACGAGCGTCACGGGAGAGCTGACGAGGCGGTGTGACTCAAGAACGTCCTCGATGCCCTCGCCAAGGGTTTCCCGAAAGATCTGGAGTAGCGGAGCAAGCAGATTTTCAGCAATCGGCTCCTTCTGGTCCTTCGTTCCTTTGGAGAAATCAATGTCCGCCTTTTCGATGGACTTGAGCTGTTTTTTGTCGTACTCGTGGATGGAGGGAATCACGAACACATCAACCGGATCACTGAGCAGCAGCACTTCGATCCCCTTATCCTGGAAATACTCAAGGTTCGGATTGGCCAGAAGCTGGGCCCTGCCTGCGCCGGAATGGTAGTAGATCTCTTTCTGGTCCGGAGCCATACGGGCGGCGTACTCTTTCAGGGTGACGTACTCCCCCTCCCCGGTCTTGGTGCTCTCGAAGCGCAGCAGCTCGATGAGCTTGTCGCGGTTTGTGAAGTCGGTGTTCAGTCCGATTTTGACAATGGGGCCGAAAGCCTTGTAGAAGGTCCTGAACTTCTCCGGCTGAGCGGTAGCAAGCTCCTCGAACCAGCCAAGGATCTTCCCGGTCAGGATCTGCCGGATTTTCGACATTACGGGGCTCGACTGCACGATTTCACGCGACACGTTCAGCGACAGGTCCTCGGTGTCGACGACGCCCGCAATGAAGCGGAGGTACTCGGGAAGAAGATCACGGCACTCGTGCTGGATCATCACCTTTTTCACATACAGCTGCGGACCTTTGTTCTCAAGTTCACCCTGGCGGTAAAGCAGCTCCATCGGGGCCTCTTTCGGCAGAAACAGGATCGCCTTGAAGCTGACCGCACCTTCCACCGAAATGTGAAGGTAGTCGAGGGGTTCGTTGAAGTCGTTGCTGATGAACTTGTAGAATTCGTTGACCTCATCCTGCTTCAGCTCGCTCTTCGGACGCTGCCAGAGGGCGGTGATGCTGTTGAGCTGTTTCTTTTCGAGATAGATCGGGAAATCGACGAAGTTGGAGTACTTCTTGATGATGTGCTCGACCCGGTACTCTTCTGCAAACTCCTTGTGCTCGTCCTTGAGGGTGAAGGAGATCCGGGTTCCGGGCTCTTTCTTGTCGATCTTTTCGATCGTGTAGGTCCCCTGGCCTGACGACCGCCACCGGAGGCCTTCAGAACCAGCCCGTGCGCTGCGGGTCTCGACACTCACTTCGTCGGTCACCATGAATACCGAGTAGAACCCGACGCCGAACTGGCCGATGAGATTTCCATCGAGCTCCTTCTTCTCCTGGCGGAGCGCCTGCATGAAGCCGAGGGTGCCGGACCTGGCCACGGTGCCGAGGTTGGCAATCAGCTCCTCCTCGGTCATGCCGATACCGGTATCTTCAATGGCGAACGATGCCGTCTTTGGATCAAGGGTGATCCTGATGGCCGACTCTCCGGAGGCTTTGGCCATGGTGTCGTCGGTGAGGGCACTGAATCGCGCCTTGCTGAGGGCGTCGGAAGCGTTGGAGACAAGCTCGCGGAGAAAGATTTCAGGATGGGTGTAGAGGGAATGGACGATGAGGTCGAGCAGCTGTTTCATTTCTGCCTTGTACTCGAACTCCTGAACTGCTGTATTCTGCTTGTTGCTCATGATGAAAAATCGTTGATCTCGTTCGTAGTATAAAAGAATATGCCGCCGCTGGTAAACGGCAAAGCCGCTGCCCTGGCCGGCGGGCGAAGGAGGAATTTAAGGGAGACTGGTAAATATAGCAAGCCCCCTTCCGGAAGCCCTCAGGAGCGGCGGAGTTTTTTGCGTGCGGCAACTTCTCCTGCATAGACCCTCTTGATGCCGTCGCCCATAGCTTTTTCAATGTCGCGGATATTGTCCACGAGACGCGACATCCCGGAGATCTCCACAGAGGCGGCCTGATCCGACCCCCACATGGCACGATCAAGGGTGACATGGCGCTCGACGAAGGTTGCACCGAGCGCAACGGCCGCCCAGGTAGTAGAGAGCCCGGTTTCATGGCCGGAATAACCGATCGGCGTTTCCGGATAAAGCGACTTGAGGCGAGGGATCATCTTAAGGTTGAGCTCCTCGACCGGACACGGATAGGTAGAGTTGGTATGGGCGATAAGGAGGTTTTCGGACCCGAGCTCATTGACGGCGGCCTCAACCTCATCCATGGTCGACATGCCCGTTGAAATGATGAGGGGACGGCCTGTGGCCTTCGTTTTCCGTAGCAGGGGCAGATCGGTGAGCGAAGCTGAAGCTGCCTTGTAGCACGGCGGCTCGAACGCCTCCATGAAATCAACCGCCTCTTCGTCCCAGCACGAAGCAAACCAGAGGATACTGTTCTCCCGGCAGCAGCGGTCGATCTCGGCGTACTCCGCCGCTCCGAACTCAACCCTGTAACGGTAGTCGATGTATCTCATCCGGCCCCAGGGGGTATCGCGCTCGATGTCCCGCTGGTTCTCCGGCACGCAGAGGTCCGGAGTTCTTTTCTGAAACTTCACGGCGTCGCACCCGGCAAGGGCCGCGCCCTCTATGAGTTTTTTTGCGACATCGAGGGACCCGTTGTGATTGATGCCTATCTCGGCGATGATGAAAACGGGCTGGCCGTCACCGACAGCCCTGCCACCTATGTTCACTGCTTGCATTGCTCTTTTGTGATAACGATGAAATAATACTGGTCGACCGACCCTGTCTAAAGGCTTCTCAGGCGAAGGAGCCATTCAGCAAAATCCCTGAACGCCCCGTATCCTCCATTCGCGGCGGCCCGGTAGTGAACCAGGGGCTCGACAAACGATGTCGCGTCACCGGGACATGCCACGAGTCCTTCTGCCGCAATGGCCTCCATGATCTCCACATCATTGACGTCGTCGCCGATGTAGGCCAGTTCGGAGAGCTGCAGACCGGTTTCCATAAGGACCCCCTCCAGCATCGCACGCTTATCCTTGACACCAAGGTACAGGCGTGTCATGCCGAGCTTTTCGGCACGCTTCCGGATGCTCGGAGACACTTCCCCCGTCATCACTGCGGTATCGATGCCGTGAAGACGCAACCGCTCCACCCCCATTCCGTCCCGGATCGAGTAACGCTTCATCACCTCCCCTGACTCGGAATAATAGACTCCGTTGTCGGTGAACACACCATCGTTGTCGGAAATGACGAGCCGAACCTGGGCAGCACGGGTCGCAAGCGTTGCAAAAGGCAGTGAGAGCATAGGAATCAGCGTATCATGGATCCGCCCCCGGGAAGGCTCACTGAGAGCGCATACCCCGGAAACAGAGGGACTGTTTCTGCCGCAGAATATATGAACATTTTGGTCATTTTCCGGCATACGCATTAAAAGCGCACCACATAAGCAAAAGGCTGTCAACAAGTTATCAACATTCCATACACATCAAGAAGCAGTGTTATCAACAGCACGCCAGAAATTACGCCAGGCAGAAAAAAACAAAAGAATATCCGGTAAACTGCTTTATAGAAACGACTTACAAAACTACACACCCTTAACATCATGCCGACAGCGCCTGGAGAAAGAGATGCGGCGCCGGCCGCAGGGAAAGTTATCAACACCGGCAGCGAATCCCGAAAGCAAACCGCTACAGGCTCCGGGGCACTTTCACACCACAGAATACACCACGCCGGAAAGAGTACGCCAAAGTAATGCAGTGCCGTAATAATGACCCCATGCCGCATGCTCCAGCCGCTCCCTCTTCTTGAACCGGGGCTCAGCTATTCGGCCAAGAGCACCCTGCGGCAGGCCTGCAGTTCTTTTTTACGCTTACCTGTTGCGACGGGATATCGGAGATCCAGCCCCTTGAAAAGATCAAGCAGTATGGAGGAAACAATCAGCCGGGCATTGCGCTTGTCATCGGCAGGAACGATATACCAGGGGGCATCGGCACTGCTGGTCGCCGACAGGCAGGCGGCATACGCTGCCATGTATTCATCCCAGTATCGGCGTTCCTCGATGTCGCTCATGCTGAACTTCCAATTTTTGGCGGGTCTGTCGATCCGCTTCAGGAAGCGCAGGCGTTGTTCCTCTTTTGAGAGGTGGAGGAAAAACTTCACGATCCGGGTACCATTGGCGTGAAGATGGCGTTCCATGTCGTTGATCGAGCGGAAGCGGGCTTCCCATACATCCTCCTTCCGGGGGTGACCGTTGGCGATTCCTTCGCTCTCAAGGATTTCGGGGTGAACGCGGACTATCAGCACCTCTTCATAGTAAGACCGGTTGAAGATGCCGATACGGCCCCGGGAGGGAAGGGCGCAGGTGGTGCGCCAGAGAAAATCGTGGGAGTGCTCCTCCATTGACGGATGCTGGAAACTGTGGACCTCGCATCCCTGCGGGTTCACTCCCGTCATGACGTGACGGATGCAGCTGTCCTTTCCTGCCGCATCCATAGCCTGGAACACCAGGAGCACCGCATAGCGGTTGTCGGCATAGTGCACCGCCTGCAGTTCACTGAGCGCCGTCACTTGAGCTGAGAGCAGCTCCCGGTACTGCTTGCCTGATGAGTACAAGGGAGCAGCAAGCGTCGGACGGGAAGAAAGGTCGAGCGTGTCGCCGGCAGCAACCCGGAATACTGAGGTATCAAGCAAGCTGTCCATGGCCGTGTCTCCTGGATTGACTGCAAGGTGAAATCGAGCTGCACTCTATAACAGGTAATATAGCACAGCATGCTGCAACACCCTCCGATTGGCCGGCCTGAAACAGAAAGCGGCAGGAAGACCGGAGTCCGCCTGCCACCTCAAGCATAGTTTGATGCCACTCTTTTCAGACTACCGGCGCATAGACCTTGTCGTAGTTTTCGATGGCGTGCACCACACTCTGGCGAGCGATCTCGGCATTCTGGAACTGCTCGACAAGCACCGTCTTTTTCTCGAGCGACTTGTACTCTTCGAAAAAGTGCTGCAGCTCAGAATTGAAGTGCGGGGAAAGCTGATCGATGTCGAAGATGTTGCTGAGACTCATGTCATCTTCAGCAACGGCAATGATCTTGTCGTCGCCCTCGCCGTGATCGATCATGCGCATCACACCGATCACTCGTGCACGCACCATGCACATCGGCACGATCTGGCACTGCGAAATCACCACGATGTCAAGCGGGTCATGATCGTCGCCGAGCGTCTTGGGAATGAAGCCGTAGTTGGCGGGATAGAACACGGAGGAAAACAGCACCCTGTCGAGCCTCAGCATGCCGGTTTTCTTGTCGAGCTCGTACTTGGTTTTGCTGCCCTGAGAGATTTCGATGATTGCATTGACAATCTTAGGACTGTCCTCACCGATCTCGACGTGATGCCAGGGATTGAAATTCATGGGCGTATGAATCATTTAAAGTATTGAAAGCCTCCAACAGAAAATGCTGAGCCAGTATAGCATTTTTTTTCAAACCGCCATAGGCCCCGGCGATCTCAAAAAGGAATAGTCCTCTGCCCGACCCGGCCTCAGGTTCTTAGCGAAACGCCCGTCATTTCCCTGTACCGTCAATATGGACACGGAACTGCAGGGCATCTACGCCCTTCTCCTGATGGCCGGGGGGAAGCGTTGAGGCATTACCGTCCCTGAGAGATGCATAATGCGGCGAAAGGATCTCTATGCCTGCTTCGGCGCAGAAGTCCTGGATATTCTGGTAGAGCAGGGAGTATGTAAGGGCCATCTGCAGGGGGCTATCGGTATAGGCATTGATCTCATAGCGGACATAGTAATCATCGAGACCGGTCTGCAGGACGAACGGCTTCGGGTCCGGAAGGATTCCCTCCGTCCCGACTGCCGCCTTAATGAGGGTCTCGTGCACCAGCCGCCAGGAGATGTCATAGCCAAGGGTGATGGTGGCATGCAGGATAAGCCCGCCCGCATGCGACACGCCGCTGTAGTTGATAATGTGGCTTCCCATCACCATGCCATTGGGTATGGTGATCTCCTCATTCTTGATGGTCAGGATGCGGGTGACGAGCAGCCCCTTTTCGATGACGTCACCGACGGTGTCGGCTATTTTCACACGGTCCCCCACCCTGAAAGCTCCCGTATAGGTCATCACGACACCGGAGACGACATTGGCTACGACAGAAGTTGAGCCCAGCGAGAAGAGCAGACCGATGAAGACCGAAACACCCTGGAATGCCGGTGAGGACGAACCAGGCAGATAGGGGAAAGAGAGTACCAGCGCGAGTGCGATCACCAGAAAACGGACCAGCTGGTAGGTGGGAATGGACCACTCCGCCTTGAATCCGCTGAGGGTGATCGTGCCTTTTTCAACTTCACCAAAGAGAAACCGGATCAGTTTCAGTCCATACCGGGTGGCGAGGATCACCAGCATGAGAATGAAAAGGCTCGGGATGTAGCCCAGAAATCCGCTCCAGGCATGCTCGATGCTGAGGAAAAGAGCGCCGAGGGCACTCTGCACCGTTCCGCGGGTCCCGGGAAAGATGCTGAACAGGCCGGTCAGGTAGACAAACGCAAGCAATGCATTGAGGGTATAGCGGGCATAACGGCTGAGGCCAAGAAGAAAGCCGGTGAGCTGGGAGGCAGTGAATACCTGCACCTTCTGAATGGAAAAGCCCTTCAGCCTGCGGTCCTTTTCCCGACGGATTCGCACTTCAAGCGCCTGGAAACCGGTTTTGAGCCAGACCGAGATCCGAAGCAGCAGCAAGGTCTCAAGTGCAATGAGAGCAACATTTACGACCAGCTCCACAGCAGGCATCTGCAACAAGCCTTTGAGAGCAAACCATCCCTCACCAATAATGCGCGCGATGACGGGATGAGCTGCGAGAATCTGCAGGGCGGAGGCAAAAGCAGAGAGTATGAGCGCCATTCGGGCGGTGTATGTAACGCCGCGGGTGAGTGCCGATGGATCATTGAGCTTCAGTCGGCTGACAGCCAGCCTGATGAGGGGGACCCGCTCAAGGAGGCCGGCCGCAAATCCTGCGATACGGCCGGCAAACAACAGGCCGAAGAGCACGACAGCAAGAGCTGCGGCAAGGGTTGCCCAGAGGGAATCAAAAGTGAGAGAGGAAAAATCAATGCGGTCCATCTGCAAACAACGAGAGGTTAAGGGGAATTGTGAGAACAAGGGAAAGATACATCAGTAACAGCTGCAATACCCTCATCTTTATGCCGGGGACAGCCGGAGGCCCCCGCTGCGCCGCCGGAACCGTTCCTCGGCATGAAATTCTTTTTTTGGACGCCGTCTTCGTATCTTCCCCCCCTGTCGCCCGGCACAACCGACACACGAAGAAACGCACCGAATACCAATGGACTTACAGAAAGAGATCTCGAGACGGAAGACATTCGCCATCATCAGCCACCCCGATGCAGGCAAAACCACCCTGACAGAGAAGTTTCTCCTGTTCGGAGGAGCCATACAGACAGCCGGCGCAGTAAAAAGCAACAAGATCCGCAAGAGCGCAACGAGCGACTTCATGGAGATTGAAAAGCAGAGAGGAATTTCAGTCGCCACCTCCGTCATGGGATTCGAATACGGCTTGAGACGTATCAACATTCTCGACACGCCGGGCCACAAGGACTTTGCAGAAGATACCTACCGCACCCTGACGGCCGTTGACAGCGTCATCCTCGTCATCGACTGCGTCAAAGGCGTCGAAGAGCAGACTGAACGACTGATGGAAGTCTGCCGCATGCGCCACACTCCTGTCATCATCTTCATCAACAAGCTCGACCGCGAAGGACGCGATCCGTTCGAGCTGCTCGATGAACTTGAGGACAAACTCTCTATCAGCGTCCGCCCCCTCACCTGGCCCATCGGACAGGGTCAGTCGTTCAAGGGCGTCTATAACCTCTACGAAAAAAACCTCAACCTGTTCGAATCGGGTTCCAGCCGCGTGACGGAGAGTTTCGTCAGCCTCCAGGATCTCAACGATCCGGAACTGGACCGCTGGATACCTGACAGTTTCTCAAAAAAACTGCGCGACGACGTCCTCCTCATCGAAGGAGTTTACGAGCCGTTCGAGGGGGAACTGTACCGTGACGGCCTTCTGGCGCCGGTGTTCTTTGGCAGCGCCATCAACAACTTCGGCATCCGCGAACTGCTTGAGACCTTCACAGAAATAGCCCCGAGCCCTGATGCCCGTGAAGCTGCCGAACGAACGGTTCACGCAGCCGAGGAGGCCATGACAGGGTTCGTCTTCAAGATCCATGCAAACCTCGACCCGAACCACCGCGACAGAACGGCGTTTTTCAAGATCTGCTCGGGCCGCTTCGAGCGCAACCGTTTCTATACCCACACCCGCCTGCAGAAAAAAGTCAGGTTCTCAAGTCCCACCCACTTTATGGCCAATGAAAAGAGCATCATCGACGATGCCTGGCCTGGAGACGTCATCGGCCTCTACGACAACGGTTCACTGAAAATCGGCGACACCCTTACCGAAGGCGAAGACCTGCACTTCCGCGGTATTCCGAGCTTCTCTCCCGAGATTTTCAAGGCCCTCGAAAACCGGGATCCCATGAAGCAGAAACAGCTCGACAAAGGCATCCGTCAGCTCACCGAAGAGGGTCTGGCGCAGCTGTTCATACAGTTCGGGAACCGCAAGATCATCGGCACGGTAGGCGAACTGCAGTTCGACGTCATCAAGTTCCGACTCGAACACGAATACAACGCACAGTGCGATTTCACCCCCCTCCGATACCACAAGGCATTCTGGGTGACGGGAGCCGACAAGGAGATGCTTGATGAGTTCCGCCGCCGCAAGGCCGGTGCAATCGCCCTCGACCGCGAAGAGCGCCCGGTATTCCTTGCAGAAAGCGAATGGATGCTGAAGGTTGCCAGAGAAGACTACCCCTCCCTGGAATTCCACACCACATCCGAATGCACGCCGGCTGAATAAGACACACCCGCGACCGATCACCGTTCCGTAACGCCGCAACTGCGTCAGAACGGGACAGTGCGAACGTGCTTCAACCAAGGCTGACCGGCACCGGGCCTCTCCGGCACGGCAATTGCTGACCTTTTGTTTTCATGACTGCCGCAACCATGGCCCGCAGTCGAGACAAACAGGCCCGCATGCAGATACGGATCCATACTGCCGGAGGCATAAGCACCTACTATGGCATAGACGAGATGCCCGAAGGCATCCACAAAGGATTTGCTGCGTGGATGATCATGACAGGCGAGTGCTTCCTGACGATTCACGACACCGTCATAGAAATCATTGAAAAAAAAATGGAGTCCATGGGGGCTTTGGTGCCGAGGGTTCGGCTACGCCTCCGCCTTAAGCAGTTCCTGTACCTTGCCGATCAGTTCTTTGACGGAAAAGGGCTTCTGGATGAAATTCACGCTCCTGTCTGACACACCGTGGTTGCTGATGATGTCGGCGGTATATCCCGACATATAAAGCACCCTGACACCCGGATGCAGCTCAGTGACCTTTGCGGACAGATCGCTCCCGTTCATCTCCGGCATGATGACATCGGTAAGCAGGAGGTCGATCGAACCGGAATACTCCCGGGCATGTCGAAGAGCCTGCATCGGAGAAGAGGCAAAGAGTACCGTAAAGCCCCGGGTTTCAAGCACGAATCGGCACAGTTTAAGGATATCGGGCTCATCCTCAACAATAAGCACTACCCTGCCGCCACTGCAGGCTGAAGCATCTGCCTCATCCCGCCCGGACTTCAGGCCGACATCCTCTCCGCCGACATGAACGACAGGCAGATGAATGCTGAACCGGCTCCCCCTGCCGGGGTTGCTTGAAACATCTATGAAGCCGTGGTTCTGTTTGACGATGCCGTAAATGGTCGACAGGCCGAGACCGGTACCCCTCCCGAGATCCTTCGTCGTGAAAAAGGGCTCGAAAATATGGGCAAGGACCTCAGGATCCATTCCCGCGCCGGTGTCTTCGACCGAGAGCACCGCATAGTGGCCCGGCAGGTGATCTGCGGATTCCTCTGCAGGAACACGGCGATCGAGGTGGACGCGTGCGGTGCTGATGGTCACCGTTCCGGTCTGTTCAATAGAATCCCTTGCGTTCACACAGAGATTGGTGAGGATCTGGTCGATCTGCGAAGGATCGATTTTGATACGCGCCCCCAGAGAGCCGGGATGCCATCGGAGAGCGACATGCTCACCGATAAGCCACTGCAGGATGGAAAGCGTCCCCTCTACTGCGGTATCGAGCTCGAGCACCTTCGGCAGGACGACCTGCCTGCGGGCGAACGCCAGCAGCTGGCGGGTAAGGTCCGCTGAACGGTTTGCAGCCTTGAGGATGGAATCCAGATGACTGCGCCCATCCTCTTCCAGAGAGGTTTCCTCAAGAAGCGCCTCTGCATGGCCAAGAATCACAGCCAGCATATTGTTGAAATCATGGGCTATGCCGCCGGCAAGCTTGCCGACGATCTCCATTTTCTGGGAGTGCTGAAGCTGCTGGCCGAGGCTCTCGTTCTCTTCTTCTGCCTTTTTGCGGTCGGTAATGTCAACCCCTGTGCCGATGATGTATGGCATACCGGCAATAATGATCCTCCGGCCTGTCATGAGGAACCATCGATAATCGGGCCCGCCGCATTGCAGCACACGGCCTTCGGCAATATCCTCCTCCCCGGTCTCCAGCACGCGGCGCATCCGCTCAATCGCTTCCGCCCTGTCATCGGGATGAAACGTTGCCATGGCATTGCAACCCGCCATCTCTTCGTCACTGAGGCCGAGGATAACGTCACGCTGGTAGGCGTTCCACCGCACATAACGCCCCATGGCATCCAGCATGTAGAACGCTCCCGGGATGGACTCGATGATGGTGTCCGTGACAGCAGGCCCGCTGACATCGAACAAAGCCTGATTGGTCAGACAGGGCTCATGGCCCGGAGGCGGGGTCCTTTCCATAATGACTCGACAGGGGTTGAGGGGGGGGCAAGCTTATACTATGTAAAATATAGCTTTATTCACCCGAAACAATACGGGAATATTGTTACAGTATACAAAAAAGACGTAAAAGGTGACGTCGGGCACTGAAGAAACAGAATGGCTATAACAAAGAAAAGGCGACTGCGGAACCTGCCGCAATCGCCTTTTGTGTCGGGGTGGCGGGACTCGAACCCACGACCTCTGCGTCCCGAACGCAGCACTCTACCATCTGAGCCACACCCCGATATAAACTTCCCTGTGCCCTTGGACAGATTCGAACTGCCGACCTTTAGTTCCGGAAACTACTGCTCTATCCACTGAGCTACAAGGGCCTGCCTGTTCATCCCACAGCCTGAATCAGGGTCTCAAAGATAACATTTTTTCATTTTCCGAATAATCATTTTCCCAATATTTTTTTCATCCCTCTCCGACTCCCGCTGCTTTCATGATACCTGCTGCCGCCAGGTTGGCACTCATCACCGCCCCGCCCATGGAGTCGTAGTAGAGCTGCCGGGAAAATCCGCCGGCAATGAAGAGGTTCCGGAGGGGGGTCTCCTGCGTCGGGCGGTACTGCTCCATCCCCGGCAGTGGTGCATAGACCGAATGGGGAATTTTGACAACCGTCGACTTCAGGACGGAGGCACCTGCCGACGAGGCCGGATAGCAGTTGCGCACAGAGAGGTCCACCTGCCGGACGATCTCCTCCTTCGTCATCTGCATAAGGGGGGCGGCGGGCGCCACGCAGAACTCAAGGCGGCTGCCGCCGTTGAAGGGTTTGCCGCGGAGCGTCGCATATTCAGGTGTCGTGCATGCAAGGTTCGCATACACGGGGATGACCCCGTCGGGACTGAAAAGAACATTGTCGACCGGAGTGATCTGGCGGTCATACCAGAGCTGCACGGAAATGACCGGCACCCCTTCAAGGTTGTCGAGACCATGGAAAAACCGGTCATGCTGCTTCAGTGCAGGGGGAATGACACGGTTGAGGTTGTGTATCGGCAGTGCGGCAAGGTAGTAGTCGGCCGTCAGGATCTCTCCATTGCGAAGAAGCACGCCCTTTATTTCGCTGCCGTCGAAAAGAAGCTCTTCGACCGCCGCACCGGTGCGGAACTCCGCCCCCTTCCCTCTGGAATGCCCGACCAGCGGCTTATGGATATATTCCGACGGGGCTCCTTTCAGGAATCCCATGCGCGATGCATCAGGAATGCGATAGAACGTTTCGGTGACGTCGAGGATGATCTTGGCCGAAATCTCTTCAGGTGGAATGAACTTCAGGGCCAGCGACATGGGCCGGAACATCTTGTCCATGAGGTTCTTGCCGAATTTCTTCTCATAGGCCCACTCGGCAAATGTCAGATGGTCCTGTGTCGGCGCATAGGCGTCACGCTGCAGGGCAAGAGGAATGAGCGAACGGGAAAACGCTGCCATTTCACCGAGCGAAAAATACCCGTTGTTTATGATGGCAGGGAGCAGGTGCAGGGGGCTCGGCAGGTTCCAGGTATTGAAGGTGAAACGCCCTCCTCCGGCCATCGTATAGGTCAGGCGGTGGTCCTTCCAGAGGACCGCATGATAGCTGCCGATCTCCCGCAGGAGATCATACAGCACATCGTAGGCACCGAAAAAACAGTGGGTGCCGGATTCCACCCAGTCTCCTTCCTCATCCTTCCAGGAAGAGACCTTTCCGCCGAACAGGTCGCGTTTCTCAAGAACCTTGACCTCAAAACCACGATCAACGAGCCGTTTTGCCGCTGTGAGGCCGGCAAGGCCGCCGCCGAGAATCAATACCGATTTCTTTTCTCCAGTCATATCAATTAAATACCGTTCAATTGCTTGCAGAAAACCGGCCGTTCCCGCTAGACCGCTGAGCGGCCTTCCATGGCACGGGAAAGGGTGGCCTCATCAATGAATTCAAGTTCGGCACCGACAGGGATGCCTCTGGCAATCTTTGTAACCTCTACCCCCAGCGGCTTCAGCAGCCGGCTGAGATAGAGGGATGTCGTCTCACCTTCAATCGTGGGGTTCAGGGCAAGCACGATTTCACGAACGCCTCCGATCCCTTCAGAGGCAAGCCGACTGAGCAGTTCGCGGATCTTTATGTCGTCAGGTCCAATCCCGTCCAGCGGTGAGATCACACCGTGCAGGACATGGTAGAGTCCCCGGTAGTGGCCTGTCTTTTCAAAAGCAAGCACATCGACCGGTGACTCGACGACGCAGATGACCGTCCGATCGCGCCCCTGGCCGGTGCAGATTGAGCAGGGATCCTCTTCGCGATCAGTCACATTCTGGCACACCGAACAGCGGATCACCCTGTCTTTCACATCGATCAGCGCCCGGGCAAGCCGCTCGGCCTCAAGCCGCGGCTGCTGCAGAACGTACATGGCAAGGCGACGGGCGGTTTTGCGCCCAACGCCCGGAAGACGCGAAAACGCGTCGATCAGGGTCTCTATGGAGGATGAGCTGTACTGCATTCCAGGGGGGTTACTGGCCGAGGTTTTTCAGGATGTCCTGAGGGTTGATCATTCCTCCGGCCACTTTCGAAATCTCCTCCTGCGCCATTCGGCCGGAGGCCTCAAGCGCACTGTTCACGGCAGCAAGCACCAGATCCTGAACCATTTCGGCATCGTCCATGATCTCGGGATCGATCCACAGGGAGAGCACCCGCTGCTTGCCGTTGACCGTCACCTTAACCATCCCGCCGCCTGCCTCGCCGGAGGTAACCAGCTTTTCCAGCTGTTTCTGCACATCCTGCATCTTTTCACCGGCCTGCTGGATCTGCTTCATCATATCGCCCAAATTCGGCATCGCCATACTCAATCGTTCCCTTTTAGTATTTCATTCCTTTAAAAAAACTCCGGTACCCCCTAAGGGCATCGTGCCCGTCACGGGTACCGGAAGCATTGTTCGTCAACACGCAGCCGGAAGTTCGGCCTTGCATTCAGTCCTTCCTTCGAAGGGCAAGATAGATCTTTTCAAGAATGTCCTCGGTCGTCAGCTTGTATTTCTGAAGCAGGTCGTCAGGCTTGCCCGATTCACCGAACTGGTCCTCGACACCCACCATCTCAATCGGAACGGGTATGTTGCGGGCGCAGACGCCGGCGACGGCATCACCGAGTCCGTTGTGGATCTGATGCTCCTCTGCCGTTACAATCGCCCCTGTATCGTTGGCGGCGCGCACAATGGCGAGGGTGTCGATCGGCTTGATGGTATGCATGTTGATCACACGCACGCCGACGCCCTCCTTTTCAAGGATCCGGGCAGCTTCCAGCGCCTTCCAGACCATGATGCCGCAGGCAATCACGGTGACATCCTTTCCGGGGTGGAGTTCGATCGACTTGCCGATCTCGAATCCGTCTTCATCAAGAGAAAAGTCGGGAATGTTGGGGCGACCGAACCGCAGGTAGACAGGCCCATTGTGGGCGGCAACTGCTTTGACGGCGCGTTTCGTCTCGCTGTAGTCGGCAGGAACGACCACCGTCATGCGCGGCAGGCCCCGCATGATGCCGATATCTTCAAGAATCTGGTGGGTCGCGCCGTCTTCACCGAGGGTGAGGCCGGCGTGCGAAGCACAGACCTTCACGTTGAGGTTCGAGTAGCAGAGCGACTGGCGGATCTGGTCGTAGACCCTGCCGGTGGCAAACACGGCGAAACTGGCGGCAAACGGGATCTTCCCGGTGGTCGCAAGGCCTGCTGCCATGGAAATCATGTTCGCTTCGGCAATGCCGGTCTGAATGAAGCGGTCCGGGTAGGCATCGCGGAACAGGTGCATGTTGAGCGAGCCGGTCAGGTCGGCGCAGAGAGCGACGACGGATTCATCCTCACGGCCTGCCTGAAGCAGGGCTTCCCCAAATCCGGTTCGGGTGGCTTTGTTTCCGCGGGAAACATATTGCCCGGCTTCGGCTCCGATGTTATTTTCTCCCATTACTGATCAGAATAGAGTAGATTATTGAAACTGCCTACCAACGTTGCGCCCGCCCGGCAGAGCGCGGCTGCAAACCACGCCCCTCATGACAAGAGTTGAATATAAGCATACAGAAATAGCGGTAAAAAAAAACTGGGGCAAAACTTCCTCACCGACCGGAACATCACCCGTAAAATCGTTTCAGCTTCGGGTGCCGGACCCCTGGACAGGATCCTTGAAATCGGACCCGGCTTCGGCGCGCTGACACGGGAGATCCTCGAGGTGTGCCCCGCTTTCACGGTGGTCGAAAAAGACCGGACACTGGCAGCCTTCATCCGGAACGAGTACCCTCAACTGCAGCTCATTGAAGCGGACTTCCTCGATGTTGACCTTGAGATACTCGCTGCCGGAGGCCCCCTCAGGGTCCTCGGCAACATCCCCTACTCCATCACCACCCCCATTCTCTTCAAGCTGCTGGAAAACCGCCGCTCCATCACCTCGGCGACCCTCATGATGCAGCACGAGGTCGCTTCCCGCCTCGTGGCGGCCCCCTCGACGAAAGAGTACGGAATCCTGGCCGTCCAGCTGCAGACCTTCTGCGATATCCGCTACCTTTTCAAGGTAGGCAGAAAAGTGTTCCGCCCGCAGCCCAACGTCGACAGCGCCGTCATCAGCATGGTGCCGAAAAAAGATGTGGCAGTAGAGGATGCCGAGGCATTCAGCCGCTTTGTGCGCACCGCATTCCACCAGCGCCGCAAAACGCTTTACAACAATCTGAAAGACGCATACATGCTCGAGGAGGTAGAGACGGCGACCCTGAAGCTCAGGGCCGAAGCGCTCAGCATCGAAGAGCTGGCAGAACTTTTCAGGCTGGTGCAGCCGCTCCCGGCGGGTGAAGGGACCATGAAAAGGGATGGAAAAAGGTAACAATTGCCAATTGCGCCACATCTGAATTTTCAGTAACATGTTGATCGGCGACGTCCCGTTTCACGACCCACTCCAACATAGCGAGGGCACCCCCATGGAACACTCCTACAGCGAGATTTTCCGCCAGTCGATAGAGAGTCCCGAAACCTTCTGGGAAGAAGCCGCAGGGCGGCTCCACTGGTACAGGAAATGGGACCGCGTGCTCGACAGCTCGAACCCGCCTTTCTACCGCTGGTTTACGGGGGGAACCACAAACACCTGCTACAACGCGCTTGACCGCCACGTAGACGAAGGCCGGGGAAACAGCCTTGCGCTGATCTTCGACAGCCCGGTCACAGGCACAAAAGAACGATATACCTACCGGGAACTGCGCGACATCGTAGCCCTGTTTGCCGGAGCACTGCAGTCGAGAGGTGTTCGCAAGGGAGACCGGGTCATCATATACATGCCGATGATTCCCGAAGCAGTGGTCGCCATGCTCGCCTGCGCACGGATAGGAGCCATCCATTCAGTGGTATTCGGCGGCTTCGCATCCCATGAACTTGCCGTGCGCATCGACGACTGCAAGCCAAAAGTGATTGTATCGGCTTCGTGCGGCATCGAGCACTCGAAAGTTGTCGACTACAAGCGGCTGCTTGATTTCGCCATCGAGCTCGCCCACTTCAAACCCGAAATCTGCATCATCCGCCAGCGCGACCAGCTGAAAGCGGAACTGAACGAAGAGCGCGACCTGTCATGGAAACAGTCGCTGCTCGGCGCCGAACCGGTCCCCTGCGTTCCGCTTGAATCGACCGACCCGCTCTACATCCTCTACACCTCAGGGACTACCGGCCAGCCGAAAGGCATCGTACGCGACAACGGCGGTCACATGGTGGCGCTCAAATGGAGCATGGAGCACGTCTACGGCATGAAACCCGGTGAGGTATACTGGGCCGCAAGTGATGTAGGATGGGTCGTCGGCCACTCCTACATCGTATACGCCCCGCTTCTTTACGGCTGCACGACCCTGCTGTTCGAGGGAAAGCCCGTCGGCACTCCGGACCCCGGCACATTCTGGAGGATCGTCTCCGAATACGGCGTATCGGTGCTCTTTACCGCCCCGACCGCGTTCAGGGCCATCAAGAAAGAGGATCCCCAGGGCCGCTACATGAAGCAGTACGACCTCTCCTCGCTCCGCACCCTGTTCCTCGCCGGCGAACGGGCCGACCCCGACACGGTGCAATGGGCTGAAGAAAAGCTCCAGGTTCCTGTAATCGACCACTGGTGGCAGACGGAGACCGGGTGGGCCATTGCGGCCAACTGCCAGGGCATCGAACCCGGACCGGTCAAGTACGGCTCGGCCTCGCGGGCCGTGCCGGGCTATGACGTGCGGGTGCTCAACCAGGACATGGAGGAACTCCCGACAGGAGAGATGGGCGACATCGTCATCAAGCTTCCGCTCCCTCCCGGCACCATGCTGACCATCTGGAAGGCCGACAACCGGTTCGTTGAAAACTACATGACCCGCTACCCCGGCTACTACCAGACGAGCGACGCAGGCTACATTGATGAGGACCGGTACATCCACATCATGTCGAGGACCGACGACATCATCAACGTGGCCGGCCACCGTCTGTCGACCGGCGCGATTGAAGCGGAGCTGTCCGGCCATCCCGACGTTGCCGAAAGCGCAGTCATCGGCGTCCACGACGAGCTGAAGGGGCAGGTACCGCTCGGCTTCCTCGTACTCAAAACAGGAGTCGACACCCCGCACCAGCAGATCATCAAACATGTCATTGAGTACGTACGGGAGAACATCGGTCCGGTCGCATCGTTCAAAAACGCCGTCATCGTCGACCGCCTCCCGAAAACCCGCTCGGGAAAAATCCTCCGCTCAACCATGCGCAAACTGGCCAACAGCGAACCCTTCGACATCCCGGCAACCATCGACGACCCGGCCATCCTTGAGGAAATCCGTACAGCCCTCAGCACAATCGGCTATGCAACATGACAACAGGAATCAATGATCAGTAAAATAGACCATATCGCCATCGCCGTATCGAACCTTGACGAAGCAGTCCAGACCTACATGAACGTCCTCGGCTGCGGGGCGGATGCCATACGTATCGAGGAGGTCCCCTCCGAACAGGTACGGGTGGCATTCATTCAGGTAGGAGAGACCAAGATCGAACTGCTCGAACCCATGTCCGATCAAAGCCCCATCTCAAAGTTTCTGGATAAGAACGGAGAGGGCATGCACCACATCGCGTTCTCCACAGACAGCGTAGCCCGGGAACAGGAGCGCGTAACAGCCCTTGGCATGCGCCCGCTCGGCGAGGTACGCCGGGGAGCCGGAGGAAAAGAGATCCTCTTCCTCCATCCGAAAGACACGGGGCGGGTACTTATGGAACTCACCGGGAAAAAGAAAGAGGAATGAAGCACTTCCAGCTCCCTTTCGAGAAACAGGAAGGGTTCAGCTATGCACATGCAGACATCGAGGCGCTCCGGGAGTATGACAAGTACCTCCTCTCGTTCCATCCGGAGCGGCCGCGGTACCTCGACTACCTCACCGTGTTCGGGAAGCAGGAAGAGTGTCTCCAGAACGACCGCTTCGGAAGCTGCACCATACAGGTCCACCGCGCAGAACTGACCGGGAACGGCACCACCCACCGGGTGATGCTCATCGGCCAGCAGTCCTCCCCGACTTCCGACTTCACCCGCCTTCAGGAAATCATGAAAAACCCGGAGGAGATCGCCCTCTGGAACCACGGCATGCCGACCCCGGCGGCATTCCAGAAGGCCATCGAGGCCGTCGCCCTTGCCGAAAAGGAGGGGCGCATCATCATCACCATCATTGATACGGCAGGGGCTGATCCCACCGAAGCCTCGGAAGCCGGCGGGATAGCATGGAAAATCGGCCGATGCATGCAGTCGCTCGCCGAAGCCTCCGTCCCGACCCTTTCGGTAATCATCAACCGCGGATGCAGCGGCGGTGCCATAGCACTCAGCGGTTGTGACGGGGTGCTCGCCATGGAATATGCGACCTATATGGTGATCTCTCCCGAAGCCTGTTCATCCATCCTCTTCCACACCCGCCAGAAGGCTGCACTTGCCGCTGAACTTTCCCGCATCACGGCAAAAGAGGGGATGGAGCTTGGCATCATCGACGACCTGATCCCCGAATCAGAAGGCCCGGCGCACCGGTTCCCTGACGGGGCGCTCCGCTCTTTCCGCTCTGGCGTGCTCCGCTGGCTTGAAAAGCTCTCAGCACTCTCTCTCGATGAGGTGTTCAATAGCAGGATGGAACGCTGGAAGCATATCGGACAGTGGGGATACATCACTGAAGAGGAGATCAACATTTTTGAAAAACCAGTCCGGAACCTCCCCCAGGCACCCGAAAAGAACCGGTTTGTCCCGCGCCACAAAGGGTGCCGCGACAGCGAAGGCCGATCGGTCGTGGATCCGGTCCTCTTTTCTTCGCTCCGCCGGGACAACTTCCGATGCGACACCTGCTTTCACCGCTACCTCCGCCTCACGGCACATGACTATATAGCACTGGTGCTCGATGAAGGCTCGTTCCTGGAGCACCCCGAAACCCGCTATATCGTCGACAGCGACATACTCGCCTTCCCCGGGTACACTGAAAAACTCAGGGATGCGCGCCAGCGCTCCGGCACCGCCACAGCCTTCGTCACCGGAAACGGCCAGATCGATGGCCGGGATGTGGTGTTCTGTCTCTCGAACTTCAGTTTCCTCGGCGCTTCGTTCTCCATGTCGACCGGTGAAAAGCTGCGCATTGCCGCCGGCATAGCCCTCGAAAGGCACTGCCCGCTCGTCATCCACGCCACGGGCGGCGGAGCAAGGATGCATGAAGGGTGTTCCTCGATGACGAGCATTCCCAAGGTCCACGTTTCCCTCTCAGCCGTAGAGCGGGCCGGGCTTCCGCTCGTCACCATCATTTCCGACCCGGCCCTCGGAGGAGTTGCCATCGGAGCCGGATCTCGTGGAGAGCACCTCATTGAACATAATGCGGGCAATATCGGTTTTTCAGGCAAACGGGTCATTGAGCAGTATACCGGCCGACCCACATCGAAAGGATTTCAGACGGCTGACTGGCTCCGGGAGAAAGGCTACGCATGCCGCATCGCACGACCATCTGAAATGAAGCGCGAAATATCGGCAATCATAAGCCGGCAACCATCAAACAGCAAGCAATGACAGCACAGGACCCCGGTCTCGGGTATAGTGAATTTCCGGCGGTAAGCCGGGTTGAATGGAAAGAAAAGGTGGCAGCAGACCTCGGGGAGGGCAAAACCTATGAACGCCTTGTATGGCAGACGCCCGACGGCTTCCCGCTGGAACCCTGGTACGGCATCCATGAACCCTCGCCCCGGCTCATGGTCCCCATGCAGGCAGGCGGTACCACCGGAGTAAGCTGCCGCCGCATCACGGCTGAAGATCCGGAAGAAGCGAACCGGAATGCGCTCCGGGCACTCGAGGAGGGAGCCGGCGCTCTCGAATTCGTCATGACAGGTGAAGAAAGCTGCCGGTCCGCTTTCACCCGCCGGCTTCTTTCGGGCATCAACCTTGAAAAGGTCCCCGTATGGTTTTCCGGAACTCTCAGCCATCTCGAACTCACCGAGGCCCTCACCGCCATGGAAGGCTTCACGGACAACACCGGCGGGCTGCTCAGTCCTCCTCCGGCCGGAGATTCCGGGATTCTTCAGAAACTCTGTTCCGGTGACGCCGTCCCTGCCTCCTTCAGAACCCTCGCCCTGGACACCGTTCCCTTCCACGACCGGGGCGCAACCCCGGCAGATGAGGTGGCCTTTGGCCTTGCAGGTCTGAGCGACATGATTGAAGAGCTCCTCGAAGCAGGAATCCCCGGAGAAAGCATTGCAGGGAAAATGACCATCACAATGGCAGTGGGATCGAGCCATTTTCTGGAGATAGCAAAACCGAGAGCCCTGAGGGCACTGCTCCCCTATCTCTTTGAAGCCTATGGGATACCGGCGGCCACATTACCCCGCCTCTTCGCCAGAACCTCACGAAGAAACCTCTCGCTCCTCGACCCCCACACCAACCTGCTCCGTCTGACCACCGAAACCGCCTCGGCGCTCGCCGGAGGGTACGACATGCTGGAAATAGCTCCATTCGACGCCGGTCCCTCGACCTCCTGTGCTGAAGCCGCCCGCCTCTCCCTGAATATCCATCTACTGCTCACAATGGAGGCCGGGCTCGGAAGGGTCCAGGACCCTGCCGCCGGATCGGCCTTCATCGAGACCATGACGGCGAAGCTTGCCGAAACGGCCTGGGAAACATTCAAGACCATTGAATCGGCAGGCGGGCTCAGTGCCGCATCCCCCCTTGTGGAATCCCTGATTTCTGAAGCACGAAGCGCCGCACTGAAACAGGCTGCAATACGGAAAAAGACCCTTGTCGGAGTCAACCGCTACCCTGCAGACCTGCTTCCGCAGCAGCTCCTGCATCTCGACGCCCTCACGGCAACAGCCGCCGGGAGCATGGAGGGAAGCGAAACCGCACGTTTCGAGCGTATACGGCTCCGCACGGCCGCGCATGCCATCCGGACCGGCCACACCCCGTCGGTGTTCATCTGGATGCACGGCAACCCGTCAGTAACCCGCCTGCAGGCGGGCTTTACGGAAGACTTTTTCCGCTGCGGAGGGTTCGCCATTTCGGGCAGTGCCGAACTGTCGGTTGAGGCGGCATCGTGCGCGACCGCACTTGCAGGCAATCCCTCCTTTGTAGTGCTCTGCATCGCCGAAAAAGACCCCGTTTCCTCAGCCGAATCAATCTGCCGGATGCTTAAAGAGGCTTCTTCCACCATCATTCCTCTCATGGCGGGAAAGCCCCCCGAAGGACACGAACGACTTACTGCAGCAGGACTCGACAGCTTCATTTATACCGGGGTCGACTGCCCCGCAATGCTTGAGAAATACCAACACACGACAGGAGTGCAATGAGACCCGATTTTTCATCCATCGATATTTTCAGCGGGGCAGTACCCGCAAGACCGCAGCACGAAGATGCTGAACCCAAAGAGTGGCTCACGCCGGAAGGGCTCAGGGAATGCCGCTCCTATACCGGCCGTGAAGAGGCGTCTGAAGCGCACCTGCACGGAGCACCGGGGTTCCCTCCTTTCACCGCAGGCCCCTACTCCACCATGTACACCACCAGGCCGTGGACAATCCGCCAGTATGCGGGGTTTTCAACGGCCGAAGAGTCGAACCTCTTCTACCGGCGCAACCTCGCAGCAGGCCAGAAAGGGCTCTCGGTGGCTTTCGACCTTCCGACACACCGCGGCTATGATTCCGACCACCCGAGGGTGGTGGGAGACGTCGGCAAGGCCGGAGTCGCCATCGACTCGGTCGAAGACATGAAGATCCTCTTCGACGGGATCCCCCTCGGCGACATCTCCGTGTCGATGACCATGAACGGTGCGGTGCTTCCTGTCATGGCATTCTACATCGTCGCCGCCGAAGAAGAGGGCGTTGCTCCTGAAAAACTCAGCGGAACCATCCAGAACGACATCCTCAAGGAGTTCATGGTCCGCAACACCTACATCTACCCTCCTGCACCCTCTATGCGGATCATTGCCGACATCTTCCGCTATACGAGCGCGACGATGCCGAAGTTCAACTCCATCAGCATCTCCGGCTACCACATGCAGGAGGCCGGCGCCACTGCGGACCTTGAGCTGGCCTTCACCCTTGCAGACGGACTCGAGTACCTCCGTACAGGCCTCGAAGCCGGCCTGGATATCGACGCATTCGCCCCCCGCCTCTCCTTTTTCTGGGCCAGCGGCATGAACTACTTCACCGAGATTGCCAAACTGAGGGCGGCAAGGATGCTCTGGGCTAAAATCGTGAAGCGCTTCAATCCGAAGAACCCGAAATCGCTGATGCTGCGCTCCCATACCCAGACCTCCGGCTGGAGCCTCACCGAGCAGGACCCGTTCAACAATGTTGCGCGAACCTGCATAGAAGCTCTCGGCGCCGCACTCGGCCATACCCAGTCGCTGCATACCAACGCCCTCGACGAAGCCATCGCGCTGCCCTCCCCGTTCTCGGCGCGCATCGCCCGCAACACCCAGCTCTACCTGCAGGAGGAGACCGACATCACCCGGAGCATCGACCCGTGGTCGGGCTCATACTATGTCGAATCCCTCACATCCCAGCTTGCATCGAAAGCGTGGAAGATCATTGAAGAGATCGAAGAAGCCGGAGGCATGGTGAAGGCTATCGAGCAGGGCATCCCGAAACGGCAGATTGAAGAGGCGGCCGCCCGCAAGCAGTCCCGAATTGATCGCGGAGAAGACAGCATCATCGGCCTGAACGCCTACCGTACCGCCGAGAAAACCGACATCGAGCTGCTTGAGGTCGACAATACCATGGTGCTCCATAAACAGATGGAACGCCTTGAAAGAATCAAGGCCACTCGCAACCCGGAGGAAACCCAGGCAGCGCTCCGAGCCATGACGGCATGCGCCCGCTCGGGGGAGGGTAACCTTCTCGCCCTCGCCGTTGATGCTGCGCGCAAACGCGCCACACTCGGAGAAATATCCTCAGCCTGCGAAGAAGTGTTCGGCCGATACCGCTCAACAGTCAGGCTCAACAGCAACGTCTACATGTCAGGAATGGAACACAACCACCGTTTCAGGGAGGCACAGGACCTTGCCGACACCTTTGCATCCATCGAAGGCCGACGGCCGAGGATCATGGTCGCCAAGGTCGGACAGGACGGCCATGACCGCGGAGCCAAAGTCATTGCAGCCGGCTTTGCCGACGTCGGCTTCGACGTCGACATCAGCCCGCTCTTCCAGACCCCTGAAGAGGTCGTCCAGCAGGCGCTCGACAATGATGTGCACCTCATCGGCATCTCCAGCCTTGCGGCCGGCCACAAGACCCTCATCCCGGAGACAGTCAAGCTGCTCAGGGAGGCAGGACGGGAGGATATTCTGGTGATTGCCGGCGGCATCATACCCGAACGCGACCATGCGTTCCTCCGTAATGAGGGAGTAGCGGCGATATTCGGGCCGGGTACCGTCATTGCCGATGCAGCCATTGAGATTCTCAGCATCCTCATCGGAAAAACCGGCGTATGAGCAGGCAGGGGTCAGCGGGAACCGGAGGCCCGCTTGATGCGGAAAGCATTGCCCGGGGCGTGATTGACGGCAACCGCCAGATGCTTGCCAGAGCCATCACGCTCGTGGAATCCGAAAACCCTCTGCACGCCGAATCGGCACGCCGCATCCTTGAGCAATGCATCACTGAAGGGCGGCATGCGATGCGCATTGCCGTCACCGGCTCGCCGGGAGCCGGCAAAAGCACGTTCATCGAATCGCTCGGTGAAGAGATAATCGCCAGCGGGCGGACTCTTGCCGTCCTTGCCGTTGATCCGAGCAGCCTGCGCTCGAGAGGAAGCATTCTCGGCGACAAGGCCCGCATGGAAAAGCTGGCTGCACGAAAAGAAGCCTTCATCCGCCCGACCGCGTCCTCAGGCCACCTCGGAGGCGGCGCGCCAAAAACCCATGAAGCCATGCTGCTGCTGGAAGCGGCGGGTTATGAGGTCATCATACTCGAAACAGTCGGGGTGGGCCAGTCGGAAGTACATGCCGATGCCATGACGGACTTCGTCCTTCTCCTCATGCTGCCGGGATCAGGCGATGAACTGCAGGGGATAAAACGCGGGATCATGGAAATTGCGGACGCAGTCGGCGTCACCAAGGCGGATGGAGAACGGATGGAGTTGGCCAAAGCGACAGCATCCGACTTTTCGGCAGCCCTCGGCATGCTGCCCGAGAAACACCCCGGACACCGGCGGAAGGTGCTCCTCACCTCGGCACGCAGCGGAGCAGGCATCAAGGAAACCTGGGAGGAGATTACCGGCTTCTTCGATCTTCTCCAAAAGAGCGGGGAGCTTGAGCTGCGTCAGCTGCAGCAACGCTCAAGCCTGCTCCGGGACCTCGTCGAATGGGGCCTCAGGAAAGCGTACCGGAGCGACCCTGCCATACAACAGCGGAAGGCGGAGATAGAGGCCGAGGTTGCTGCCGGCCGGCTGAGCCCGTTCGAGGGCGCCGATCTGCTCGTCGAAGCCTTTACTCTTCGCCGATAAACTCCTTCTCATCATCCTTGACGATCAGCACCGGGCAGACAGCCCTGCGTACGATCGTTTCGGCAACGCTCCCCATCAGAAGGCGGCTGAGCCCTTTCTTGCCATGGGAACCCATGATGACGAGGTTTACGTCAAGTTCGTTCAACCGCTCCAGGATTATGTCGGCAGGATTGCCGATGCGTACAAGCCCGTCGGCATTGATGCCGGCTGCACGAAGCTCACCGAGAAGGAGCTCGAGATCCTCTGTGGCAGCCTTCTCGAGGTCCTCTTCAAGCGGCACATAGTTGAGCGAAATGTCGACTGCCATCGGACGGGGCTCGACAACGTTGAGCAGCATGAGTGACGCACCCATGCCCAAGGCAAATTCCTGGGCGTAACGCACCGCCTTTTTCGATACATCGGAAAAATCAACCGGACAGAGGATGGTCTTGATCTTGAACATGGCTGTATGTTTATGTTGTCTGTTTGCAGACCTTCACTGCAGGATTTCTTTCAAATATATAACAAAAATAAGCTCGCAGACTACCCAATACCCACCGTCTCAATGTAATTGCTATAGGAAAATAACGCTCTACGCACATAAATTTTACACCTAGGACACCCTTTGTCCCATAGCCCATAGTAGATTGCTTTTGAATCGCCGGCTTAACACATAGTGATTTATTGAAATCAATGCATAAATTACACCAATAGGACTTCACGGTAAGGCAGCATAGAATCAAATCAACCCTTCCTTCCCAACCAGAGAACCTTCTGCAATTTATGCAGTCGATTTGCGCGATTCTTGTCAATGTAGAAAACTCAGCCCAGTTCCCCCGATGAAACCCGTTGCACATCTCCGTCAATTAGAGGATTCCGTTTGGGAAGAACATTCCCTTCATGACCACCTCATGCATGTTGCAGAACTTGCCGGCAGATTTGCAAAAGAGTTCGGCAATGCCGACTGGCTGCAAGCTGCGGGATTATTGCATGATCTTGGCAAATTCAACCCGACCTGGCAGGAATATATCCGCAGGAACAATGGGGATTATTCCGAGGAGGATGATGGGCAAGATTGACCATTCCGCTGCTGGAGCCATACATGCCGTGCAGAAACACGCCCTGATCGGAAAAGCTCTGGCCTATCTCATTGCCGGCCATCACACGGGGTTGCCGGACTGGTATCGTGAACCCGGTACTGGCGGCCAAACATTGCCCGAACGGATAGAGAACAAGGATCATCATCATCTTCAACATGCATTACAGGGTAAGCCTCCGGCTGACATTCTTGAGGTTTCCTTACCGACGACGCACCCCTGTGGAAGCCCGACTCCAGCTCCCGAATTGATGCACCTGTGGATTCGCATGCTTTATTCCTGTCTTGTCGATGCGGACTTTCTCGATACAGAAGCATTCATGAATCCGGATAAGGCTCAAGCGAGGTTACATGCATACAATCTTTCCGAACTGAAAGATACGTTTAATCATTTCATGGCCCGGAAACAGGCTGGAGCTAAAGATTCACCAGTAAACCGGGCAAGAAACTTGATTCTAGAAGAATGCCGTACGAATGCCGCTCTGGAGCCGGGACTTTTTTCCCTGACGGTACCAACAGGTGGCGGAAAAACACTGTGCTCCATGGCATTTGCCCTTGAGCATGCAATCCGGTTCCAAAAAAAACGAATCATTGTTGCCATACCCTATACCAGTATCATCGAACAGACTGCCGATCAGTACCGACAGATATTTGGCAATGATGCGGTGCTTGAACATCACAGCAACCTCGATCCTGAAAAAGGAAGCGGGAAGTATAGGCTTGCCTCAGAGAACTGGGATGCACCAATTATCGTGACCACGAACGTGCAGTTGTTCGAATCTTTATTTGCCGCCAAAAGCTCAGCATGCCGGAAGCTCCACAACATCGTCAATTCAGTTATTGTGCTTGATGAAGCGCAGATGCTGCCCACCGGGTATCTGCAACCGGTTGTTTCCGTTCTGGAATTGCTTGCGGAGCATTTCAGAACCTCAATTGTCCTGTGCACAGCTACACAGCCAGTCTTGTCCGGCAGAGTCGGAACCGGACAGAATGTGCTGAAAGGTTTCAAGAATGACGGTGTCAGGGAACTGATGTCTGATTCCGACAACTTGTTCAAGGTATTTCAGCGAGTAACGGTAAACATGCTTGGCGATGCCGATGAGAGGCATGAATGGGACAAAATAGCTGAAGCCATTACGACCCAACGACAGGCGCTATGCATCGTCAATACCCGAAAAGATTGCCGTGAGCTACATGGGCTGATGCCGGAAGACACCATTCATCTTTCTGCACTCATGTGCCCTGAACACAGAAGCCAGGTTATCGCCGATATCAAGTCAAAGCTGATTGATGGAGAATCTGTTCGTGTCGTCAGTACACAACTGCTCGAAGCTGGTGTAGATATAGACTTCCCTAGGGTTTATCGAGCATTCAGCGGTCTTGACAGCATCGCACAAGCTGCTGGCAGATGCAACCGGGAAGGAAAACATGAAAGAGGGGATGTCCTCGTATTCAACCCACCGAAACCACCGCCTCCCGGCATCATACTGAAGGCTGAACAAGCCGGGAAGGAGATGTTCCGAGCATTTCCAGAACTGGCAACGACCCTCATGCCGAGAGCCTTCAGACAGTACTTCAGCCTGTATTACGGACGCTTGAACAGTTTCGATGTACAGAAAATAATGGCACTGCTTGTTGCAGATGCCCCTCAGCTCAATATCCAGTTCCGTACGGCGGCCATGCGGTTCAAGCTGATCGATGACAAGAGCCAGCATGGTGTTATCGTGCGATACCGATCCGAAAGAATCGATAGCAACCCGCTGATCGACCAATTGCGTTATGGCGGCCCGAATCGCAAGTTGATGAGACAGTTGCAACGTTTTTCGGTCAACGTGTATGACAAAGATTTGATGCAACTCAGAAATAACGGGCTGATAGAAAACATCAACGGTGTATGGGTGCAGCTGTCGGAAAGTGCATACCATCCGGTTTTCGGATTGAACGTCGATGCAACACTGGACTATTATTGGTAAATCAATCACGGGGATGATACGCTATGGAACATTTCAACAAAACGTTCTGCCTTGAAGTGAAAGGGGATTACGCCTGTTTCACAAGGCCGGAGATGAAGGTGGAGCGCGTCAGTTACGACGTCATCACTCCTTCATCGGCGAGGGGGATTTTCGAAGCGATATTCTGGAAACCAGCCATTCGCTGGCGAATTCGAAAGATCGAAATATTGAATCCGATCAAATGGATTTCGGTGAGGCGCAATGAAGTCGGTCAAACCGCAAGCGACCGAAGTGAGGGGATTTTCATCGAAACAGCGCGACAGCAACGAGCAGGCTTGTTTCTACGGGATGTGGCCTACCGGCTTTACGCTGAACTTGAGTTCATCCCGCATCCCAACAGAACTGAAACAAAACGTTCTGTTCCAGAACCACTCCTTGACACATGGGAAAAAGAAGAGTTCAGAAAAGACGAAAACCCTGGCAAATACTATGGCATCTTCGAGCGTCGAGCTCGAAAAGGTCAGTGTTTCAACCAGCCATATCTCGGTTGCCGCGAGTTCAGTTGCGAATTCAGGTTGATTGATGGCCACACAACGGAAACAGCGCCAATCAGTGAAACGCGCGATCTTGGATTCATGCTCTACGATCTTGACTTTGAAAAGAACGTCAAAGAACCCTCACCAGCGTTTTTCAGGTGCTGTATGGAACAAGGAGTGATCAACGTCCCGGCTTGGGATAGCGAGGAGGTGAGAAAATGATTTTACAGGCTCTCTATGACTACTACCAGCGCAAAGCTGTCGATCCGGATAGCGGTATTGCGCCAGAAGGTTTCGTATGGAAAGAAATTCCTTTTGTTATAGTGATTAATCACGAGGGTGATTTCATCTCACTTGAAGATACCCGAGAAGGAGATGGCAAAAAGAAACGGGCGAAAAAATATTTGTTACCGAAATCAGTCGGACGTTCAGGATCCAATGGATGGATGACAAGCTTTCTTCTATGGGATCATTACGGCTATGTGTTGGGTCATGCAAGAAGTGAAGGTGAAAAAGATCAGGTGATGGCTCAAAAACAGATGCTAAGCTTTATTAAAAAGATTCAAGATTTGCCTCAGGAGATTAAAGAAGACAACGGTGTCTTGGCTGTCATTCGTTTTTATGATCAACGCTCATATGAAAAAGTAAAAGATTCAGATAAGTGGGAAGAGTGCTCTAAAATCATCGGGTGCAATATGAGTTTTAGGCTGGATGGCGATAGCAGTCTTATTCCATGCAATACTAGCGTTCAGAAATATATTGCGGATCAATGTAACGAAAACGCTGATGGTGTTACCGGCTTATGTCTTATCACAGGGAAAAAAGGAGAAATAGCCAGAATTCACAGTGATACACCGATAAATAAAGACTCAAAAAAATTTGTGTCTTTTCAGAGGAGCTCAGGATATGACTCTTATGGAAAGGAACAGGCATTTAATGCCCCAATCAGTAAATCAGCTGAGTTCGCTTATACCACTGCCATGAATATGCTCTTAGGTAAGGACTCAATAAATAAAGTGCAGGTAGGTAATACGACAAGTATTTTCTGGTCACAAAAAGAAGATGTCTTTGAGGCGATTTTTCCATCATTCTTTGGGTACAATAAAGACAATCCTGATGCTGATGTCAAAGCTGTAAAAACTCTTTTTGAAAGTGCCTGGACGGGATACGTAAATACTAACTCAAACACACGGTTCTATATACTGGGGCTTTCGCCGAATTCAGCTCGCATTGCTGTCCGATTTTGGCATACCGGAAGTATCGGGAAATGTTCCGGAAATATCAAACAGCATTTCGATGATCTTGAAATCATCAGACCTTCACATGATAGAGGACATTATTCCTTATTCTGGCTTCTTTCCGCAATAGCACACGAGAAAAAGGTTGACAATATTCCGCCAAATCTCTCAGGACAAATTTTTGAAGCCGTTATAACGGGAGGGACTTACCCGGCAACCATGCTTCAGCAGACCATAAGGCGCATTCGTGCAACTCAGGACGTCACAAGGGTTCAGGCAGGAATTTTAAAAGCCTATCTCAATAGATTTCACAGAATTTACTCAACCAAAGAAAAGGAGACAATCACCGTGGCTCTTGATTCTAATAATATCAATCCGGGATATCGGCTTGGGCGGCTTTTTGCCGTACTTGAAAAAATTCAGGAGGAAGCAAACCCTGGAATAAACGCAACGATACGTGACCGGTTTTATGGCGCGGCTTCATCCACACCGGTTACGGTATTTTCGCAATTACTTAAACTGAAAAACCATCATCTTGCAAAACTCGACAATGAAGGCCGAAAGGTCAATTTCGAGAGGATGCTTTCTGACATATTTGCCGGGATCGATGCAAGTATGCCAGCACATCTTGCCATGGAGGATCAGGCCCGTTTTGCTATCGGCTACTATCACCAACGACAAGCATTGTTTACAAAGTCATCTTCAAACAACGAATCCAAAAATTAGGGAGAACAATCATGAGTGATCTTACAAAGAGGTACGATTTTGCATTACTGTTTGATGTACAGGACGGCAATCCAAACGGTGATCCTGATGCAGGAAATCTGCCCAGAATAGATGCAGAAACCGGCATGGGTCTGGTAACCGATGTTTGCCTAAAACGCAAGGTTAGAAACTATGTGCAGCTTTCAGGTAAGGATATTTTTATCAAGGAAAAAGCTGTTTTGAATACCCTAATCAGCAATGCATATGAAGAGCAGAAAATAGACCTTACAAAAGATCCTGTCGATTTGAAAGATGGCAAGAAACGCAACAAAGACGGCACTGCGCAAGGTGGTGAGGTCGAGAAAGGCCGTTCCTATATGTGTTCAAGATACTACGACATCCGCACATTTGGAGCGGTGATGTCTACAGGAGCTAACGCTGGTCAGGTGCGTGGACCCATTCAGATTACTTTTGCCCGGTCGGTTGAGCCGGTCGTTGCATTGGAGCACAGCATTACCCGTATGGCTGTCACAACTGAAGCGGATGCGGAAAAACAAAGCGGCGATAACCGGACGATGGGCAGAAAGTACACTGTACCCTACGGGCTGTATTGTTCACATGGTTTCGTTTCGGCTCACCTCGCAAATCAAACCGGCTTCTCAGCAGAAGATCTCAAACTGTTCTGGGAAGCCTTACAGAATATGTTCGAACATGACCGCTCTGCAGCCCGAGGTATGATGTCTACTCGAGGACTCTATGTTTTCGAACACAGCACAGCTTTGGGTAACGCTCCGGCCCACAAGTTGTTTGAACGGATTAAAGTGGAACGGAAGCCGGAATCAGAAAGTCCGGCTCGTTCATTTGAAGACTATACCGTTACGATAGATGAAAGCGGACTTGACGGCGTGACTTTGCATAAAATGCTGTGCTGAAAAGCATGTACGCTGCATCCGATTTCATAGCGCTCTCGGCATTGCAACACTTCGTTTATTGCCCCCGGCAGTGTGCATTGATCCATATCGAACAGGTATGGGCTGAAAACAGCTTCACTGCTGAGGGTAGGGTAATGCATGAACGTGTTGACGACGGAGAAACATCGTACCGTTCGGGGGTTCGAACTACAAGGAGCGTCTTGCTACGAAGTTCTATGCTGGGTGCTTCGGGTATAGCTGACGTTGTCGAGTGGCATAAGGGCAATAGCCTTGAGGAACCGTTCCCGATAGAGTACAAGCGAGGAAGGCAGAAAAAGCATGATGCCGACAAGGTTCAACTCTGTGCCCAAGCCATCTGTCTTGAGGAGATGCTTAACCTGACAATACCTGCCGGAGCATTGTTCTATGGACAGACAAAACGGCGGTTCGATGTGACTTTCGATTCAACACTTCGAGCAAAAACCGTTTCTACTGCAGAATGCGTTCATGAACTGTTCAGGAATGGCGTCACTCCCCTGCCGGAACCCGGCCCGAAATGTACACAGTGCTCATTACAGGAGCTCTGTCTTCCTAAGGTCGTTGCACATAATCGGTCGGCTAAAGAGTATGTGCACAAACTGCTTCATGAACTGTCGGAGGGTGAAATTTGAAAAAGCTGCTCAACACGCTGTTCGTATCTACGCAAGGAGCATATCTGTCGAAAGAAGGAGAGTGTGCGGTAATAAAAATCGATAAGGTTGAAAAGGTACGGCTGCCCCTTCATATGCTTGACGGAATTATCTGCTTCGGGCAGATAACCTGCAGCCCATTTCTCATGGGTCACTGCGCAGCCAATGGCGTGACCGTAACGTTCCTTACCGAATACGGCAAGTTCCTCTGTCAGGTACAGGGGCCAACAAAAGGCAACATTCTGCTCAGGCGTGCACAGTACAGGCAAGCTGATAACTATCTGCAGTCGGCCATGCTTGCCCGATCGTTCGTCATCGGGAAAATCGGTAATAGTAGAGTTACGCTAGCAAGAGCCCTGCGGGACCACCCCGATAAGATCGATTGCGAAAAGATGCATTATGCTCAGCAACTGCTGGCAGGCTGTATAAAAAAGCTTGGAAATGAAACCGATCAGGAGCGAATCAGAGGCATCGAGGGTGAAGCTGCAAGAATATATTTCGAGGTATTCGACCAGTGCATTACCTCTTCTGATCCGTTGTTCTGCTTCAATGGCCGGAACCGTCGGCCGCCGGTTGACCGGGTAAACTGCCTGCTGTCGTTTCTCTATACCCTTGTGACGCACGATATCCGATCTGCACTTGAGTCATGCGGGCTCGATCCTGCAGCGGGTTTTCTGCATAAAGACCGACCCGGCCGCCCGAGCCTTGCGCTCGATATGCTGGAAGAGTTCCGTTCCTATATAGCCGACAGAATGGCATTGTCGCTGATTAACCGGGGACAGATTCATGCGAATGATTTCACAGTATCCGCAACTGGCGCTGTGCTGATGAAAGACGATGCAAGAAAAACATTACTAACGGCTTACCAAAAAAGAAAACAGGACGAAATAGAGCATCCTTTTATAAGAGAGAAAATGGCTGTAGGACTGATTTGGCATATGCAGGCTATGTTGTTGGCCCGTTATATCCGGGGGGATATCGATATTTACCCACCCTTTGTCTGGAGATGACCGATGCTGGTACTTGTAACCTATGACGTAAATACAGAAACGCCTGCCGGCAGGCGAAGGTTACGCAGGATTGCTAAAACTTGCCAGAACTATGGGCAACGAGTTCAGTTTTCCGTTTTTGAATGCAATGTCGATCCGGCACAATGGGTAAAACTCCGTGCAAAGCTAATGCAGGAAATGAATCCTGCCCATGACAGCCTGCGATTTTATTTTCTCGGTTCAAACTGGCAGAATCGTATTGAACACGAAGGAGCGAAAGAACCGCGCGACCTTGAAGGACCGCTAATTTTATAACACGCGAACCTCAAGCTGCACCTGAAAACCCAGAAATGTTCGCGAGAAAGCTTAAAAGCATTATTTATAGCAACTTAACTCTTCATGTCATCAGGTTTGCGTAAAGTGTTATTTGACATACGAAACGGTTCGCGGATAATGCTCCGCAACCCGTGGAATACCTGACTCTATAGATTGACAGTCGCGCCCCACGCGGGCGCGTGGATTGAA
>NZ_LVWG01000019.1 GCF_001622165.1 Pelodictyon luteolum
TTCTATGTTTCCTGCATTCTGGTCCTTGGCACCTTCGGTATGTTCCTCTGGTATGAACGGGCGGGGTGCACAGATGCGTGTGCCCGGACGGTAGCGGTGAACACGCTGGTGTTCTTCGAGATATTCTACCTGTTCAGTGCACGGTTTTTCACCCGAAGCGTGTTTTCAAAGGGCGGACTGTCCGGTAACCCTTACGTGCTGTATGCCAGCGGGGCGCTTGTGCTTCTGCAGCTGGTCTTCACCTATCTGCCCTTCATGCAGAAGGTGTTCGACACTGCCCCCCTTGACCTTAAGCAGTGGATGATGATTATCGGCGTGAGTTCGAGCGTGCTGTTTTTCGTGGAGATTGAAAAGGCCGTCTGCCGGAGGTTCCGGCGTGGAGAGGGGTTTGTGCCCTGATGCCGGGCCGGCGACCCTGTGGCTTACATCAGACTGCCGGGATCGACATCGATGGAGATGAGGGCAAGAGGATTGCGGAACCGCCGGGCAATCGTATCCTGAAGGCCGAGGGCGAAGGACTCTGTGAGGCGTCCGCCGGTGAGTTTCAAAAGCACGTGGTAGCGGTAGCTGCCGCGAATGCGCGCTATGCCTGCCGGAGCGGGTCCGAGCACCTCCCCCTGCCCTTCGCCAACGGCTTCCAGAAGCATCGTTTTGCAGGCCATGGCAGCCTCTCCTGCAGTTTTTTCATCCTCTGAGCTGCACTCGAACTTCACCAGCCGTGCGTGAGGCGGATAGGAGAGTTCCCTTCGGGATTGCATCTCATGCTGGAAGAAGGCGCTGTAACTGCCGCGGAGCAGGGCGTTGAAGACTTCGCTTTCCGGATTGTAGACCTGCAGGTAGACCTCTCCCGGGCTTGATGAACGGCCGGCGCGGCCGGCAACCTGTGTGAGAAGGGAGTAGGTGCGCTCGGAAGCGCGGAAGTCGGGGAGGTTGAGGCCGATGTCGGCCATGAGGACGCCGACGAGGGTGACGCGGGGGAAATCAAGCCCCTTTGCGACCATCTGGGTGCCGAGGAGGATGCGGGCTTTCCCCTGGCGGAACTCATCGAGAATGCGGCCGTGAGAGCCTTTTGTGGTGGTTGTGTCCACGTCCATGCGCAGAATCCGCTCGCCGGCAAAGAGTGACTGGAGCTCCTCTTCGATGCGTTCCGTGCCGCTTCCTTTATAGAAGAGGTCCGGGGAGGCACAGGAGGGACAGACCTTGCTGAATGGCTCGGTATGGCCGCAGTAATGACAGCGCAACTGGCGGTGTCCGGCGTGGTAAACCAGCGGAATTCCGCAGTGGGGGCACTGGGGGACATGGCCGCATGCGAAACAGAGCACGCTGCCGGAAAACCCCCTCCGGTTCTGCAGAAGGATGATCTGCTCGTCCCGCTCCAGACGTTTGGCGATTTCGTGGCGGAGCTTTTCGGATATGGAGGGGGTAGCCTTCGGGCTGTCCTTCATGACGATAAGGCAGAGTTTCGGCATGGTGGCGCCGTCGATGCGCTCCGGGAGCTCGAGGAGGCGGTATTTTTCCTGCAGGGCGTTCTCGTAGGATTCAAAGGACGGGGTGGCTGAGCCGAGGATGCAGACGGCCCCTTCGGTGCGGGCGCGCATGACGCCGAGGTCCCGGGCACTGTAGCGGGGGTTGCGGTCCTGTTTGTAGGCGCCGTCGTGTTCTTCATCGACAATCACGGCACCGAGGTTCGAAAGCGGGGCGAAGATGGTGGAGCGGGCTCCGAGGGCTATCTTTGCCCTGCCGCTCCGGAGGCTGTGCCATGCGTCGTATTTTTCCTGATTGCTCATGGCGCTGTGCATGATGGCTACGGTGTCGCCGAAATGCTGGCGGAACCGGCCGGCTGTCTGCGGGGTGAGGGCGATTTCGGGGACGAGGACGATGGCTGTCCGACCTTTCTTTAACACCTCTTTGAGGAATTCGATGTAGACGAGGGTCTTGCCGCTGCCGGTGACGCCATGCAGGAGGAATGTCTTGTACCCTCCCGTCCGGCTTGCACTTCTGAGTTCTTCAAGAACAGCCTCCTGCTGCGCGGTCGGTTGCTTGGGTTCTTCCCGTTCTGTCGGCATGCCGGTATCGAAACGGCTCTCTACTTCAACCGCTATTTTTTCAAGGTAACCCGAGGCGGTGAGGGTGTTGAGGATCCTGCGGGAGACCGCGGCGGCTTCCAGTGAGGCTCCTCCGGGACCGAAGGCCGAGACGCGGAGGAACGCCTCGAGCTGTTTCGGGCTGTTTTTCAGCTCCTCTTCGGGTGCATCCGGCAGAACCGGGGCCCGGCGCCAGGCCGGGACCGTCCTACGGGCCGCGCTGGTGAACTTCCGGCGGAGCTTTACGTGCCCGCTTCGTTCAAGTTCTGAAATGGTGCCGTAGAGGTGTTTCCTGCCGAGCTTTCTCTGGAGCTGCTTTACGGTAATGCGCTGTTCTTTGGTGACCAGCTGCATGATGCTGCGGCGGAGCGCAGTGCTGCGTACCCGGCGGGTTTCAGTTTCGAGGCTGAAGTCGGCCGCTTCGACGATGTCGTCGACCGTCGTGCGGACGGCAACCGGTACGGCGGCAGTGATGCAGTCGATGTGGCGGGTAAGGTAGTATCCTGCCATCCACCGGGTGAGGAGGATCAGCGGGGGATTGAGGACGGGGGCTCCGCCGTGGAGGATGTCGGTGAGCTCGGCAGCTGGTTCTTCCGGAGGAGGCTCGATGCCGGTTTCGATGATATAGGCGGTGGAGGGAGCGGTTTTGCCGCCTTTAGGGACGACCAGCACCATGCTGCCCGGCAGGAGGCCCTCTTCAGGAGGGCCCGGGACCATCAGCGGAAAGGGTTCGCCCCGGAAGAGTTTTTCTGCTATGGCCAGTGCGTACATGGTGGCAAAAGAGGTTCCAGGGAGGGGCGGACCCTGCAGTCGGGGCATTTACCCCCTGAGGGCTTCGAGTATCCTGTCGCGGATTTCCTCAACATTGCCGCTTCCCTCTATTCTGGTGTAGCGGGGGGCGGAGGCGCCGGCTTCGTTTGCCCGCCGGCTGTAGTATTCGATGAGGGGTGCGGTCTGGTCGTGGTAGATGTCGAGGCGCTTCTTTACGGTTTCTTCGGTGTCGTCTGCGCGCTGGACGAGGGGCTCGCCGGTTTCATCGTCAATGCCGGCTGTTGCGGGAGGGTTGAAGCGAACATGGTAGGTCCTGCCGGAAGCGGGATGGACCCTGCGGCCGCTCATCCTGTCGATGATGTCCCGGTCATCGACATGGATTTCAATGACATGGTCGATCTCGATGCCCTGCCGGTGCAGTGATTCAGCCTGCGCTATCGTTCTCGGGAACCCGTCAAACAGGCATCCCTCCAGGCAGTCGTTTTCCATCAGGCGTTCCTTGATGATTCCCATGATGATGTCGTCGGAGACGAGATGTCCGCCGTCCATCACTTCCTTGGCCTGGAGGCCGAGCGGGGTTCCTGCCTTCACAGCGGCGCGGAGCATATCTCCGGTCGATATCTGCGGAATGCCGAGTGCTTTTGAGATGTAATTGGATTGTGTGCCTTTGCCTGCACCCGGAGCCCCCAGTAGGATAATTCTCATCAAACTGCCTTAGATGGATTTTTTCGTGGTAATGATGGTTACTTTCGGTTTTGAAGGAGCTGTTCCTTCTGTCGCGGCTGTTCCGTTCTGGACGTTCACGGCTGAGGCCGCCTGCAAGGGTTCGGCGGGTTTGGAGGGCATCGTAAAGGGGATGGCCTGTTTTTTTGCCGGCGTCTTGTGGAATTCGATGGTTGTGGCTTTGGGGCTTCCCGTGGTTGTTTTTTGATGATGCAGCTTGGCTTCATCGAACATCTGCTGGAAAGCCGATGCCGAGCCTTTTGCGTCAAGGGAGCGCAGGTAGTAGTCCTCTTCGTCGAGGATGTCGCGGCGGAACTCGAAATCCGCTGCGCCAAGCATCATGCGGATCATTCTGCGGCTTTCACCCATGTCGCCTTTCGACTCGATCTGGGTTACCGCCTTGGCGTTGAGGGTGGTGATGGTGTCACCGTTGACGTCCTGTTCTTCCAGAAGACCGAAGGTGACCTGGATTTTCATGCCGAGCAGGGCGAACGAGGTGACTTCGGCGCGGATGACGCTCATGCCGCCGACAGCGGTTTTTTCGCTCCGGAGATCCCATACGAGCCAGTGATCTACTTTGGTGGTGATGAATTCTGCGATGTCCGATGCCTTGCGGGTGTAACGGCGGACCTTGAGCTCGCTGAATTCAGGCGTTTCCGAGGTGTGGGTTGCGTTGCCTGTCAGGCCGTGGTAGGCTTTGGCGAATTCGGTTTTGAAGGGGATGAAATCAAGCAGATCCATGGTGGTTGGCCGGTTAGAGATTGTCGCTTTTGCGCATGCTGTCTGCCGCCAGCTGGCCGCAGGCCGCATTGATGGGGGTGCCGTAGCTTTTCCTGATGGTTACCTGCAGACCTGCAGCCTGAAGGATGTCACGGAACCTCTCCCTTGTGCTGTCGAAAACTGGCTCGAATTTTATATTAACGATTGAATTATAATCAATCAAATTAATTTTACAGAAAAAGCCGGAGGCGTAGCGCAGGAGCCGCTTTGCGTCGTCTTCCGAGTCATTTATGCCCTTGAGCAGCATGTAGGCGAGGGTAACGGGTTCCCCTGTTCTGGATGCGTATCGAGAGAGCGATTCCCTCAGCCTGTCGAGAGGGTACTGCCGGGCGGCCTGCGGCATCAGCGCTTCGCGTTTTTCCTGGATGGCAGAGTGAAGCGAGACGGCCAGCCTGGTTTTCAGGCCGGTATCGGCAAGCCGGTCGATTTCGGGGGTGATGCCGACTGTCGAGATGGTGATTTTACGCTGCGAGGTGCTGAAGCGGTACTTGCGTGTACTGAGGTTGAGAACCGCCTCTATGACGCTTTCAGTATTCAGGAGCGGTTCACCCATGCCCATGAAGACAATATTCGTGATTGAGGCCTCAGGGTTCCGTTTCTGCAGCATGTCGGAGAGTGCCCAGACCTGGCCGGTTATTTCTCCGGGGGAGAGGTTCCGGCGGAACCCCATCTGCCCGGTCGCGCAGAAGGTGCATCCGAGCGGGCATCCTGCCTGTGCCGATACGCATGCCGTCATCCGGTTGGGCCCCGGGATGAGGACGGTTTCAATACGTTCTCCATCGGGAAGCTGGAGGAGCAGTTTTTCGGTCGCTCCTGGTGTACCGCCTTCTCTCGATTCATCGTGCTTTTCTGTGAGGGGCGGCTTGATGCAGAAGGATTCGGCAAGCTTGCTTCGCAGGGGAAGGCTGAGGGTGGTGATTTCGTCGAAAGAGGCGGCGCGGTGGCTGAAGAGCCACTGGTGCAGCTGCGAGGCTCGCCACTGAGGCTCATTGATGGCCCCTAGGGCATCCTTGAGCTCATCCAGGCGGAGGTCGAGGATGTTTATCTGTTCTCTGGGCATCGGGAGTTTCTGTGGTTCTGTGCGGTATGTGCATGGGAATATAGGATTCCCATGCGCCATGGCGAAATCTTCTTCGGTGTTGCAGGTTTCTTCTTTTGTTTGTATGGAGCAAAAAAAGTACTTTATCGCGAAAAGTTTTAAGAACCTTACCGATTCCGTTGTTGCACGATGAAAGAAACTGCCCCCGAAGAGCAGGCTGTAGCCGATTTCAACCACCAGCGCCTTGACAAACACATCCATGCCCGGATCCGTTTTGCCGCGCTGTCCTATCTCGTTGCCGTCGGGAAGGCGTCATTTGTGGAGATTCGTGACTGCATCAACGCAACCGACGGAAACCTCTCCGTCCATATGCGCAAACTCGAATCGGCCGGCTACATCAGCTGCGACAAGGGGTTCCAGCTGCGCAAGCCCCATACGATATACAGCATAACGGGCGAGGGACTCGAAGCTTTTCTGAAGTACCGTCGGGACATCGGGTCGTTTCTCGGCCCTGAAGTCAGTCTGCAGTCGGCCTGAGGGTACTGGATTTATATATGAGACGATGCTATTGATCTGGACTGAACTGGAATGAGCGACCGTATTTCTGTTACTGCAAATGTTACCGCAAACTGATGATATTACCTGAGCTTGGAAGAACACTTACCGGATCCGAATGGTCGCTTCTAGTCGACGTGCTGCTTGATGCCCGCCATGTCGTATTGACTACCCATGAGAATTCCGATGGAGACGGCCTTGGTTCGGAGGTCGCCCTTGCCCTCGTGCTCTGCGCCCTCGGCAAGGAGGTCACCGTTTTCAACCCGACGCCGGTTCCCCCTAACTACCGATTTCTTTGTGAAAGCTTTCCCATCACCCATTTCGACCCAAAGGACGAGGAGTCGGTGCAGGAGCTGTCGCTGGCCGACGTGACCGTGCTGCTTGACGCCAACCTCCGCGACCGGATGGGCTCTCTCTGGCCGCATGTCGAGTTCTCTAAGGAGCTGGGTTCCATGCGGCTTCTCTGCATTGACCATCATCTCGAACCGGATGATTTCGCCGATCTCATGGTCTGTGAAAGCTACGCCTCTTCAACCGGGGAGCTGATATATGACCTCATTTCGGCCATCGGGGAGCGGCAGGGGCAGGACCTGTTCACCAAAGAGATCTCGCAGGCTCTCTATGTTGCTGTGATGACCGATACCGGATCCTTCCGTTTCCCCAAGACCAGCCCCTACGTGTATTCGCTGGCAGGGAACCTGGTACAGAGAGGGGCGGACGCCGCTCTGGCCTATGACAGAATCTACAACTCCCTGACGCCTGAGGCGCTGAAGCTGCTCGGCCTCGCCCTCACCTCCATCACCATCCTTGACAACGGGGTGATTTCCTGGCTGTTCATCTCCCGCGACATGCTGAAAGCCACCGGAAGCAAGCTGTTTGATACGGATCTCATCGTTCAGTATCTTTTAAGCGTCCCGTCCGTCCAGATCGCCGTCCTCATGGTCGAGATGACAGACGGACGCACGAAAGCAAGTTTCCGCTCGCGCGGCAGGGTCTATGTGAACCAGCTGGCCAAGAAATACGGCGGCGGAGGTCATATGAACGCTGCAGGATGCCTTTTCCAGTTCTCTTCCGACAGAGCGCAGCAGGTCCTGCTTGAGGACGTCCGCGCATTCCTTAAAGACCCCGAATCTTTCACCTACTGAAACCAACAGCTGCACCGATCATGAAAACAGCCGCAACATTCACCGCTCTCCACGATCTTGACGCCGATCTTCTCATCCTTCCCTTCAGCAGCGAAGGGCTCAAGAAGGCCGCATCCCCGGTTCTGGAGGCTGCCGGCCTGTCTGATGTCCCCCTGGATGATTTCAAGGCTGCAGCCGGAGATACCCTCATCCTCTACCCCCGACCCGGTAAGCTTCGTGCTTCGCGGGTGATGCTTGTCGGGACGGGCGAGGCCAAGAGCCTCGATGACTGGCATCGTGCTGCGTCTCTTGCGGCCTCCAGGGCTGTCGACCTTGATGCCCGCCGTATCGTTTTCGATCTTCCTGCTGCCGGCGGCAAGGCCAGGCCCGGCATTGAGGCTGTGGCTGAAGCGCTGGTCGAGGGCTGCATGTTCGGCGCCTACCGGTTCGAACGCCTGAAAAGCGGCAAACTCGATAAAGGGGAGAAGAAGAAAACGCCGGCGAAGGGAAAGGCAAAGAAGGATGAAAAGGGCATCGACCTCCTGACACTCCGGGTTCCGGCTTCGGCCATTGCCGCGGCGGAAAAGGGTATGGCTGCAGGGCTTGTCATCGGTTCGGCGCAGCAGATGGCCCGTGATCTTGTCAATCTTCCCGGCAACCACCTGCAGGCTGAGGACATCGCAAAGGCTGCCGTTTCCTCCGGCAAACAGTACGGGTACGGGGTGACGGTCCTTCGCAAAAAAGAGATCGAGTCACTCCGGATGGGCGGTCTCGTTGCCGTCAACCAGGGCAGCCTGAACCCTCCGACCTTCACCGTCATGGACTATGTGCCCAAAAAGAAGGCGAAGGCGACCATCGCCCTCGTCGGCAAGGGCGTCACGTTTGATTCCGGCGGCATTTCCATAAAGCCTTCCGAGGGGATGGGCGACATGAAGTCCGACATGGCCGGCGCTGCGGCCGTCATCGGCGCCGTTGAAGCCGCTGCACGCCTCTCGCTTCCGGTACGCATCATCGGCCTGATTCCCGCTACCGACAACATGCCGGACGGCAACGCGCAGAAGCCGGGTGATGTCATCACCACCTATTCGGGTATTACGGTCGAAGTCGGCAACACCGATGCCGAGGGCCGGCTCATCCTTGCCGATGCCCTGACCTATGCGGCACAGAAGTACAGCCCTGACGTCATCATCGACCTTGCGACCCTCACCGGTGCCTGCATCGTAGCTCTCGGATACCAGGTCGCAGGCCTGTTCAGCAACGACGACTCCCTTGCCGAAGCAATCGAAGGCGCTGGCAGAGATACCGGTGAAAAGGTCTGGCGCCTTCCGCTCTGGGATCTTTATGACGAACAGATCAAGTCAGACGTTGCTGATGTCAGCAACACCGGCAGCCGGGGTGCGGGTACCATCACGGCGGCGAAGTTCCTTGAGAAGTTCATCGAAGGCCATAAGAAATGGGCGCACATCGACATCGCCGGCCCTTCGTTCCCGGCCAAAGGTGCCTCAAAGGTAAATGGAGGATCGGGCTTTGGTGTCCGGCTGCTTGTTGATCTCCTCAGGAAGTGGTCGTAACCATGACCTCCCGGGTTTCACAGCCGGTTCTCATCGTGCCGGGGGTCCTGTTCTGGGACTCCCTGTACCGGGGCATGCGTCTTGCGCTCTCCGAACGGATTCCTCCTGAAAGAATCGAGATCGCCCCTGTCAGCCTTGGCGACTGGATCGGATTGCCGCCCTCTCCGGAACGTTCGACGAACCGGGTGATGAGGGTGATCGACAGCTCGCTGAAGCTTATGGCTGAGCGTTTCCCGGGAGAAAAGGTCACCATCGTCGCTCACAGCGGCGGCGGGACGGTCGCCATGGTCTACCTCCTTGAAAAGCCCTTCCAGGGCGACTGCTACCATCGTGGAGAGCAGGTGTCGCGCCTTATTACGCTCGGTACGCCGTTCCGCACCCATGAGCAGTATGCGAAGCTCAAGACCGATTTCATCGACCGGCACCTCACGCCCGGTTTTTTCCGCCGATGCCGGGTCGTTTCCGTCGTCAGCGACAAATACCACGGTTCTCCCGGTGGCTCACTGACAGAAAAGATGTGCCACCTGTTCTACCGCAGCACCTGGGGGGACGGGACTGCAGCGGGAGACGGTATCGTACCGGCTGAAAGCTGCCGCCTCGAGGGGGCAGAGAACGTCATCATTCCTGATGCCGAGCACCTGCCGACCCCGCATACCCGGTGGTATGGAACCAGAGAGGGGGTGGAGCAGTGGGCGGGGTGGCTTGATTCCGACGGTCCGGGGGAGCAGTCCGGTTGCTGAAATTAAGGAATCTTTCTTTGACAAGCCGCTGGAAAGTGGTAAAATCAAAGCCACCCATCCGGATGGAATGGCATGTTTTTTATAACCAAACGCCTCTGTAATGAAAATAACCATATTCGGATCAGGCTATGTGGGCCTTGTTACCGGTGCATGTTTCGCTGAAGTCGGCAACGACGTGCTCTGCGTCGATATCGATCAGGACAAGATCAAGCGCCTGCAGGAAGGACACATTCCGATTTACGAGCCCGGTCTTGAAGATATCGTCATTGAAAACAGTCGTGAAGGGCGTCTCCGCTTCACTTCCGACATTGCAGAGGGCGTAGGGTTCGGCCTCTACCAGTTCATAGCTGTCGGCACGCCTCCCGATGAAGACGGCTCGGCCGATCTCCGTCATGTGCTCAGCGTCGCCGAAAGCATCGGTACCCATATGCAGGAGTACCGGATCGTCATCAACAAGTCCACCGTACCGGTCGGTACTGCCGATCTTGTGCGTGAGAAAATCAGCTCGGTCCTCAGCGCCCGGGACGCAGTGATAGATTTCGATGTCGTCTCCAACCCGGAGTTCCTGAAAGAGGGTGACGCGGTGAACGACTTCATGAAGCCTGAGCGCATCGTCGTCGGTGTCGACAACCCCCGCACGAAGGAGTTGCTCCGCTTTCTCTACTCGCCCTTCAACCGCAGCCATGAGCGGTTCCTCGCCATGGATGTCCGTTCAGCTGAACTGACGAAATACGCGGCCAACGCCATGCTGGCCACGAAGATCAGTTTCATGAACGAGATTGCCAACATCTCCGAGCGTGTCGGTGCGGACGTCGAGGCCGTGCGTCGCGGCATCGGTTCCGATTCCCGCATCGGCTTTCCCTTCATTTACCCCGGCGTCGGCTACGGCGGCTCCTGCTTCCCGAAAGACGTGCAGGCCCTTGAGCGCACTGCGCGCAAGTACGGGTACGACTCACGCATCCTGCAGGCGGTCGAAGCGGTCAACCACGACCAGAAGCTGAGCATCGTCGAGAAGATCAAAGCTCACTTCGGCGGCAACCTGAAGGGTCGCACTCTGGCCATTTGGGGACTGGCCTTCAAGCCCAACACCGACGATATGCGCGAGGCTCCGAGCCGCGTGGTGATTGAGGCGCTCTGGAAAGAAGGTGCCGCAGTGAGGGTCTACGATCCTGTCGCCATGGAAGAGGCCGAGCGGATTTACGGCAGTAAGGACGACCTTTTCTATGCAGCCAACCCCGAGGATGCCGTGAAAGGTTCCGATGCCCTCGTCATCCTGACCGAGTGGATGGTATTCCGCAGCCCCGATTTCGAAATGGTGAAGCGCGATCTCCTCGCTCCGGTCGTTTTTGACGGCAGGAACATCTACAACCCCGAGTTCATGGAGCAGTCAGGGTTCACTTACTACTCCATCGGCAGGGTTCCGAGAGGCGTATAAGCCTGTCGGATTATTGCCGCTCGAACGTCGCTTGAACAACGTGCAGCCCTCTCTTGTGAGGGCTGTTCGTGTTAAGGGCAGTTCCCGGACGTCGGCAGTTCCCGGACGTCGGCTGTTCCCGGACGTCGGCTGTTCCTGGACTTCGGCTGTTCCTACATCTATTATAAGCACCCCGGAAGGTGCAGGAGCGGGCCGCTGCCGTGGCCGAGCTGCCATCGGGCTCCGGCCCGTATGGCTTCGGTAGTGTATTGCTTTGCTTTCCTGACCGCTTCCACCATCGGTTCTCCCTTTGCCAGGTATGAGGCTATTGCTGATGAGAGTGTGCAGCCGGTGCCGTGTGTGTTGGGGCTTTCCACCCGTTCAGTTGTGAACCACGTGATGCTCCCTTCATAAAGGAGGCAGTCGCTGCAGGTGTTTCCTGCAGCGTGCCCTCCCTTCAGGAGGACCGTGCGGGCACCGACGGCGGAGAGTGCCCGGGCTGCAGCCTCGATATCTTCGGTTGTTGAGGGTGCTAGCGGGAGGCCGAGAAGAACGGCCGCTTCAGGGAGGTTCGGCGTGATGATTGAGGCGAGAGGGAAAAGCTTTTCGACGAATAAAGCCAGATCACGCGGCTCGAGGAGCGCGGTGCCGGAGGAGGAGCGCAGCACGGTATCAAGAACGATGGGCGTTGAGGACGGAAGCATTGCGACAAGCTCCGCAACCATTGCAGCCATTCGTCCGCTGCCGAGCATCCCTATTTTGACGCTGTCTATTGCAATATCGCTGTAAATGGCCAAAAACTGCTCTCTGAGGCACTCTTCGCTCTGTTGATGGATAGACACCACTTCGCGGGTGTTCTGCGCAGTAACGGCAGTTATGGCAGTTGTTGCATAGCATCCGAGTGCCGCCGCGGTTTTGATATCCGCCTGGATGCCGGCACCCCCGCTCCCGTCCGAACCGGCGATGGTGAGGATGGTGGGGTAGCGCTTCATGCCCCGCCTCCTGCACGCGTGGCATGCATGATGTTCATGATGTCCATAAGGCTGCGGGCTGCATCTTCAGGGCTTTCCGCCTGAGTTACGGCGGAGATGACGGCGATGCCGGCCGCTCCGTGTGCAATGATGGTTCCGGCATTTTCCCGGGTGATGCCGCCGATGGCGATGAGGGGGATCCGGATCGCCGCTGCCGCAAGGCTGATTGCTTCAGCTCCGAGAGGCGCGTACCCCTTCGCTTTTGAGCCGGTCGGGAAGATGTGCCCGAAACCGGCATAATCGGCTCCGTCCCGTTCTGCCCTGACGGCTTCATCCAGAGAAGATGTTGAGGCTCCGATGATTTTACCGGGTCCGAAGAGCTGGCGCGCAGCATGTACAGGGATGTCGTCCTGGCCGAGATGCACACCGTCGGCCTGTGTGGCAAGCGCTATATCCGCCCTGTCGTTGACGATGAAGAGCGCCCCGGCATTGCGGCAGAGTGGAAGGAGGGCTTCAGCAAGACGGCAGAGTTCTCTTCCTGATGCCTTTTTCCGCCGCAGCTGGATCATGTTTGCTCCACCCTTGAGTGCAAGGGGGACAATTTCCAGCGGATCCGTGTCCTCATCGGTGATGACGCAGAGGATGGGAGAGTGTGGCAGGTTCATGCTATTGTCCTGTAAAGGGTTTCGATGGTGGATGGCAGGTCTGTGCTGTCTGAGAAAAGGCTTATGGCTGCAATTCCCCATGCACCGCACTCCATGCACTCCTTGGCGCGCTCCACGCTGATGCCTCCGAGTGCATAGACCGGGATGGATACAGCACGGCAGGCCTCCCTGAGTTTCTCGGTACCCTGAGGAGGGCCGAAGGCGAGTTTCGAGGGCGTGCTGTAGACTGGGCTGAAGAAGAGATAGTCAGCACCTGCTTCGGCAGCTGCGACTGCATCCCGGAGGGAGTGTACGCTACGGCCGAAGATAAGTGAAGGGGCGGCTTGGCGGAGCAGGTGCAGGGAGCAGGCCTCTTCTGGCAGATGAACCCCGTCGAGCCCTCCTGCCAGCGCAATGTCGATGCGTTCGGATACCAGCAGCCTTGAGCCTGCAGGAAGCGGCAGTTCCCGTGCATCACGGGCCAGGGAAAAGAGCTTTCCGCCCTGAAGGTGTTTTTCGCGGATGAGGATCATGCACGGCGGAGCTTCTGCGAGTCCCCGGAGAAGCGATTCAGTCCGGTTGCCTTCCTGGCCGGGGGTCGTGCCGCTACTGATCACCGCGATGCGGGGCAGGGGGGCGGATGAGGTGGTACTTGCCTTCATGGCGTTGCTGGCTTTGATATTTCTCGGACATTAAATAATTTAGAGGGTAAAAGCAACCGGAGCGAGCATCCAGTCAACCATTGCACCTGAGGAGAAGCCCAGCATATGGACAGCATTGAGCAGAATCTGGCCGATACCGGTCTTACGCTTCCAACCCCTTCAACGGCATCTCCGCTCTATGTCCCTGCACTTCTTTCCGGTAACCTGATCTATACCTCCGGTCAGCTCCCGCTGGCCAATGGAGTGCTTGTTGCCCCCGGAGGCATCGGCAGGGTCGGAGATGCCTGCCTTGAGGCTGCTTCCGAAGCATCCCGCATTGCCCTCCTGAATGCTCTTGCCGCCATATGCACGGTCTCCGGATCTCTTGAGGCCATCACCCAGGTGGTCCGTCTCACGCTGTATGTCTCAAGCGAGCCGGATTTCACCGGTCAGCATCTTGTCGCAAATGGGGCATCATCCCTTCTTCTCGACATCTTCAAAGAGCGTGGACGGCATGTCCGCAGCGCTGTCGGTGTTGCATCTCTGCCCCTCAATGCCAGCCTTGAGCTTGAGCTCATTGTTGCATATAACCCTTCCTGCTCCCGTTCAAACTGACTTGATAAACATATCGACCGGGATTGATTGACAGTACGGTCAATTCTTTTTATCACTACCAGTTAAAGCCCCATTAAGTATCGCGTCAGGTGCAGTAAATCCTGCCTGTAACTGTAAGAAGGTTACGGTATTGATTTCCTTTTAATCTAAAGGCCATGCCGGCCGTCACTGGCTGTTAACCAACAGAACGCAACTGTTTATGTTCCGCTGTAACGGGTTTAGTTCCTTTTGTTATTAATGCACTTAAATTATTGATTCTTTTTTTTCTGTAAAACATACCAAGATGTTCAAATAAAAGAACTTATATTCTTTTTGTGAAAGTTGACTTTATGTTATTGGTGTCGCTGTAAATATGACTGTCTATTTTCTTTGTGTGGTGTTTTCTTGATGACTGCTTGATTTGTTTTGGTTGATTTTTTGCGTCTTGTCCTGTTGTGTGTGCTTTCTTGTATAGGGTGACATTTTCTTTTGTTTTGTGCTGATTGGTCTGGTTTTGCGTTTCCTGTTATTGGTGGCTTCTGGTGTTTTTTGTGATTCTGTTATCTGGTGCATCTTTCTTCTTTTGTGTGAGAATTCTTTTTGCTGTCTTCGCTTTCATCCCCTGTTGTAAGCCGGGGTGTGCATCGGTAGCCTTTATGCGTCTCTTGTCCTCTTTTTGCGCGGCGACGGCTTAAGCTGTATCTTCATGAAACCGGAAGCCGGCTGCGGGTTCCTGCATGTGCCCGAGATCGCCTTCCTCTGCCATCTCCATCGTATCAATGTGTTCTGCCATGTCCCGTCTTCTGACCATAGCGATGATGCTCGTCGTCCTGGCATTCGGTGTGTTTCTCGGATCCAGAATGTCGGGTGGGGGTTCCGATCGATACAGAGAGCAGAAAAAAATGAGCGAGGCCTATGAGCTCATCAAGGCCTTTTATGTCGATGATGTTTCGGGTGACAGTCTTGCGGGTGCGGGTGTGCAGGGAATGGCCGGCTATCTGGATCCGCATACCGTCTATCTTGCTCCTGAGAAAGCCGCGTATTCCCAGGCGGAGTTCGACGGCAATTTTGATGGCATCGGCATCGAATATGATGTCCTGAACGATACGCTGCTTGTTGTTACACCGCTTTCCGGCGGGCCGAGTGCGGCCGTCGGCATCGAACCCGGCGACAGGATCCTTGCCATTGATTCCGTGTCCTCTATCGGCATTTCCCGCCAGGACGTCATGCGCAAGCTCAGGGGAAAGCGCGGGACCCGGGTATTGCTGAACGTCTATCGCCCTCTTTCCGGCAGGAGTTTCGACTTTCTGGTGACGAGGGGGAAGATTTCCACGTCCAGTGTCGATGCTGCCTTCATGCTTGAGGGCGGCAACGGCTATATCCGCATCAGCCGTTTCATGGCCACAACGGCCGATGAGTTCCGTCTTGCACTCACAAAGCTCCGTCATGCAGGGATGCGGCGTCTTATCGTGGATCTTCGGGGCAACCCGGGAGGATTTCTCGAGCAGGCCGTGCAGGTGGCTGACGAGTTTCTCCGGGAAGGACAGCTGATTGTTTATACGAAGAGCCGGAATTCGGCTGAGGATATCCGCTATGTGGCCGGGTCGGGAGATGGATACGAAAAGGGTGAGCTTGTGGTGCTGGTCGACAAGGGGAGCGCTTCTGCATCCGAGATTCTGGCCGGCGCCCTGCAGGACAACCGTCGTGCCGTCATTGTCGGTGAGCTGACTTTCGGCAAGGGGCTCGTGCAGCGCCAGCTGCAGTTTTCCGACGGCTCTCTGCTCCGCCTGACGGTTTCACGGTACTATACCCCTTCCGGCAGGCAGATCCAGCGACAGTATGTGAAAGGTGAGGGCGGACGTGAACGCTACTATCATGAATCCCTGGTCAATATCATGCCGGGGAAACTCTTTAGTGGCACCGACAGTTTACTCTACCGGAAAACCAGCGAGGTATCCGTGTACAGGACCGGAGCGCTCTATGGAGTGCTTGATTCCCTCAAGGGGAAGGCTTCTTCGAAGAACGGGCAGCTGAGGGCACTTTCGGCAGCCGGTGGCATCATTCCCGATTTCTGGGTGACGGGGCGTCCTTATACTGATTTCTATCAGGAGATGTACCGTTCCGGCCTGTTTGAGGACATTGCCATCAAGATTCTTGATGATCCGAAGAGTTCCGTACAGGCTTACCGAACGTCGCTTGATGGGTTCATTTCCGGCTATCGTGAGGACGGGCGGCTGCTTTCACTGGTACAGAAGTCATGCCGTGCCAGAGGGATTACTTTTGATGCGGCATCATTCCTCCGCGACAGGACGTATGTCGCACTTGCCGTCAGGTCGCGCATCGCCCATCAGCTGTTTGGTTTCGAGGGCCAGATCCGCGTGTTTGTATCAGGTGCCGACCCTTTGGTCCGTATAGCCGGAGAGCTTCCTGTTGCCCCTTGAGCCGGGACCTCGTTTCATCTTCACTCTTTAATCAATCAGTCAATCCACATGCCTTCACTCCTTGAAAAAATCAACAATGCGACCTGCACGCTTCGTCTGAAAAACGACTGGCTCAAGATTTTCACCTGTCCGGTCCCGAGTTCGGACTTCCTTTCTTTTGTCGGCGTCGCCGAGCTTGATGCATCCCGTGATGCCGTTCTTGCGCTGCTCTACGACATAGAGTCCGCGACCGAGTGGGTGTGGAAGACCAGCGAGATGCGCCTTCTCCAGGAGCTTTCCGAGGATGACGGCCGGGTGGTCTACCAGCTTGTCAGTGCACCGTGGCCGGTCACCGACCGCGAGATCATAAGCCGCTCGGAAGGGTTCATGGATCCTGAGACCGGCGAGGCCTACATCAGCATCGAAGGGCTTCCGGACTTTCTTCCTCCCGACAGCCGGTATGTGCGGGTGCCGCGGCTGACCGGAGCATGGAACATCACGCCTCTTGGAGAGGATCGATGCAGGGTGGTGTTCCGCCTTCATATCGAACCGGGTGGTGAAATCCCCTCGTGGCTTGCCAACATCGCCGTGATCGATACACCCTATCACACGCTCTGCAACCTGAAGGAGATGGTGAAGCGCGATAAATACAAGACACCGGTGATGGCTCCCTTCAAGGAGTCTTCGGGTGAGGTCATGCGCAATTATGAGGAATTTATTTCCGACTGATTGTTATTTTTCCATTGTCACGCCGGTCAAACCGTAGGCCAGCCGCTCATTCCTCAGTCATTTAACCGCTTCAGGCATGGACGTACATTCGATCCTCAATGGTAGATGGGATTTCAGGGTTGAGCACAGGGGTATCAGCATTTATTCCTCGAAGGTCGAGGGTTCGGATGTTTTAGGCTTCAAGGGGGTGGCGGAGATTCCTGCAGGCTTCAGGAAGCTCATTTCGCTTTTTCATGATACCTCGAGTTACGGCCGCTGGGTCCACCATCTGGCTGAGATGGAGGTGCTCGAGAGGAACGATTCGCTTGAATACGTGGTGCGGCAGGTCATCGACACTCCGTGGCCCCTCCAGAAGCGGGAGATGATCGTCAAAACGGGGCTTGAGCCTGCCGGAGAGAATGCCGTTGCGGTTACGATGACCGGTGTGCCGGACTTTCTGCCGCCGAACCCCTCTTATGCGAGGGTGAAAGAGGTTCAGGGCCTGTGGGTGTTTACGCCTTCCGGCCCCGATGCCATCCATCTGACCTTTGTGATGCATGTCGATCCCGGCCCGGACGTTCCTTCCGCCGTCAGCAATCAGGCGATGTTCGAAGTGCCGTTTTATTCGATGGACAACCTGCGCAAGCTTTCAGCCGACCGTTCTTACAACCCTCCCTATCCCGAAGAGGTCGATCGGCATCTCTGCATCATCTGAAGGCAGGATCAGCTTCCGAGATGTTCCCGGCAGGCTCGCTTGAGCCGTTCGGGCTTGACTGGCACGGCCCCGACTTCCTGGCAGACGGTTCCTGCCGCAAGGTTGGCGATTGAGGCGTTCCGGATGATGTCGAGTCCTGCCGCGGCTCCGAGGGCGAGGGTGCCGATGACGGTATCGCCCGCCCCCGACACATCGGCGACGTCCAGCGAACTTACCTCGATATGGGTAAAGGACCCGTCGTAGACCGTCATTCCTTTTTCACTCCGGGTCACCACCAGTGTTTCGGCGTGGATCCTGTCCTGCAGCCGCAGGCAGGCCTCCTCGACCTCCCGGTCGGTGTTCTGCACCGGGGTGCCGAGCGATGCGGCCATTTCCGACAGATTCGGCTTGAACAGGGTGCATCCCCTGTAGGCAAAGAAATTCTTCAGTTTCGGATCGACAAGGACCGGTACGCCGTGGCTTTTGGCCGAGGCGATGAGTGCGGTGATGAGCTCCAGTGACAGTACTCCCTTGTTGTAGTCTTCTAGCACGACGGCGTCTGTTTCGGGGATGATGGCGTTGAAGGCCTCCATGATCGACCCGGCCGTTTTTTCATTGATTTCATCCCTTTTTTCGAAGTCGACCCTTGTGATGTGGTGGTTCTGGGAGAGGATGCGGGTTTTGCAGGTGGTGGGCCGGGCGGGATCGCTGATGAGACCCTTCCTTGACAGCCCCATGTTCTCGAACAGGCCGAGCAGGAGTTCACGGTCCTGATCCTCGCCGGTCACCCCGAAGAGTGTTGTCCCGGCTCCGAGCGACAGGGTGTTGAGCGCCACGTTTGCAGCGCCTCCGAGCCGGATGTCCTGGTGGGTCACGTCAACGACGGGTACGGGGTACTCCGGTGAAATCCGTGATACATGGCCGAAAATGTACTTGTCGAGCATGATGTCGCCGACGACGGCGATCCGTTTCCCTTGAAATGATGCAATGATGCTGTCGGTGGTCTGGGTGGCCATGTAGTCGGTATTCTGTGTTTTGCGGGGTGTCGGAGCGGGGCAGAGCCCTGTAAGCAAAAAGTAAATAAAAAAAATACCGCCAAAAACCCTGAAGATGAAGAATGATACTGTTTGGTGATTTTATTTTTTGCTATTTTTTGTTATAATTAAAGCTAAGCATTTTTACGCTTTATCAGAAGAAACCGGACACTGATGTTTGAGAGTTTAAGCGATACGCTGGAAGGCGCTTTCAGGAAACTTGCCGGCCAGGCGACCATCAATGAGATCAACATCGGTATCGCCATGCGCGATATCAAGCGTGCGCTTCTCGGCGCCGATGTGAACTACATGGTCGTCAAGAAACTGGTCGAGGAGATCCGCCTGAAGTCTCTCGGCGAAGATGTCATCAAGAGCGTTTCTCCGGCGCAGATGATCGTGAAGATCGTCAGCGACGAGTTGACCGAACTTATGGGCGGGGAGCAGAAGCCGCTCAATCTTTCCACGAAGAATCTGCCCGCGGTCGTAATGGTTGCCGGTCTGCAGGGTTCGGGAAAGACCACCTTCTGCGCGAAGCTCGCCAAACGCCTGAAAAAGGGCGGAAAGAATCCAATGCTGGTTGCAGCCGACGTCTACCGTCCTGCAGCCGTCGAACAGCTCAAGACCCTTGGTGTTGAAGTCGGTGTTCCCGTCTTCTCCCTGGATGAGCAGGATGCCATGAAAGTGGCCCGTGAGGGCCTTGAGGCAGCCAGGAAAGGGGCGCATGACGTCCTGATCCTTGATACTGCCGGCCGTCTGCAGATCGATGACAGGATGATGGCCGAGGCCGAGGCCCTGAAAAACCTGATGAAGCCCGATGAACTCCTGTTCGTCGTCGACTCGATGATGGGCCAGGAGGCGGTCAACACCGCCAAGGCATTCAACGAGCGCCTTGACTTCGACGGAGTGGTCCTGACCAAGCTTGACGGCGATGCCCGGGGCGGTGCGGCCCTGTCGATCCGCCAGGTGGTTGAAAAGCCCATCAAGTTCATGAGTGTCGGCGAGAAGATGGACGACCTCGACCAGTTCTATCCGGACCGCATGGCCCAGAGGATACTGGGTATGGGCGACATCGTCAGTTTCGTTGAAAAGGCGCAGGAGAATCTGGATCTGGAGAAGACCATCCAGATGCAGAAGAAGCTGATGAAGAATGAGTTCGACCTGAACGACTTCCTCGACCAGCTGCAGCAGCTCAAGAAAATGGGGTCCATACAGGGACTCATAGAAATGGTGCCGGGCCTGAACAAGATGGTGCCGAAGCAGGATCTCGAAAACCTGGACTTCAAGCCGATCGAGGCCATCATAAACTCCATGACGAAAGCAGAGAAGGCTTCGCCGGAAATCATCAATGGCAGTCGCCGCCAGCGCATCGCCCTTGGCAGCGGAACGCGGGTGCAGGAGGTCAACATGCTTCTCAAGCAGTTCTCCGAGATGAAGAAGATGATGCGTTCGGTATCGAAAATGACGCAGTCGGGAAGGAAGATCACCTCCCAGAACCTGGCGCTTGACAAGTTTTTAAAACGATAGACAGCAGTACTTTCTTAACATAACATTAAATCAATACTAGCTTTGGTAAAGATCAGACTGAGAAGAGCGGGAAGAAAAAAGCTGCCGGTATACCAGATTGTGGCGGCTGATTCACGGGCACCGAGGGACGGTAAGTTCCTTGAAGTTGTCGGGCACTACCAGCCGACCACCAAGCCCCATGCCGTTTCCATCGACCGCGAGCGCGTGGCCTACTGGATGCAGACCGGTGCACAGCCGACCTCGACGGTCCGCAGCCTTATACAGAAGACCGGCCTGCTCTATGAGCTGAGGCTCAAGAAGCTCGGCCGCAGCGATGCAGAGATTGCTGAGGCGATGGAGCAGTGGCAGGAGAGGCAGGCAGAACGTCGCCAGAAACGACTCAACGTCAAGTCGCGCCGCCGCCAGCTGAAGAAAGAGGCTGAGGGCAGGCCCGCAGTAGCTGAAGAGGTTGCAGCGCCCGTGGTTGCAGCTCCTGTAGCTGAAGCTCCTGTTGCCGAGGTTGCAGTCGCCGCTGCTCCCGAGGTCCAGGCCGAGGCAGCTCCTGAGGCACCTGTGGCCGCAGCTGAAGAAGCTCCCGAGACAAAGGCAGAAGAGAAGGAAGAGGGCGGGGAAGCCTGATCGGCTTCCTCTCTCTCTTTGAAAGGGATGGAACTCTGGCTCACCGGAATCGTCCTCAAGCCGAGAGGGCTTAAAGGCGAACTCAAAGTGCAGCCTGTGACCGACTATCCAGAGAAGTTCCTTTCCCGCAAATCGTATTGGGTTGGCGGCTCCCCTCTGGATGCCGTCCTCTGTGCGGTGAAGCAAGCTTCTCTCGGCGGTGGTTTTGCATGGCTGTTCCTCGATGGGGTAGACAGCCGTGAAAAAGCTGAAGCCCTTGCAGGCCGGAAACTCTTTATTGAGGCTTCGGAGGCTGAACCCCGCAAGGATGACCGGGCCTGGCTGCATGAACTCGAGGGCATGAAGGTTCTCGGAGCCGGCAGAAAGGAGGTCGGTGTCCTCAAAGAGGTGCTTTCGATGCCTGCCCATGAGGTTTATGAGATCATCTCCGCCGGACGCTCGGTGCTTGTGCCGGCCATAGAAGAATTTGTTGAGGAAATCAGCCTTGAGGGTCGCTATATTCACGTGCCCCGATTTGATGAGTTTCTCTGAACCGGTTTGATCCGGGCAATGAACGGCAATGAACGGCAATAACCGTCATTGATCGAGAGATGATGGAGTGATGATGGATGGAATCAGAATCGATGTGCTGTCCGTCATACCGGGATTTTTTGACTCAGTGCTCGATAACGGGCTTCTGGCCATTGCCCGGAAAAAAGGATATGCGGATATTTTCGTGCACAATCTGCACGATTACGGCCTCGGCCGGTACCGCCAGGTTGACGATTCGCCCTTCGGCGGAGGTGCCGGAATGGTGCTCAGGCCGGAACCGGTTTTTGCCTGTGTGGAACAGCTCCAGAGTGAACGCCGGTACGATGCTGTGATTTTCCCGACGCCCGACGCTCAGCCGTTTCGTCAGGGTGATGCCAACCGGCTGTCGAGGATGAAGAACCTGATCTTCCTCTGCGGTCACTACAAGGCTCTTGACGAACGGGTTCGTCAGTCGCTGGTCACCATGGAGTTCTCCATAGGCGACGTGGTTCTTTCAGGCGGGGAGATTCCCTCCCTCCTCATGATGGATGCCCTGTTACGCGTGGTTCCCGGTGTTCTTGGAGACAGCGAGTCGGCACTGACTGATTCCTTCCAGACCGGCATGCTTGACTGTGCGTATTATACCAGGCCCCCCGAATTCAGGGGGATGAGGGTTCCGGACGTACTGCTTTCTGGCCATCATGCCAAAATAGAGCAGTGGCGGCATGAAAATGCGCTGGAGAGGACGCGCCGCAGGCGGCCCGACCTTCTCAGCGAGGATGTAGAATGATTTTACAGTGCAACTTAAATAACAAACAGTAGTCGAAATGGACCAGTTAATTCAGTTAGTCGAGGCAACCCAGCCCGGCGTCGAATGCCCCGCCCTCAACCCCGGTGATACCGTAAGGATCCAGCTGCGCGTCATCGAAGGCGAAAAAGAGCGTCTTCAGGCGTTCGAAGGCGTTGTCATCAGCGACAGGGGTGCCGGTGCGTCCAAGACCATCACCGTCCGCAAGATTTCTCATGGTGTCGGTGTCGAGAGGATCATCCCGGTCAACTCGCCCAATATTGAAAGCGTGACCGTCCTCAAGCACGGCAAGGCCCGCCGCTCGAAGCTTTTCTACCTCCGCAAGCGTACCGGCAAGGCTGCGCTGAAGGTCAAAGAGCGCAAGTTCGCCGAAAAGGCCTGATTCTTCTGACGTTCCGGCAGGGCGCCCGCTCCTGCCGGACTTCGTTCAGCAGTTTCTTTTGATGTCAGGCATTTGAAGTCATGACGAACTGAACCGTTTTTCCATGAAGATCGGTCCTTACTCCCTTACCACCCTCCACGTCCAGCAGTTCTCCCTTGACGGAGGCGCCATGTTCGGCGTTGTGCCAAAGACATTCTGGGAGCAGGCAGCGCCAGCCGATGCATTGAACCGCGTACGGCTTTCGACGGCACTTCTCCTCATTTCCGGACTCGGCCGCAACATCCTTGTCGATACCGGCATGGGTACCGCCTGGCCTGAAAAGCTCCTCTCCATCTATGATGTTTCCGCTTTCCTGCTCGATAGGGAACTGGCTCGTAACGGACTCTCCGCTGCCGACATTACCGACGTCATTCTCACCCATCTGCATTTCGACCATATAGCCGGTGCCTTTCGTTCTTGTGGTGAAGAGCTCGTTCCGCTGTTTCCGGATGCACAGTTCCACATTCAGGAGGAGAACCTCCGTACCGCCCGAAATCCGAACCGCAAGGAGAGGGCCAGCTATGATCAGCGTTTCATCGATGCGTTCCTCAAGCACTGCAGGATCAACGTGCTTGATGGGGCCCTGGAGCTTTTTGAGGGCATCAGCCTCATTCCCTCCAACGGCCATACCCGCGGCCAGCAGCTCGTGAAGGTGACGGGATGTGAGGATACGCTCGTACACTGCGCCGACCTTGTGCCGAGTGCCGCGCATATCCCCCTGCCGTGGGTGACCGGCTACGACATCCTTCCTCTTGTCGTTCTTGAGGAAAAAGAAGCTTTGCTTGAAGATGCGGCAGCGGGAGGCTGGACGCTCTTTTTCGGGCACGACCCCGTTCATGAAGCCGCAACCCTCCGTCGTACCGGGAAGGGAATTGTGGCGGACCGTTTCATTGCACTGTGAAGATCACTCTCTCTGATCCTCTACAGCCATTTCCCGCCATGGAGGAGGTCCGCCTGTTTCAGGAACGCATCCTCTCGTTCTATAAGCTCCACGGCCGCCTGTTTCCCTGGCGCAGCGCCGGGTCCCGCTACGCCGTAATGGTCAGCGAGGTGATGCTCCAGCAGACTCAGGCGGAACGGGTGGTGCCGAAGTATCTGGAGTGGATGCGGCGCTTCCCGGACCCCCTTACCCTCGCTGAGGCTCCGCTCCGCGATGTGCTTGCGCTCTGGAGCGGGTTAGGGTACAATTCCAGGGCGGTTCGTCTTCAGCAGTGTGCCCGGCTCGTTGTCAGTCAGTACAGGGGCGAACTCCCGGCGACTCCTTTTGAGCTGAAACGCCTGCCGGGTATCGGAGAGTACAGCTGCCGCTCCATTCCTGCCTTTGCCGACAACCTTGACGTTGCGGCCGTCGATACCAACATCCGCAGGATCCTCATCCATGAGTTCTCTCTTCCCGAAGAGAGCCCGCAGCGTGTGCTGCAGGCGTTTGCCGATTTTGTCCTTCCTTCCGGAAGGAGCCGTGACTGGCATAATGCGCTGATGGACTACGGCGCACTTCAGCTTACCTCACAGCGAACCGGCATCCGGGCCCGTACACAGCAGTCGAAGTTCGAGGGGTCGCGACGCTGGTACAGGGGCAGGGTGCTGAAGGAGCTCCTGCAGCACGGCATGCTGCCGATGGATGTTCTGGCGTCGAAGTACAGGGAGTGTCCCGGAGGAATACGTTCGGTTGCCGACGACCTGTTGCGGGAGAGTATGGTGGAATACGTCGATGGGGGTGCTGAAAGGGGAGTGCTCCTGCGGATCCGGGAGTAGGTTGCGTTGGGGGAAGGACTTCTCCTCCCCCCATGGCGGTATTGCAGGCTACTCGGTATTGTAGACCATGTTCAGTTCGCTGTAGATGGCGTCGATTTCTTTTTCATACAGTTCGAGTATGGTTTTGCGCTTCACCTTCAGGGTCGGCGTCATGAGGCCGTTTTCTATGGTGAAAGGCTCTTTTGCAAGAATGAAGCGGCGCACTTTTTCGTGGGTCGCAAGCTGGCGGGAGGTGCTGCGCAGGAGTTTTTCATAGATCTGCACGATCTCCTTGTGTTGACAGAGCCCTGCATCATCGGGAGCTGAAATGCCTGCCGATGCTGCAAATTCCCGGAGTTTCAAAAAATCCGGTACGATGAGGGCAATGAGGAACGGGCGTTTTTCACCGACCACCATCACCTGGTCTACATAAGGGCTTTCGGCAATCAGGTTCTCGATCGGCATCGGGGCGATGTTCTTGCCTCCGGAGGTGACGATGATGTGCTTTTTCCGGTCGGTGATCTTGAGGTAGCCCTCACTGTCGATTTCACCGATGTCGCCGCTGTGGAACCATCCGTCCCGGATCACTTCAGCCGTTGCCTCACTGTCCTGCCAGTATCCTTTCATGATGTTGGGTCCCCTGAAGAGGACCTCTCCGTCTTCGGCGATCTTCATCTCGACGTTGGCCACCGTCGGCCCCACTGTGCCGAATTTCACCTTTTCGGGCCGGTTGACATTGGTGATGGGCGAGGTCTCGGTCAGGCCGAACCCTTCGAGGATCGTGATGCCGAGAGCCTGGAAGAACTCGCCGGTTTTCTGCGGCAGGGCAGCACCGCCGGACACGAAGTAGCGCAGCCGGCCGCCGAATCGTTTACTGATTTTCTGGTATACCAGTTTTCCTGCCACCGCATGCTGCATGTTGAGGAGGGGGGAGACACTGCCTTTCATTGCAATGCTGCGGTGGTAGTGTTCTCCTGTTGAAACCGCCCAGTTGAAGATTTTCTGCTTCAGGGGGCTTTCCGTGGCAATCTGTTTCTGCATGTTCGTCCTGATCCGGTCGAACAGCCTTGGCACTGTGAATATGATTGTAGGGCGTGCCTCGGTGATGTTCAGCGACACGGTTTCGATGCTTTCGGCGAGGTAGATCGACGCGCCGCAGGCAAAGAGCAGGTAATAGCCTCCGGTCCGCTCATAGGCATGGGAGAGGGGAAGGAAGGAGAGGCTGCAGTCGGATTCGTCGATACGGATGATGTCCGAAGCCGATTTGACGTTCTCGCAGAGGTTGCGGTGTGTGAGCATGACCCCCTTGGGGAGGCCGGTGGTGCCGGATGTGTAGATGATGGTGGCTATATCGTCGGGGGAGACTTTTATCCCCTCAAGCGTCCATGGCTTGTCCTCCAGCAGCTGCCTGCCGGCGGCTTTGGCGTTGTTCAGGTCGATGACGTCCTCGACGGGTTCTTCCAGGCGGTTCATGACGATGACCTGCGTAAGGTCGGGGATATTCTGCCAGATGGAGAGGATCTTGCCGAGCTGGAGCATGTTGGATACGATGACAGCGCGGACCCCGGCATCTTTCAGGATGTATTCTATCTGGTTGGGCGGCAGGGATGGGTAGAGAGGCACGTCAATGGCACCGAGGCTCAGGACCGCCATGTCGGCGAGGTACCATCCGGGCCGGTTTTCCGACAGAATCGCCACCCGGTCTCCGGCGACGGTACCTTTTTCCTTCAGATAAGCCGAAAAACGCCGGACATCTTCATGGAACAGGTCGTAGGAGATCGGTTCATAGACGCCCTGAAGCTTGTGGGCAAACGGAAACCGGGTCGGCTGGCCGCGGTAGTGGCTGAATACCGATGAAAAGAGTTCCGGCAGGGTCTGGAAGTCGGGATTGATGAGTCCCATCAGTGTGTGTGAGGTTAACTTACGGGGCCAGCCATAGGGGATAGCACCGGGCCACGTGGCAGTGCTCTTGCCCTTCCCGGCCTGAACAGTAAACAAATATGTAACAATACCGCGCTTCAATTCAAAATGGGCGCGCCACAAATGTGACGTATGAAGGGTTCCTGCAGTGTTGCAGAGCGTAGTGCCCCCTTTAAAAAGAAATGCGCCAAAATCTTGCCGATCTGTCGTAATGCCGTTATTTTGCCCATCATCCCTCCGCGCCCGGTGTCTGTTTCGCCGGCACCTGCGTCCGCCATTCACCGTCGGCCACCGGGGGTCTCAATCCAAGTTTGGTTTTAATTCTTATGCAGAAAGGCCAGAGATCTGTTTCCACATGGACGGGATACGCCGGCCTCGGCGTTGGTCTTGTGCTCATAGTCCTCCTGTTCCGTTCAATCGACCTGCAGCGCTCGATCGAGCTGATTGCTTCCATCGGCTTCTCATCGGTTTTCATTCTCCTGCCTTTTTTTGCACTCCATTTCTTTGAAACCCTGGCCTGGGTAGAGGTTTTTCCTCCCGGTACCAAAGGGATACGGTTCTGGCCGCTCATGAAGATCCAGGTGATTGCAGAAACGGTTTCCATGACCCTTCCTGCAGGTGTGGCGGTGGGCGAGCCCCTGAGGCCGTATCTCTGCAACCGCCAGATGGGTATCGACACACCGGTTGCGGTCGCTGCAGTTGCCGTGCGAAAACTGCTTCTCGGCGCCATGCAGGGCGTCTATACGGTAATCGGTGCCCTTGCGGGGTTCATGCTTCTGCAGCAGGTATCAGAGGACCTTACCGGGTTCGGGGGCCTCGGCTACCTTATGCTGGCCGTCGGTACCGGGGTGTTTCTCCTGTTCATGGTGTTTCTTCTTCTGATCCTCAACAGCAATTCTGCAACGGCGCTGCACCGGATGCTGATGCTTGTGCCATTCAAGCGGGCCAAGGAGTGGCTGCTTCTGCGGGAATCAGGGTTCCTGGATACCGACCGCCAACTCCGGAGCTTCAGGGGCGCTTCACCCATGCGGCTTTTCAAGTCGACTTTCTGGTACCTTCTCGGCTGGGCCATGCTGGCCCTTGAGAGCTTCATCATCCTCCGCCTGCTTGGTGTCGACATCTCTTTTTCCCAGGTGCTTGCAATCGACACGACGCTCGTCATGCTCCGGGCCGTGTTCTTTTTCATCCCGTCGGGACTCGGCATCCAGGATCTGGGGTATCTGGCATTCTTTCAGGCCATCGGTATTCCGGACGCCATGGCATATGGGGGGGCGTTCATACTCCTCAGGCGGTTCAAGGAGGTGCTCTGGTACTCTTCGGGCTATCTCTGGATGTTCCTCTCGGGTGTGCATCTTTCTGACGCCGAAGGTCTCGACCCTCAAAAGCATGTGAGGGGGGAGCGGTCATGAAGAAACGTGCGCTCTTCATCTGCGGTTCGATGAACCAGACCACCCAGATGCACCAGATAGCCGAAAAGCTGCCTGAGTTCGATCGCTGGTTCTCCCCGTTTTATTCCGACGGCATCCTCGGGGCCGCGGCAGATGCGGGGCTCCTCGAGTTCACCATCATGGGACACAGCCGCAGGGAGCGGGCCCGGAACTACCTTCTTCTAAACGAACTGCAGATTGATGCCGGCGGCCTTCTTCATGACTACGATCTCGTCGTCACCTGTACCGATCTCATTGTTCCACATAACATCCGCACACGCCGCATCGTACTCGTGCAGGAGGGGATGACGGAGCCCGAGACCGTCCTGTTTCATCTCGCCCGGAATTTCCGGTGGATCCCCCGATGGATTGCCGGCACGGCTACAACCGGCCTGTCAGGGGCTTACAGCCGTTTCTGTGTTGCCAGCGAGGGGTACCGTGACCTGTTCATCCAAAAGGGGGTCGATCCCGGAAAGATCGTGGTGACGAGCATGCCGAACTTCGATGACTGCCGGCGGTACCTCGAGAACGATTTCGAGCACCACGGTTACGTGCTCGCCTGCACCTCCGACAACCGCGAAACCTTCATCTACGAAAACCGGCGCCGGCATATCGAACGCTGCCTTGAACTGGCCGGGGGAGGCCAGCTCATCTTCAAGCTGCACCCCAACGAAAATGTTCTCCGCGCAACCCGTGAAATCGAACGCTACGCTCCCGGATGCCTCGTCTACAGCGAAGGCCGGACCGAAGAGATGATAGCCAATGCAAGGATGTTGATTGCGCAGTTTTCATCCACTATCTTTGTGGGTTCAGCGCTCGAGAAGGAGGTGCATTGCGGACTTTCTTCCGAAGAACTGAAACGGCTCACGCCGGAGCAGAACCGTTCGGCAGCCCGGAGGATAGCCGATGTCTGCCGTCTTGTAGCCGACGGAAATCCCGACCAGTAAAGCGGACCCTACACTATGCACACTGTTGCCGTCATCCCGGCAAGGGGTGGCTCGAAAGGCCTGCCCGGTAAGAACATCCATCCTTTGGCAGGCCGGCCTCTCCTCGGCTGGACCATCATGCAGGCCAGGGCGGCGCGTGCTGTTCAGCGGGTCGTTGTGTCGACCGACGATGAAGATATCGCTGCCGTCTCCCTTCTGTACGGGGCCGAAGTGGTCCGCCGCCCCCCCGAACTTTCGGGAGACACCGCCACCTCCGAATCCGCCATCCTTCATACCCTCGATTCGCTTCTTCAGGGTGGTGCCGTGGATCCCGATGCCGTCGTGTTTCTACAGGCGACATCCCCGCTCCGGAAGCCTGATGATATTGATCGGGCAGTGGAGCGCTTTATTGCGGAGAAGGCCGATTCCCTCATTTCCGTTACGCGGGCAGACGACCTGACCATCTGGGAGGAGGCGGAAACCGGCTGGCAGAGCGTCAACTTCGACTGGCGGAACCGCGGCATGCGACAGGACCGTCCGGCGCAGTACATCGAGAATGGCTCCATCTACATATTCAGCCCCCGTCTTCTCAGGGAGACCGGAAATCGCATCGGGGGAAAGCTTGCGGCCTACCCGATGGAGTTCTGGCAGACCTGGGAGATTGACACCATCGAAGAAATAGCCTTAATTGAATTCTTTCTGAAGAGCAAAGGGCTTGCGGTCCCACAGCCCGTCAACCCTTAACCACCAACCTGAATAACCCATGCAATTCTTTCTTTCCACGGACATCACCATCGGGGTGCATGAAGCGCTCTCGATCCATCCGCACCTGGCTTCTTTGCGGGTTTCACGTCCAGGCATCATCCATGATGCCGCCATTGCCGATTCCCCCTATTTCAGGGATGTATTGAAGAACCTCACGGCAGCCAGTCCCGGGGCCGTCGTCTACTGCAACGACTTCAAGGGTGAGCCGACCTACCGCCATCTTGAGGATGTCGCCGGTTTTTTCCGCCCGAAATCGATTGACTCCGTCATCGCCATCGGCGGCGGAAGCACCATGGATCTCGGCAAGGGCATCGCCCTTCTCATGACAAACGAGGTGCCGGCTCTCTTTCTGAAAGGGTTCCCGGCCGATGTCCTTGACCCGCTTCCGCTCATCACCGTGCCCTCCCTTCTCGGCAGCGGTGCGGAGGTCAGCTACAATGCCGTCTTCATCGACGAGGACGCCGGGCGCAAGCTCGGCATCAACAGCCGGAAGAACTTTCCGAAAAAGTGCGTCATAGACCCCCGGCTCTCCATGACTGCGCCGACGGAGAGCGTCATCGCTTCGGCGATGGACAGCCTGGTGCACTGTGTCGACAGCTTCGGTTCCGTGAAGCATACCCCGCTCAGCAGGATCTTTTCCATTGAAGGGTTCCGCCGCACCTTCTATGCTCTGGTGCAGGACCAGCTCGACCGGGCAGAGTCGAGAATCGACCTTGCCATCGGCAGCGTCTGCGGTACGGCTGCGCTCATGAACTCCGGAGACGGCCCGACCAACGGCTTTGCATACTACCTCGGTGTCCGTCACCGGGTGCCGCACGGACTTGCCGGCGCAATCTTCCTCAAGGAGGTCATGCGCTACAACCACCTGCAGGGATATGATAAATACGCAATGCTGAACCCCACCGGAGCCTGCAGCATCCAGAGTGACGCCACCGCAGAGCTTCTTGCCGAGATGGACACCATCTACCGTCGTTACCGTATTCCGAATCTGGTGCCATACGGCTACGGCAGCGGCAACGCTGCTGAGTTTGCCCGTGAAGCTTCGGGCGCGCTGCAGGGGTCGTTTTCCGGCAACCCTGTTCCCTTTGACGGAGCGGCTGCTGAGGCTGTTGTCCGCAACCTGGTCTGAATCGAACATCATCAACATAACAATCAACCACATACCATTATGGCTGGCGCAGAACTGATCGGCCGCGAAGAACTCGCTGAAATACAGGAGCTGTTCAACAAAGAGAAGGTGAACCTTTACCGCTACGGCGGGGGCAATTACAAGGCAAGAGAGTTTGAGGAGAAATTCGCGGCATGGATGGGGGTGAAATACGCCCACGCCGTGTCGTCGGGAACGGCGGCCATCCACTGCGCGCTTGCCGGTGCCGGCATCGGACCGGGAGACGAGGTGATCACGACAGCATGGACCTTCATCGCCCCCATCGAAGCAATCAGCGCGCTCGGTGCTGTTCCTGTCCCCGTTGAGCTTGATGAAACCTACCACCTTGATCCTCTTGAGGTTGAAAAGGCCATAACCCCGAAAACAAAGGCGGTCGTTGCCGTTCCGATGTGGGCATCGCCGAAGATGGATGAGCTCGCCGAGATCTGCCGACGTCACAATCTGACGCTTGTCGAGGATGCCGCACAGGCGCTCGGGGCTACCTACAAAGGCAGGAAGCTCGGCACCATAGGCCGTGTCGGTTCGTTCTCGTTCGACGCAGGCAAGACGCTGCATACCGGAGAGGGCGGCATCATCATCACCAACGATCGTGACATCTACGACCGTGCAGCAGAGTTTTCCGACCACGGACACATGCACCTCGAGGGCCTGCCGCGCGGCAAGGATCCACGCCGGGCTAAAGGGCTCAACCTGCGCCTGAGTGAAGTGACCGCCGCCATCGGTCTCGGCCAGCTTTCCAAAATCGAATTCATCCTCCGGAAAGCCAAAGAGAACAAGAAGCAGATCAAGGACGCCATCCGGCACCTCCCGAACATCACCCTCCGTCCGTTTGCCGACGAGGATGGCTCTCAGGGTGATACCCTGATCTTCCGGGTCCGCGACCGTGAGGCGGCTCTCCGCTTCGAAGCGCATCTTATGGGGAAAGGATTCGGCACGAAAATCCTGCCCGAAGCCCTTGACTGGCACTTCGCCGGTGTCTGGGACCACCTTCTGAAGGCTTATGACCGTTACAGCGACAAAGACCTTGAGTCGCTCTGGCCGAAAACCGGCGCAATGCTCCGCAGCAGCATCTGCCTGAACATTCCGGTCCTCATGGATGATGACACGATAGCGCGGTTGATCGCTGCCATCATTGCAGCTGCTGAAGAGATGGGATAGCAGGGGAGGGTATGCTGGATGGTCCGCACGTGAGCGGGCATAATGAACAACAGCCTGTCGTTACGGACAGGCTGTTGTTTTGTTTGACACTGCCATTACCCATCCTCTGCCAGACACCCACCCTGGCAGAGGGGGGCGCTTCGTGAAGCACTGCTTATCCGGGGATCCATGACCCGGCCGGCATCTGTGGTCACATTCATTTTCCGGGCTGTTCGATCGGCGGCTTTCTCTTCTGCCAGTGTACGTTCTGTCGGGCGAAAAACGTTGAATGGTACTCAATAGTACCATGCGACTCCGGCAACGATGGCTGAGGATTCGATGCCGGCGTTCGCCCGGTCGGCGATATTGCCGTGCGAGAGATGTCTGAACCGGTAGCCGGTAAAGATTGCCATATCAGGTGATACGCGGTACTGGAGCCCTGCGCCTGCATGCGTGAGGAAGTTGAACCCCGAATGGCCCTGCTCCAGCGTGTCGATGCTGAGGTACATAGGCGCAATACCTGTTTCGGTATAGATCTCTATGGAGCGGTTCAGGGTATGCAGGTATCGCAGACCCGGTCCGCAACCCGTTTCGACGCCGGTTTCCGGGTCCATGATGGTGTTGACGAATGGTTCTACGGTAAACTGCAGTGAACTGCTGTTCCCCTTGATGCCGAAGAGCGGGTTCATGTTGAACCCGATTCTGACGAAAGCCGGGATAGCGGTGAGGCCATCGTTTGTTTCTTTCAGCGATCCCCACATGTAGCCGCTCCCGATGGCCAGTTCGGTGCGGTAGTTTCCGGGTGTTGTGCCCCTGTTTTCGTCTTGTTCGGATTCTGCGGCATTGCTTGTAACTGGAAGCAAGAGCCATACGGCCAGAAAGATGGCAAGAAGCCTGATGCAGGGTTTAGTGTTCAGCTGCATGGTGAATGGTTGTTTTCGTGTGCAAATGGAAGCCTGTTGTGGTCGGTTCTCCAATTAATTGCTGCAACTTCAGTGCCACAGTGAAAGGCGTGGCAGGCTGCATCGGGATGGCGGAGTTTTTCTTTGCGTGGGGTTGTTATAGGTTGCAATAAGTATTACTTTTTGTCTAAAAGGAGAGTGGGTTATGTCACAGACAAGAGGCGTCAAACTAGACGACACCATACAGCAACGGCTTACTGCGCTGGCTCGTATCCGCGACAGGTCGCCGCACTGGCTGATGTGCAAAGCAATCGAAACATTCCTTGAGCGCGAAGAAAAGTATGAGCGCGAAAAACGCGAGGATATGGAGCGTTGGGAGCGTTATCAATTAACCGGCGAGGCGGTGTCCCATGAGAAAGCTGCTGAATGGCTTGAAAATCTGGCGCAGGGGAAGGTGATCTCTTGCCCCAAATAAAATGGCTTCCAGAGGCATTAGCCGATGTTGAGCGGCTGTATGTGTTCTTGTACGAGAAAAGCCCTCTTGCGGCAGCCCGAGCAGCAAAGTCCATTCTGGACGGAGCGGGAATATTGACCTCAATACCAGACATTGGACGTCCGATGGAAGACGACACTGGCAGGCGGGAATGGGTCGTGTCCTTTGGCGCCGGGGCTTTTGTCCTTCGCTATATGCGGAGTGAAAACGATACGGTTGTCATTATTCGGGTCTGGCACAGCAAAGAAAATAGAACATAGAGCACTGAACTGATTGGAGAAAAGAGATGGCAGGCAGGCAACGTTTTCGACATCACTGATTGCACCGAAAAGACGCGGCGGGCGGACAGTGGAGCGGTGTGTCCGGGCATCGTAGGTATATTTTGTGCGGCCGACTAACGTGGTGAGCCTGAGAAGATATTCCTAAAAATATACCTATACGACAGACCATCAAAGCAAATCAGGGCAAACTTATGAGGACTCAGAAACAGCAAAACCCCTGATTTCACAGGGGTTTTGAAGGTTTGAGGCTTCTCTATGTAAACCTCTCCTGGAGGCGAAGAGCGGAATCGAACCGCTGTACGAGGTTTTGCAGACCTCTGCCTAGCCACTCGGCCACTTCGCCGGAAAAGGAGAGAATAGGTAACAAAAATTATGCTTTAATGCAAATTTATAAACGTTCATACCGAAAACAACGCCCCTCTTCTGCTCTGCATCTCATACTGCTGCATTTCTGACACTACTGCTCCTTTTTAGATCATTGACTGATACAGTCCGAATTTCTGATTTCATGGCTTTTATGGGAGTATTTCCCGATATCCCTGAAATCCCGCCATCCCGCTCTCAGATAACTGCATTATCTATAAGCGAATAGCACACCCGTTGCTGCCGAATTCTATTGCTGGCATGAATATTGCTTATACAGAGGCGTAGGGTACTTGGCTGATTCTGGCGGTTTCACTGCCCGGAATCCTGCTCGTCTGTCAAAGAATTAAACGCAACGTCTTATGCTACATCGCACGCACATGAATGCTCTGGCTGCAGGATTGCTTTTTGCCGCAGGAACATCTTTCCTGTGTGATTCCGCTATCGGGGCCGACAGGTATCAGAAACCGGCTGACGAAATATGCGTCGAGGGCGGCATTGAGTCCTATTACACGCAATACAATTTCAACAGGACCCGTGAGGAGGGCACTATCCCGGATGGCAGCGGGTACTATCTCTTTTCGCTTCCTCTTACCCTCGAAGCTCGTCACTATCTCAGTGATGCCATCTACCTTGCTCCCTACGCCAGGGCGAGCATAACCTATGATTTTGCTGACAAGCCGTTGAACAGGAGTTACTGGAACAATAATCAGGTCTTTGCCGGCGGCTTGAAGCTCACGACCCAGCGTTCATTCATGAACAAGTCGGATGAGTATGTCGGCGGCATCAGTGCCTCGCTGTTTTCGGAATACGAGGTGATGACTTCATCCTTCGACCGGACGAAAGATCGGGTTCCCGCCGGTATAGAGCGCCAGAACGTCAAGAGCGGTCTCTCCTTCTGGTTTTCAACCCAGAAACCGCTTAACCCGAAATTCCGGGTCTGGACGGAAAGCTGGGGTGAGCTGGCATGGCATACTACGGCCTTCAGTGATGAGGGAGAGGACGATTTTCTGATAGGATCCCTCTCATCGAAGATCGGCACCGGCGTCAATATCGCCCATGCTTCCTTTGAGCCCTATGTCACGGTCGACCTGGTAAATGATTTCCTGGACAGGGAGTGGAACAGGTCTTCCTGGTTCAACAACGTGCAGTACGGACCCGGTGCAAGGCTGGTGCTTGACCAGTACCTGCCGGGCAATGTCTCGATCTATATGGAGTACCTGTTCGTCAGCTACTTTGACACCCCGCAGGATCAGGACCATGACATCAAGGCCGGGATTTCCTGCTGGATTCCGATTTTCTGAAAGCAATGAACAACCTGCCCTTAGGAGGCACAATGATCGAGACTGCATCAATCCGTCTTTCAGGGCAGCTCTCCGAAGCTTCGCCCTTCAGACTCAGGTATCCGGCAGCCGTCATGCTCTCGGCGATCATCTCGCTGATGGTTTCAATGGGAATCTGGAGTTTCATGCCCGAGTGGGTCGACTCGCTCAATGTTCTCATCTGGGGTAATCCGACCCGGTCATTTCCCGTATGGATGCATCAGGTGCTTGACATGTTCTTCCTGATCTATCTTTCGGGGTCGCTCTTTCCGTTCCTCTTTTTCATCGGCCTTACCCTGATGCCGGAAAAGAGGGTTGCAGGCAATACCTCGCTTCCGTTCGTATCGGTCATCATTCCCTCCTTCAATGAGGAGGACAGCATTGCCCAGTGCATAGAGTCGGCTCTGGCTCTCGATTACCCGGCATACGAAATCATCATCGTTGATGACGGCTCGCGGGACCTCACCCTGCCAATCATCGAGCGATATGATGTTTCCGTGATACGGCTGCGCACCAACCGGGGGAAGGTGGAGGCGCTGAACCGGGGGATTGAAAAGGCAAAGGGTGAAATCATCTTTTTTACTGATTCCGATTCATCGCTTGATCCCAAGGTTCTCCGCTACCTTGTCGCAGGCTTCAGTGATGACACCGTCGGTGCGGTTGCCGGTATGGTGCTGCCGAAGCGGCACAACAGCTACCTGCTCAGGATGCAGACCATCGAGTATATCTATGGCCAGAGCATCATCAAGAAGGCGCAGCTGAAGTCGGGCGGCGCAGTGAGCATATGTCCGGGCCCCGCCACCGCTTTCCGGCGCAGTGTACTGCTTGAGACCGGCGGGTACAGGAACAGGACTCTGGCGGAGGATTTCGACATGACGCTTGAAATGATGGAGTTGGGCTACCGTGCTGTCTACGAGCCGAGAGCCGTTTCATACACGTCGGCTATGACTGGCTGGAAGGGCCTCCGCAAGCAGCGCATACGCTGGTCAAGGGGCCATCTGCAGGTCTACCGTGAGCATCGGGGGATGATGTTTTCTGACATCGGCGGTCCCATCAGCCTGTTCTGGATGCCATGGTCGCTGTTCATAGGATATGGAAGTGCATTTCTGGAAATGGCTTTTCTCGGTGTCTATCCGCTGCTCGTCATCATTTCCTCGATGCCGCTCCTGTTCCTGAAGCTTGGGCTGTCATACATGGTGATCCTGGAGTGCATCAGCGCAATGCAGGGCATCATACCCCTCATGCAGGCACGCAGGCTGACTCCGTCTCTGGCTCTAGCTTCATTTACAACGCAGCCCTATCGCATTTTCCTGAGCTATATGCGCATTGTCGCCTATACCCACGAAATGCAGGAACGCAGCAATACCTGGTAATAAACCGCAATCATTCAACCCTTGGAGCCTATCATGAAAAGTGG
>NZ_LVWG01000020.1 GCF_001622165.1 Pelodictyon luteolum
TTTAAAACACTGTGCCTTACGGCATGCGAGTAACCCATAGTTCGCCTCCTTGTTGGACGCGACATCTATGTTAACACATAGGGCCCCCCGCCTCCTTCAACAGGTTGAGATCCTGCTGCCGGTCCCTCAACTCGAACTTCTCCGGATACTGGATGATGACGCTCGCCGCATCTGCCCCCTTCCCCAGCCACCGGCAGAACACCTCCAGCATCCGGTACTCCGTCAGCTGAAGCCCTGAAGCCATTTCAGACAGCAGCGCGTTGAGCAGCTGGAACTCCGTCTTCCGCTGGAATGATTTGTTAGAACTATCCATAGTGTTTTTCGCGGTGACAATTTGGACACAATGCAACGACATTCTCGAGAGTATCCTCTCCTCCATCGGAAAGGGATCTAATATGATGCACTTCGAGGAATGGAGTTCCGTCCGATGCTCGCTTAAATGGTGCAGGATTCTTACAGTTCTCACAGAATCCCTCTGCTCGATGCAATGCCTCAACAACAATATCTGGATTCCGTTGATAGGTATAAGAATAAACCCGTTGTCTTTTGGGTCTTTTTTCTGCATTTAAAATACGCTCATTTCGAGCTACAGATGTGTCTGTTCGGGATTTGGCTATTTCGGCAGTTTCAGTTTCAATCAGGGCTTTTATGTTAATGGCACTTCTACCACGTTCTAAGAACGATATGACTGAACTAAAGTCCTGCTCGTCAGCTTTAAGCAAACCTATCACTTGTGATTCTGAAATGGCTTGGAAAATCCCATGGAAATCAGCTTTAAGTCCGAGAAAGTGAAGTATACCCATAGACTGATAGCCTCTAGATATATTTCTGTCTAACCCAAGAACTTCTTCATCTAGTTGTCTGTGATTTTTTTTCGAGAATAGCCATCCACGAACAACTTCCGAACGCAACTCATCGCTATAGGAGTCATATTCTCTGTGCCGCTTGCTTGGATCTAATTTCGGTATGTTCATTTCTGTGTTCTAGCATTATTTATTATCTGTAGTGCAGGATTTTGACCGAACTTCAAAGTAGCGTGCAAATAATTGGGCAGTTAGGGTAGTAATTGTCGCGCAGCTGCTGGTCGATGTACTGCATGCGGACTATGGGAGGGCGGGACTGCACCATGTCGTCATCGTTCAGAGGTGGACGTGGGGGCTTTTTGCGCGCTTCTGAAGAGCTTTTCGAGCCACGATCGCTTATCAGCAAGAACATCGTCTATGGCCTTTTCAGCAAGGATTTTTTGCTGAGTGTCATATGCCCAGCCGATAACTTGGTCCCGAGCGTTTGACATGATCTGCTCATCCGAGTACGACTCTTCGGTGCAATGGTCGAGGTTTTCCTCAAGCCATCGGTCAAATGCCATGTCCAGTTCGGCATCAATAAGATCACTGCATATGGTTCTGATTGCTTCGTCAGAGAGTTGTGTTGAATGGGTTTTCAGCGCATCAATGACGCGGTCACTGACTTTACGGTACAGTTCTTTTTCTTGAAATGAGCGCTGTCTGGCTGGGGAGGACTTTTTTTTCTGAAAAGGTGGAACATGGAATTTGGGGTGAATATGTGTTTTTCGGATTATGATTCCAACTTCCTTGGTAATGTTCAGTGCCAACGGACCTTGATGATAGGGCAGGTCTGTAGGGTTTTAATGGGGCAATGGGTGTAAATCTGGTAACAGCATTTTCTCTGTAATATATGAGTTTCTGACGAAGTATCGGTAGGTACCAATAATAAGATATGGTTGCTGTTGGCGTATCGTCTATGGTATTCGTAATCGGGGACTCAACCGGCAGCGACATGATTCGCTGCCGGGCGTGTCGTATGGTTAGTTCAACGCGTAGCGGGCGCCGACCATGATGTTGTGGGACCCGATGCTTGCGTCGTGCCCTTGGAGTTTCACTCCTGTCGGTTTCAGGTAGCGGTATCCGAGGTCGAGTGTCAGATCGCTGTCCAGTTCAATCCCGACACCGGCACCGACCTGCCAGGCGAAATAGGTATCGCCTTCAAATCCGGTCAGGTCCAGGCTTGCAAGGCCAATGCCCGCCATGGCGTAGGGTTCGATGGGGGAGTTATCCATCGTGATGTCATAATACCCGTTTGCCATGACGGTCAGTGCGGAGGAATCAACTTTGTTGATGTCAATCCCATAATCATCCCAGAAGCTTTCGCCCTGCCCTGCAATGGAGTCCAGGTCGTTCTGCTGGTATCCGATGGCGAGTTCTGCACGCTGCTGTCCGAAATCGTACCCTACGGCACCGTTGATGCTGTAACCGGTTTTGAATTCTGCCGGTATGGTAAGTCCGTTGTAGTCAACCTCAAGTTCCGTCGGCATACTGAGGCCGAATGAGCCGCTTACATAAGGTTGTGCAGATGCTACGGCTGGTGCGGCAATGATGGCTGCTGTAAGGAAATGCAAGAGTGTCTTTTTCATGTGTCAGTGATTTGATTGTTGGTGTTGCCTGTATCAGAACCCGATACGCAAGCAGAGGGTCGCCCTTTCCTGTCGGAGAGGTGGCCTTGTTTACATAAAGACTGCTGGTCCTGTGATGGCAATCTATGCTGGGGGGTAGGACAACGGCTGTCCTATGGCTTGAGAAGAGTGTGAGATCGTTCGGGATTTTCGAACAACATTAGGGAGCCTCTGCGGCGGCCGTGGATCGGATGACAAGCAGCCTGTCGGGGCCGAGTGTGTTGGTATGTGGCTCTGTTATCCTGCCATTACAGGCAGTGCCCGCGCATTGGCGATGGCTTTTCTCCTCAGAGTGCTCAGTTCTCCGGCAAACGGGTGATGGCGGTTTCCTTTGATGTTCAGCGGAAGGGAGAGCGTGTTCAGGGGGTTACGGGTGGGGTGAAGGTGAGGTTAACGGGGTAACAAAAAAGGCTCTGTACAAATACAGAGCCTTAAAAAAAACACCATGCTAAATTGATTTTCTCTTGCATGGCGGCCACCGAAGTGGACTTAAGCCCGATCCTGACAAGTCAGGAGAGCGGGTACAGGGGCAATGTACTCATTTGAGGAGTCATCGTCAAGCGTTTATTCCTAATCCCGCCAAAATACATTGCTGGACGTTGACAAGGTCGTCTCTGCTTATAATCCTCTTATCGTACATTCTTTTTCCCTGATCTTTGCCGAAGAAGGGCAGATACAGCCTTTCTAATGAGACGGTATATACCATATCGGCTTTTACCCAATGAAATTCGGCGCTATATGGTTCCGGAAGAACCGGGTCAATGAACAACTTGTAGTGGTATGCCTCGATATCCTTTGGTGGTGTGGTGCTTAAAGGGACAATGGTGCAAAGCCCCTCTCGTTTACGCATCCGGGGAGAAACGATAACTGCAGGCCTTCGCTTAACCATTTCAGGAGGAACAAAACCTTTGAAGTCACAAATAACGATGGCGCCTTGTTTAGGATGATAAGGCTCATCAGTGATCTTCGCAAAACGTGTATTCTCTCATTCGTCGCGGCATGGTCATGGTGGGGACACGGTTGTTCTGCTCTTTATGGGCCCTTTAAAACAGCGGCAGCGACTCCAGCCCCTTCGCCCTCACATCCTCGTACAAATTGTTTGCACGGCTCAGTTCGTCATGGAGGAGTACCCTCAGTTCCTGCGGCTCGAGTGCTTCTGCTTCTTCTCCGAACCCCATGAGCCAGCGCTTTACCGCATCAAGTGCGCCGACCTTCATCTTCATGATGAGGGAGCCGTCTTTATGTTCTATTGTTTCTTGAGTCGGGTGCCAGCGTCGTTCGCGTATCCACTGTGCCTGAAAAGGGGTGAAGCGGATAGTGACGTCAATCTGTTCGCTCGAGTGGACAAGATCGAAGGTCTTTTCAAGGTACTCGTCGATCGAGAATGATTCGGGTACGGTAAAGTGACGCTCCGTCACCGAGAGGGTCCGGATACGGTTCAGGGCGAAGGTCCTGGTGTCCTGGCGGAGCTCGCAGTAGCCGATGAGGTACCAGGTATCGAGAGATTGTGAGTAATGGAAGAGGTAGGGGTGGATGGTGCGTTCCGTTACGGCTTCGCTGCTTGCGGCCCGGTATGATGCGCGGTAGGTTATGGTTACCTTCAGTCTGCAGCGGATGGCATCTTCAAGTGTCGCAAACATCCGGGGTTCAACAGGCTGATGTGTCGGTTTTTCAATGGAGTATGCCGAGAGCAAGTGATCTGTGGCGGAGCTCTCGGGAAGGTACTGGCGTACCTTGTCGAGAGCCCTGCTTACCTCGTTGTAGTATGGGGTTCCCTGGTACTGCTGAAGGACTTTTGTCGTGGCGATCAGTGCTTCTGCCTCCCTCAGCTCCAGCGTTGTTGCGGCAAGGTATGACCATCCCTCTTCCTCATAGAAGTATCCCCGCTTTTTCCGGTCGTAGGATATGGGAGCGTGGAGCAGGTCGCGCATGTAGTCGATGTCGCGCTGTATGCTTTTGCTCGATACCTCGAAGTAGCTCGCAATAATTGAGCAGTTAGGGTAGTGGTTGTCGCGCAGCTGCTGGTCGATGTACTGCATGCGGACTATGGGAGGGCGGGACTGCACCATGTCATCAGCGTTCAGAGGTGGATGGGGCATATCTGCAAAGTTACTGTTCTTTTCTGCTTTCCCATCATTTCTTTTACGGTGTTATCCGTATTATTCGTGTGCGGGGCAATTAGCACCGCTACGCCATTAGTGAGAATGGTGTTGGCTTTCCTTCATGAAATATGCGGGGTATGGTGGGTCAAAGGGTGTCCGATACCCCTGCGGTCACCAACACTGCTGCTTTGTTTTTCATCTCTTTTTGATCCGCTCGGACGGGTATTGTCCGATGCCCCCGGTTATCCTGTCACTGACGGGCACATGGGACGATTGGTTTTATTGTGCCCGCGAGCGTTAGACACCGGTCAACACTATTAATAAAGGGGGGGAAGGAGCAATGCACAAAGACACAGAAGCGGACAATGTCAACGAAGATGACGCATTTTTTTGAAAAAAACATTCACTTTTCAGCCGGGTTCAGCACC
>NZ_LVWG01000021.1 GCF_001622165.1 Pelodictyon luteolum
TTTGGCACAAGTCAGGAAAGCCCTGAAAGAATATGGCGACTGTACTTCGTAGTGTGAGCAGAGCAAGTCCTCAGTACGTCAGTATCTCTTTTCTGGTTCGAGGCAGATTGCAACACCGAAGCAGGGGTACCATGGAAGAGGCAATATCGGAGACTTCGACACCTTCGACACTAACTTCGACACCTTCGACACTAGCTTCGACACTCGCGAGTTCATGAACTGAAGTGGACCCCAGCCATCAGACAACATCTGCTCGAGTTTAAGCAGGCTCGTACCACACGCCCCGCCCTCGGCCATGCTGTGTCAGATGGCCCTGTCCGGCCAGCGAACGCAGAAAGAACACGAGCCACGGTTGCCAGTCGGCGACGTCGGTCCGAATCGCGCCCTGAGTCTGCCGCAACGCCAGATAGTAGGCCTCTTTGTTGATCTCGATGACGCTTTCCAGAGAACTGTAGGGCACATAGGCGTAGCCTGCCTGAATCACCATGACGATAACTATGACGATAACTATGACGTCAGACCTCCTCTGTCCGGCCCTTCAGGCGGTTCAAAGGGGGCATCTGGCAACCTTTTTTGTGGAAGGGAATTTTGTACATTAAGGGTATATGGTTTTTGCATTAAACAGGGGTTGCAGCGTGAAGGGAAAGCGGATTGTACTGGGGGTGTGCGGCGGAATTGCCGCGTATAAAACACCACATCTGGTGCGTCTCCTGAAAAAGGCGGGCGCTGAGGTGAGGGTTGCGCTGACCGAAGCCGGCGGGCGGTTCGTCAGCGAGCTCTCTCTTGCGACCGTGTCCCAGGAACCCGTCCTCCGCAGCATGTTCCCCGCAACCGACACTCCCGGAGTCGACTATACAACCCACATCTCGCTTGGAGAGTGGGCCGACGCCCTCGTCATTGCGCCGGCAACAGCCAATACGATTGCCAAACTGGCCGCAGGGCTGTCGGACGACATGCTGACCGCCTGCTTCATCACCCTCCGTCCCGACCGGCCGGTGCTCATCTTCCCCGCCATGGACGGCTATATGTTCGCATCCCCTTCGGTGCAGCGCAATACAGGTACCCTCTCTCAACAGGGGTGCCGGGTGTTCAGCCCCGAACAGGGAGAACTCGCTTCAGGCCAGTGCGGCCTCGGCCGCATGGCTGATCCCGAAGAGATCGTACGCCAGCTTCAGGAAGCACTCACACCGGACCCTATCCTCAGAGGAAAACATGTGGTGGTGACTGCCGGCCCGACGCGCGAAAAGATCGACGGGGTGCGCTTCATTTCCAATTACTCTTCGGGCAGGATGGGCTTCGCCATCGCCCGGGCGGCTTACCGTCGCGGTGCCCGTGTGAGCCTGATTACCGGTCCGGTGCAGCTTCCAACCCCCGAAGGCATTGTGTGCATCAAGGTCGAGAGCGCCCGGGAGATGGACGAAGCCGCACGCGCTCTGTACGAGGGCACGGACATCTTCATCGGGGCGGCAGCGGTGGCCGACTACCGTCCGCTGGAAGCGGTTGAGGGCAAGATGAAGAAGGGTGCAGAGACGATGGCGGTGCAGCTCCAGCTGAGCCCCGACATCCTTGCCGGGTTCGGAGCACAGAAAAAGGCTGGACAGCTCGCCGTAGGCTTTGCGCTAGAAACTGCCGGAGGCCTCGGGAACGCAAAAGGCAAGCTCGAATCGAAGAACCTCGACCTCATCGCATTCAATACCTTCGAACAGCCGGGTTCGGGCTTTGAGGGCGATACGAACCGCCTGACCCTTATTGAGCGGAACGGCAGAACGGATGCGCTCCCCCTTATGACGAAAGACGAGGCCGCAGGAAAGCTGCTTGAGGCCGTCTCCAGGATTATGGGGGCGGAGGGAGGGAACGCTTGAAGGACGTACCCGCCACAGAAGCACTCGGGGCACTCCGCCTGGAAACGCTCGAGTGCCGGAAATGCCGGCTTGCCGAAACCCGCAACACGGTTGTGTTCGGTGAAGGCGACCCCGCAGCGAAGCTGGTGGTGATCGGTGAAGGACCCGGGGCCGAGGAGGATGCAACAGGCAAGCCATTCGTCGGCCGCTCGGGCCAGCTGCTCACCAAAATCCTTGCGGCAATCGGCTTCAGCCGCGAGGAGGTGTTCATCTGCAACATCGTCAAGTGCCGGCCGCCACAGAACCGCAACCCGGCGCATGATGAAATAGCGGCATGTACCCCGTGGCTGAAAAGCCAGATCGAAATCATCCGCCCGAAGGTGATCCTCCTGCTCGGAAAGGTTGCGGCAAACACCATCCTCCAGAACTCGCTTTCGATGGGTGCGATGCGGGGGCAGGTGCTTCAGTGGGAAGGAGTCGACTGCTTCGTGACCTACCATCCGGCCGCACTGCTCCGCAACCCCAACTGGAAGCGGGGGTGCTGGGAGGACGTGCAGCTGCTCAGGCACCATTATGACAACATTACCATGCCCGTCAAGGAGACGGGGGCTGAATGAAAAGGGACAGAAAAGAGGACAGGAACATCATAGATTTCGATCAGGACATCGATTTTTCCAGAGAGAGCCGCATACCGCCCTACTCCACGGAAATCGAGCAGGAGGTGCTTGCGTGCCTGCTGCTTGAGGAGGATCCGATAGAGCAGGTCGTGCAGATCTTCGCCGACAGCGGAGCCCTGGTGTTCTATGAGCGGCGCCACCAGATCATCTTCCGGGCAATGATGCAGCTCTACAACAAGCGGCAGGCGATCGACCTCATCACCGTGAGCGAAGAGCTGGTGAAGATGGGCGAGCTCGACAACATCGGCGGAAGACACTATCTGGCGGAACTCTCCGGCAAGGTGATCAGCGCTGCCAATGTGGAGTACTATGCGCGCCTGGCAAAGGAGAAGTTCCTCTACCGGAGGATGATATCGATATCGACGAAGATCTCGGAGAGCTCCTACAGTTCGTCGATGGACATCTTCGATCTTGTGGAGCACGCCTCCCAGCAGTTCTTCAACATCTCGCAGGCGGGCATCAAGAAAAGGGCCACACCCATCAAGGAGCTGGTGAAGAACGGCATCCATATGCTCGAAACCCTCCGCGCCTCCCAGTCATCGGTGACCGGTGTTGGATCGGGGTTCTCGGAGCTCGACCAGATGACGGCCGGGTTCCAGCGCTCTGACATGATCATCATCGCTGCGCGTCCTTCGGCCGGCAAAACCGCGTTTTCGCTGGCGCTCGCCCGCAACGCGGCCGTCGATTTCCAGACACCGGTGCTCTTCTTCTCCCTTGAAATGGCCGAAGTGCAGCTGGCCGTCAGGCTCATGTGCGCCGAGGCCATGGTGGAGTCGCAGCTGGTGAGGACCGGCAGGATTTCAAACGAGATGATGGGACGCATCATCAACAATATGGACAAGCTGAACGAGGCAAAGCTCTTCATCGACGACACGCCGGGCATCTCCATCATGGAGCTGACCGCCAAGACCCGGCGCATGAAGCAGGAGCATGACATCGGCATGGTGGTCGTTGACTACCTCCAGCTGGTAAGTCCCGTGCGTGACGGCAAGAGCAACCGCGAGCAGGAGATCGCCCAGATATCGAGGTCACTGAAAGCGCTGGCCAAAGAGCTCAACATCCCGGTCATCGCCCTCGCCCAGCTCAACCGCTCCGTCGAGCAGCGCACCGGCGACCGCCGCCCGCAGCTTTCCGACCTTCGTGAATCGGGCTCCATCGAGCAGGATGCCGACGTGGTGATGTTCCTCTCACGCCCCGAGATGTACGGTAAACAGACCTTCGAAGACGGCTCCTCCACCAAAGACGTGGTGGAGATCGTCATCGGCAAACAGCGAAACGGTCCGATCGGCGACATCCGCCTGCTGTTCCTGAAGAACCACGGACGGTTCCAGTCGATGGCCAACGCCTACATCACCGCAGCAGCTGAATCCGAAGTCGATTACGGCAACACCGACCACTACCGGGCGCCCGAAGCGGACCAGCCGCCGGACAGAGAGGGGGCCTATATCAATCATGACGAAGCACCGTTTTAACCTGATTACCTCATGCCCGCACACACACCGAACGAGGAGCCTCCCGCCACCCGGAAAGGAGCGGAAGATGCAGTACCAGGCGCCCGAAAAAGCCGGCGGCGCAAGGAGGAGCGCTACACGGGCATCGCCGCATCCCGCGGCATCGCAATCGGGGAGTGCTATGCGTTCGTAAAAGAGACGGAGATTCCGCTTCCCCTGAAGCTGGAACCCGAAAAGACCGAAGCGGAGGTCGAGCGGTTCCTCACTGCGCTCGGCCGCTCGGAGAAGGAGCTCCGTAAAATAGAGCGCGTCACCATCAAGAAGCTCGGAAAAAGCTACTCGAACCTCTTTCAGGCGCAAATCATGGTGCTGCACGATCCCGTGCTCACCGAATCGGTCACCCGGCGCATCCGCTCTGAGATGCGGCCTGCGAACCTCGTCATCGAGGAGGAGTTCTCGAAGTACCTTGAGCTGTTCCGCAAGTCGGACGACGAACTGTTCCAGGAGCGCGCCGACGACATGCAGGACATCAAGGACCGCATCATCCGCAATCTCCATGTCCGTAAACTGCACTCATGGATCCCTGAAGGGGTGATTGTAGCCTCCGACCACCTCTCACCGGCCGACATCGTGCTACTCAGCCGCAGCAACATCAAGGGGTTCGTCACTGACACGGGAGGAAAGACCTCGCATATCTCCCTCATCTGCAAGTCACTGAAGATTCCGATGGTCGTCGGGCTCGGCAAACTGTCGCAGAAGGTGGTTGCAGGACGGCAGATGATCATCGACGGAAGCACCGGCACGGTGCTTGTCGACCCTTCGGAAGAAAGCATTGCTGAATACACCGCCCGCCAGAAGGCCGAGCAGAAAAGTGAAGAGGATGAGTCGGAAGCGGCCGTCTATCCCGCAATGACGAAGTGCGGCGTACGGATCTGCTTCTACGCGAACATCGACTTCAAGGAGGAACTCGACGCCATCTGCGCTGCCGGCGCCGAAGGCGTGGGGCTGTTCCGGAGCGAGAACCTGTTCACCGACGCATCCAAAGTACCCTCAGAGTCCCTCCAGGAACGCTACTACTTCCAGATGGCCGACGCCATCGCCCCCCTGCCGCTCGATATCCGTCTTTTTGACATCGGAGGGGACAAGCTGATGTACTCGCCAGTCAAGGAACCCAACCCCAACCTCGGCTGGCGGGGCGTGCGCATCCTGCTCGACCTGCCTGAAATCATCGAAGCACAGATCACGGCCATACTGAAAGCCAACCTCCACGGCAACATCGACATCCTCGTACCGATGATCATGTCGCTTGACGAGATTGCGGCGGTACGCGCCATTCTGGACAGGCTCTACCTGGAGATTTCACAGAAAAGCGGACTGCAGATCGAAAAACCCGGCTTCGGCGCCATGATTGAAGTGCCGGCAGCCGTGGAGCTGATCGAGGAGATCACCCGGGTGGTCGACTTCATCAGCATCGGCACCAACGATCTCACCCAGTACACCCTTGCCGTCGACCGCAACAACGTCATCGTACAGGACCTGTTCGAGAAGTTCCACCCCGCACTCATCCGCCAGCTGTACCGCATTATTTCAACGGCACAGAAAAACCGCTGCAAGGCGATCATATGCGGCGACATGGGTTCCGACCCGCTCGCCCTTCCATTCCTCCTCGGATGCGGCCTCCGCCACTTCAGCGTGGTCAGCTCCGACATCGCAAAACTCAAGTCGCTCGTCGGCCGCTACACGCTCGAAGAAACCGAAGGGCTCGCCCGTGAGTGCCTGATGCTCACCACCGCAGAAGCCATCAAGGACCGCCTTGAACGGTGCCGCAGCATGCACTGAAAACCGCCCTGGATTCCACAGTAAAAACACAGGCCCCCAGCACACCCCTTGCAGGCAGCGTATGCTCCGCCGACAAGGGGAAGATGGAACGATGCCTGCTCACCCGTGCCCGTTCATTACGAATACAGCCCCCTGCACGTCCTCATACCAGAGCCGTATGCGACGTCCCCCCCCTTTACCGACGCTCCCGTCCGGCAGAGATAGAGGAAGAGAGCAAGAGAGAGCCGTAGCACTCCTGGCACCGCCGTCAGACGGATTTCCCTTTTTTTCCATAATCCAACCAGCAGGATTCGTTGTTTTATCCCGAAAAAGGGATAAATTGGTTTTATCCCATATAAAGGATAATCGAGTGTTGGCCATTGACAGTAAGGCCCTCATAACGAGGGTACCATCAAAATTCGTACAAGACGCCAGATGAACACCATCCGCACCACGAAACAACTTGCACTGCTGCTGCAGGGATATCGCAAGGAACAGCAGCTGTCACAGGAGCAAGCGGCAGAGAGAGTCGGGATGAGCCAAAAAATGGTATCGGCCTTTGAAAACCACCCGGAACGCTGCTCCATCGGAAACCTCTTCAAACTGCTTTCCGCCCTCGGCCTTGAACTCTCGCTCAAAAGAAAAGCAGATGGATCAACAGACAAAGGCGAGTGGTAATGGGCAGACCATCAAGCACGAAAATGCTCCGGCTCCTGATGAATGGAGAGGATGTCGGAAACTGGACTGTCCGCCCAAACGGTATGCATGAGTTCGGCTATACAGCCTCGTGGCTTACCCTGCCGCATGCCCGGCCGATCTCTCTTTCCATGCCGTTACGAACTGAACCTTACCGTGGTGAAGCGGTCTACGCCTACTTCGACAACCTGTTGCCGAACAATGACCAGATCAGGCGAAGAATCCAGAACCGCTTTGCCGCCGGAGGCATCGATCCGTTTTCGCTCCTGCAGGAAACCGGACGCGATTGTGTTGGCGCCATCCAGCTTCTCGCCCCAAACGATACAGGAGAAGATATCCGAACCATCCGGGCAACGGCTCTTGACCCGGCAGGAATCGCATCCCTCTGCAATAATACAACCCGGGACGCCGCCTTCGGCAAAAGAGAACAGGCGGGTGACGAATTCAGGATTTCTCTTTCCGGGGCAAAGGAAAAAACGGCCCTTCTTTTTCATGAAGGCCGGTGGATGATTCCCCACGGCACCACACCCTCAACCCATATCCTCAAACTGCCACTCGGCACAATCGGCCAAAACCATATCAACATGGATTTGTCGATCGAAAACGAGTGGCTCTCCCTGAAGATCCTCGAGGCTTACGGACTTCCTGTCGCCAAAGCAACCATCGAAACCTTCAGCGACGTGAAATCGCTCGTTGTAGAACGCTTCGACAGAAAACCGTCCCGTGAAGGGGACTGGATCATGCGCCTCCCGCAGGAAGACCTCTGCCAGGCCACCGGGACACCGCCTTGGCAGAAATACGAAAGCGATGGCGGTCCGGGCATCGAAGCCATCATGCAGCTCCTCCTCGGCTCAGCGCGTGCAGAGGATGACCGGAAGCTGTTCTTCCAGACACAGGTTGCCTTTTTTCTTCTCGCGGCTATCGATGGGCACGCAAAAAACTTCAGCATCTTCCTTGGTCCCACAGGAACGTTCCACCTCACGCCCCTCTATGATACCCTCTCGGCTTTTCCTGTCATCGGAAACGGCCGAAATCAGCTTCCTCCCGGAGAAATCACCATGGCCATGGCTCTTTGGGGTAAAAGCCGTGTGTACCGATGGGCAGGCATGACACGGCGCCACTTCATCACCACCGCAAGAAGCTGCGGCCTTACAGGGCGTACCGCCGAAACCATCATCGATGATATGCTGCAGCGAACGCCGCAGGTTCTTATGGATACCGCCCGACAACTCCCGTCCGGGTTCCCGGAAAGCGTAGCCGGAGCAATCTTTGACGGTGTGGAGCAGTCACTGGAAAGAATTGGATGAAAGAGGCCCTGTGCCCTGAAATGAGACCGTACGGCAGCCTTTTCCGCCAATACATGCTCTTGAGAAAGGAGGCCCTCGCTGACATCCCTCTACTCTCATCTCCTGGGGAACTGCTCGAGGCCGAGCGGCCCCGCTTCAGCCGGGTTGGAGAGGAGTGCCGGCCGCTGACAGGGTTGTTTCATAGCTACCTGCTTCGTGGCGGCTTTCCCCAGACCGCACTACTGGAAAGCACCCCTATGGCACAGAAACTTCTTCGTGAAGACATTGTCGACAAAGTCCTCAAGCGCGACATCTGCTCCATGTTCGGCGTAAGGAGACTCAAGGAGCTTGAGCAGACATTTCTGTATTTCTGCCAGCATGACGGGGGGATGCTTGACATCCCCACACGCTGCAACAATCTTGATGTCAATAAAAAGACTGTACTCAACTTCATGATGCTGCTTGAATCAGCTCACCTGATATACCGGCTGAAGCCGCCTGGTTACGGCAAGGAAATACTGAGGGGCCGAGAGAGAAAGGCCTGCTGGAAGACTCCACAGCGCTTGGCCGGGTTGTTGAAACAGCATTTTTCAAACACGTCTTCGAATGCCACCACAAAGAGAGCGGCGCATTTTCGTACGGGAGAGACCCTTCCACCCAGCATGAGATTGATTCCATATTGTTTTTCTCTCTGATCTCACTGAGAATGTATCAATCGATTATTATCGAAGACTTTCGCCGGGGGCGTACTTTTTACCGGCTTTTTGTCGGGACCCCTTTTCTGTCTTTTCGATACGGAATTTTGTTGCATGTAGCGATGTTTTAGTATATGTTACATGTTACAGGATCAAACAATAACTCAAGGATGGATACTATGGCGGGGGTAGCCGAAAGAGTTCAAAAGTACAGGGCGGGCTTACGCAAGGCCGGGATGCGCCCGTTGCAAATATGGGTTCCCGATACCCGGCGGGCAGGGTTCGCGGCGGAGTGCAGGCGGCAATCGGCCCTTTTGAAAAAAGATCATCAGGAAAAGGAAGTCCTGCAGTTTCTGGAAAAGGCCGCAGACCGTGAAGGGTGGACGGCATGAAGCGGGGCGAGCTCGTCTCCATTGCATTATCAGGCGACTACGGCAAGCCACGCCCTGCCCTCGTCGTTCAGTCTGATTTCTTTTCTGAACATCCTTCTGTGACGGTGCTGCCCGTGACCAGCGAACTTCGTTCAGCGCCGTTGTTTCGCATTGAGATTCCTCCGACGGCAGACAACAACCTGAAAAAGCTTTCCCAAGTGATGGTGGATAAAATCCAGACCGTCCCTTCTGAAAAGGTGGGGCCTGTTTTTGGACGGCTCGATGATACAAGCTTACTCGCCATTAACCGGGCATTGGCTTTGTGGCTGGGGTTTGCGTAGGCTTGCCCCACCAATCATTCACGACCGCGTTGATTACGCAGCCTTTTGTTAAGCCCGTCCCAACCATCGATTACATCCGTTCTCCAAGGCCGAAGGATCGCCAAGGATGTAGGTTTCGCCAAACCTCGAACACATTGCAGCCCTTCGATGGAAAGTGTTCTCGAGTTGACCCGAAAGGCGCTTCACCATTCTTCTGCATGTGGTATTAATCCTAGCCTTGCCGTTTTCCTCAACCAGAACGCAGCGCCTTGCATGGTACTGAGTAAATCTACTCAGTACCATGCAGGGCAGCTCTGTTTGGTGCAAGCGTGACAATGCGTGAGCTTCACTCCAACTGCATTCGTAGGGCGGTCCGGCCGCCATGGGCTGCCGGATGCGGTATCCCATCAGCCTGATAGCCATTTCGGCGATTCTGCCCCATACGAGCCAGCTGCGGGAGGTTCAGCTCGATGGAGTCGTAGATGTGGATGATTCCTTTGTTGGGGTGGGGGGAGATGGCCGTGGAGCGTGATGAGGTTGGGGTTACTGGTTTGATGAGATTCTGCAGGCGCTGGAGATGGGCGGTGTGATGCATTTTCCTGTAAGCCCTGATTTCAATTCGGCTGCAGGGCTTTTGCCGGTTATGCAATTTTCAAGTTCAACTTGAATATTACATACTTCAGAACAAGTACCAAACAGAAACCCGTAGGATGCATCATAACAACCGACGCGGCTTCCAGTCCCTGTCTTCATCCTTCAGGGTGCCATTCTTTCTACCATGCAGGCGGGAACAGCATAAACACGTCTTCGAATGCCACCACAAAGAGAGCGGCGCATTTTCGTACTGGAGAGACCCTTCCACCCAGCATGAGATTGATGTCATCGCCGACACAGGCGAACGACTCGTGCCGTTCGAGGTCAAGTTCATGGACGGTGCTATAGAGGCCGGGAACCTGAAAAAACTGAAAGCATTCTGCAGGACCCGCTCCGTCGAGGGCGGGTGTGTAATCACCCGTGATGCCGCTAAGGGCTCCCGGGTGTCGTTGCCCCCCTCCCCCCTCATCCATGCTCATCGACGAGCCTTGAGGCGCTTTGGTAGCCGATCACATCGACATCACTCCGCCGTTGGTGTTCCGTGCCGCCATAGATCAGGCTTAACGTCTGAACGCGTTCACCGAGCGTGTTATGGACAGCGTGCAACGAGGTAAAGGCCTCCTTCGCAACAGTCATTCCTGATTTAATTTCGGCAAGACCGATCTTCTCCCCATCTTCAAAGAGCAGGTCAACCTCCCTGCCGTTGCTGTCCCGGTAAAAAAAGAGACGGGAGTGCCGCCCCAGATTTTTCTGCCTCTTCACGACCTCCAGGACAACCAGATTCTCGAACAGGTTCCCTCGAAGGGGGTGTGAAGCCAGATGCGTTTCATCACGGATGCCGATAAGCCAGGCGGCCAGACCCACATCACAAAAGTAGAGCTTGGGTGATTTGGTCAGGCGCTTGCCAATGTTGGCGAACCATGGAGGGAGAAGGAAAACGATAAAAGATGCCTCAAGAACGCTCATCCATGCCCTTGCCGTCTGGCTCGAAATGCCCGAGTCGGCCGCGAGACTCTGTAGGTTCAGAAGCTGACCGGTCCTGCCGGCGGCAAGACGCACAAAGGTTTCGAATGCGCTGAGATTGCGGAGCTGCATCAGTTCGCGAAGATCCCTTTCAATGTATGTTGCAAAATAGTCTCCGAGCAGGACCGTCGGATCAAGCCTGTCGGCATGGATGCGCGGGTATCCTCCGGCATAAAGCATTCGGTTGATGGAGGTGTCGGCGCCAGCGCCCTGCAGCTCCGCAATGGAGAGGGGGAGAAGTTCGAGCAGAGCCGTACGACCTGCCAGAGATTGGCTGACGCTACGACTAAGCTCGAAGTGATGGCTGCCAGTCAGGATGAACTCGCCTTTGCGGTTATGCAGGTCAACCCGGACCTGAAGCCAGGAAAGCAGTTCGGGCACTCTCTGAATCTCATCAAGAACGGCTCCCTCGGGAAACTGCTCAAGGTACCCCCGGGGGTCGGACTGTGCAAATGTCCTCGTATCCGGCCGTTCGAGGTTGCTGTATGGCTTTTCTGGAAAGCATTGCCTACAGAGAGTCGTTTTTCCAGATTGGCGGGGCCCGGTGAGGGTGACGATCGGGTACTGCCTTGACCTCTCCTTCATGGTAGGAGCAAGATGTCTTTGGATCATTGTTATGCAATTTTCAAGTTCAACTTGAATATTACATACTTCAGAACAAGTACCAAACAGAAACCCGTAGGATGCATCATAACAACCGACGCGGCTTCCAGTGCCTGTCTTCATCCATCAGGGTGCCATTCTTTCTACCATGCAGGCGGGGACAGCATAATGACCAGATAACGATAACCATCATTTAGAAAGAACACATATACAGCAATAAACAGTTATCCTCAAAGAAGGAGTATTCTACCCTGTGGATTCAAATTTCGGGGTCTTCATGGACTCATGTCCCGACCGGCGGGGCCAACAGCTGATACTGCGGCGGGAAGCCCTTCCTGCAGAAGAACAGAGGCGTCATCCCATGGCACCCGGTGCATGACAATGCTGCACCATATCGATAGCGATGATGCCGGTTATCTGGAAATCGCGGAGTTCATTGCTTCATACGGGGAACCTGCAGCTGTCAACCAGGACCTGCATGAGCTTTTCACCCGGACTGCATTCAATGTCGATACAGCACATCGCGACCTTCATCTGAGAAACCATCTGTTTCTCCGCTCGCCGGAGCGGATGGAGGCTTTCCCCCGTTTCCCGAACCCCGCCCCGTTCAGGGGCGGGTATCCTCGATCTTGGCCTGTTTGCGGATGGAAGCGAAGTATTCGCTGAAGAGCTGTTCCTGCTTCATCTGCAGGAGACGGGGGGCGACAGCCGCTTTTTCAAGGGCGGGGTCCAGCCCTTCGGGAAGGGCTTTCTTCTGCACCATGAAGACGGCAAAGCCGTCATTACCCCTGACAGGCAGGGAGAGCTTCTGCACCGGCATGCCGGCCATGGCTTCCACAAGGGGACGGTCAACCCCGTAGCCCGGGATGAACCCGTCGCTCCAGCGGATGTCGTCGGCAGTGAAGAGGCTGAAGTTCTTGTCCGCGGCAGCGATCTTCTGCAGCGTGGCGCCGGGAACCGAGACCAGCGCCTGCAGCTTCTTTTTGATGAACTCCCCCTTTTTCTCCCGTTTCAGTTCCGTGGTAATGGCCGATTCAAGCTCATCGTCAAGCTTGCGGTAACCGGTGTCGTTCTTCCCGGTAAGGCTCATGACATAGAATCCCCGCTCGGTATCAAGTACGTCGGAGAGATCCCCCTCACCGGCCTTGAAGGCGAATGAAGCAATCTTTTCGCTGTAGCCGATGGAGGGAATCGGCATGTTGCGGGTGAAGTCGCCGGTTTTGGCAATCTCGCGTTTTTCAGTTTCGGCTGTCTTCGCAAATCCCTTATCCTTCGCATCCATCTGGAACGCCATGGCGATGCGCCGCACGCTTTCAGTGGTTTCGGAAGAAGGACGGATGCTGCGGGTAAGGGCGGAGCCGATAAATGCGCTGCTGTCAAACCCTTCAACCTTTATGATATGAAAGCCGAAGCGGGTTGCAACCGGACCGACAATCGTTCCCGGCGCTGCCTTGAAGACCGCATCGGCGAACTCCGGCACCATGCGATCACTCCGGAACCAGCCAAGCTGGCCACCGCTCCGGGCGCTGCCGGGGTCAGCGGAGTAGCGGCTTGCAAGGTCAGCAAACGAAGCACCGGCTTTGAGCTGCCGGAGAATCATCTCCGCCTTCGCCTGTGCCTGCAGGAGCTCGGCCCTGTTAGCGGGGTTGAAGCCGATGAGGATGTGCGACGCACGGGCCAGGGGTCGTGGAGCCGTCACGATCTGCTTCACCTTCAGAAGCCAGTAGGCTCCCTGGTCTGCGACGGGGCCGATCATCCCGCCCGGCCGCATGGAAGGGGAGCCGAAAACAGCAGAACCTGCTGCAGGTGAAAAAGCGGAACGGTCAAACACCATGTCGGCACCACGGGACTCGTCGCTCTGCACCGACACGAACGCGCTGTCGGAGGAGGCAGAGGCAAAGTCGCTCCTGAGTGACTCGAGTTCACTGCGGGCCAGCAGACTGTCCTTTGCTGAAGGAACGAGCGGGAAGAAGACGTACTCAGCCGAACGCGAAGGAGGCTGAGGGAACATCTCCTTGTGCTCGTCATAATACTTCCGCAGTTCATCATCCTTCACCGGGAAGCTGGCATCATCTCCGGCGTAGCTGTAGGGAACGGGGATGAACGAAGCCGACATGCGGGTGTACTGGCGGCGGACGAGTTCATCGACCTCCCGGTCCGTCACGTGCGCCATCGTGCCGAGCGCACGAAGCAGCTTCTGGATCTTCAGTTCACGGCGGATGATGTCCTCGACCTGTACCCACATTTCCTTGTTCCGGGGATCCTTGCGGGCGCTGTCAAGCCGTGCGCGGTCGATGGCGCCGGTAGCGGGGTCCATGAAGTTGCGTGCGATGATCTGGGGCGGATCGGGGCGCTGGATGGCAGCCAGGATTTCAGAATCTTCGATGGTGATCCGGAACTTCCGGAACTGCTCTTCAAGCAGCTTCTGGTCGACAAGGGTGTTCCAGGCCTGTTCCTTGAGACCAAGCTCCGCTTCGGGCGAGATGTCGCCGCCGGGGTTGCTCTGGCGGTAGTTTTCGCTGTACTGGCGGTAGATTTCCTCATACTCGCTGTAGGGCACCGGCGTGCCGTTTACCTTTCCCGCCTGTCCGTTGCGGCCGGCAGGACCGCTGAAGTTCATGCCCCATTCGAAAACGATGAGTGCGAGAAATGCGGCAAGGAGCGTGTAGAGGATGATATGCGTTTTATCGCGCATGCTCGTCATGAGTGCCATAAGACTTCCCTGTGTATGGTTGCTGCTTTTGTGTTACGATTGTTCCTGTTCTTCTTCCCAGCCTTCCCTGCCGATGAGCGGCACGAAGGCGAATTCATGATACCGTTCCCTCAGAAAGACCTCGCCGCGGCGGGTAATGACGGTCATCTGCTGCACATCCATCCCCCCGAGCGGAATGACGAGGCACCCGTTGTCCGAAAGCTGGCGGAGGAGCGCTTCGGGCTCCTTCGGTGCTGCGGCGGTGACCAGGACGGCGTTGAAGGGGGCCTCCTCCGGCCAACCCTCTGAGCCGTCCCCGAGTTTTGCTGCAACGGGGAGGGCAAACCGCCTGAAGCGCCCCAGGGCATCACTGTAGAGCGGCAGGACCCTCTCGATGGTAAAGACCCTGTAGCCCATGGCATCGAGGATGGCCGACTGGTAACCCGATCCGGTGCCGACCTCCAGCACCTTGCCGGACGGCACCCTGTCGGCAAGCAGGCTCGTCATGTAGGCCACCGTATAGGGCTGCGAGATGGTCTGGCCGTGCCCGATGGGCCACGCCGCATCGTCGTAGGCGTGCTCCCGCTCGCTTTCGGGGAAAAAAAGGTGGCGGCGGACCTCCAGGAACGCCTCGAGGACCCTTGCATTCATGATGCCTGAGCGCCGAAGTCCCTCGACCATCTCCCTGCGCCTTCCGTCAAATACCGATTCGCTCCATTCCATACCTGAAATCCTTTATCTTTAGAGACACAGGCGCAGGGGGAACGCTCCGCTAATATTGCATCAAAAGGGGAAAAAGCCAAACAAAGAGAGCCGCCATGAGCGAACTGCAGTGCACGATACTGGGTGAAGGGTGCAGGATGGGAACCTACATCCTCTTCATCCGCCTCAAGGCTCCGCTCCTGATTCCGTTCGGGCGGTTCATGGGCGGCCGACCCGTCGAGGCCCCGGAGGGCGACTACGTCTACGTCGGCTCAGCTCTCGGAGAGCGGGCCTCGGGTTCACCGCTTGCCCTGCGCCTCTTGCGTCACGCCTCCCGTTCAGGCAAAAAACCCGCGCACCCGATCCGGCGCCTTATGCTCCGGGAGTTCCAGGCCGCCGGCCTCACAAGCGGACCTTCCGCCCGCCACCCCCTTAAACATCTCCGCTGGCACGTCGACTACCTGCTCGAGCGGCGGGAAGCTGAACTCTTCCGGGTAATCGCAATCCGCAGCCCCCTGCGGCTCGAGGACGCGCTCTCCGTCGTCCTGAACACGCACCCTGCCGCCGAAGCCCTCGCTCCCCGTCTCGGGGCTCAGGACCGTAAACAGGGCGCACACCTGCTCCGGCTTTACGACACCGCGGCCGTCATGGCCGACATGGAGAACGCTGCGCTCCATCTGACGGGGAACTGAAGAACTACTCCTCCAGACGGCCGAGCAGTGCGGCGACGAACTGCCGGCGGTCGAAGAGCTGCAGGTCGTCGATCTTCTCTCCCACACCGATGTACTTCACCGGCAGCTTGAGTTCCCGCGATATAGAGAGCACGATGCCGCCTTTGGCCGTACCGTCAAGCTTGGTGACAATGATACCCGTCACATGCACGAACTTCATGAACTCCCGGGCCTGCTGCACGGCGTTCTGGCCGGTGGTGCCGTCAAGCACCAGCAGCACCTCGTGCGGGGCCTCGGGGATCTTCTTTTTGGCCACCCGCATGATCTTGGCAAGCTCCTCCATCAAATGACTCTTGTTGTGCAGCCGGCCTGCCGTATCGACCAGCACCACGTCAGTGCCGCGCGCCACGGCCGAGCTGACGGCATCGAACACCACCGAGGCGGGATCTGCACCCTGCCCCTGGCCGATGAGCGGCACGCCGGCCCGTTCGGCCCATACCTGCAGCTGCTCATAGGCCGCTGCGCGGAACGTGTCAGCGGCGGCAATGACCACCTTCTTCCCCGCCCGCTCGTAGTTGGAGGCAAGCTTGGCCACGCTCGTGGTCTTGCCCGCGCCGTTCACCCCCACGATGAGGATTACATGGGGCCTGGCCGCAAGCGGTGCGTCGAACTCGACCGGATGCTCAAGGCTGCTGTCCCTGAGCATGCCCGAGATTTCATCGAGCAGCATCCGGTTCAGCTCTTCTTCAGAACGGTAGGTCTCCCGTTTCGCCCGCAGGGTGATGGCCTCGACGATGTCGAGCGTCATCTCCACGCCGACATCCGCCCCGACGAGGATGTTTTCGAGTTCCTCAAGGAACTCGTCATCTATTTCCGTTTTACCCTTCGTCACCACAGCCAGCTTCTCGCGAAGCGTCTCGCGCGTCTTGCCGAGCCCTTCAGTCAGCCGTGAGAGTTTGAACTTGTCAAAAAAACCCATATGCAGTCATGTTAATCCAGCCCCGAAAGGCAATTGAGTTCCCCCACGCGGCGCACCCATTGCAGCCGATCCAGTCAATATAACGAGCACTCCAGCCATAACGGCATGCCACCCTGCATAAAAAAAGCGGCAGTCTCTCTCTCTCTCTAAACCCGCCCCGTCCGTCGAGGCCCGGTGCGGCAAGCGGCCGGTTGCGCTCGAATGGTACAACACCTCACGAAGCAGCCCTAAGGCTGTTTCAACGGCTGCCATTCTGCTGAAGCAAGCATCGATGCCGGTACAGCATCAATCCCCTCAGCCATCGCCCACGGCTCTCCTTCAGCATGGCACATGACAAAAAGACGGTCGAGCTCAAGCGTCTTCAGGGCCCTGCGCATCGACAGCGTGACTTGCGGTGACCGGGTAAGCTTGATTTCAAATCCCACCCTCTGAGCGTTTTTTACGATCAACAGGTCCAGTCCCGCACCCGCATGCAGGCCCCAGAAAAAAGCCTCGCCACGCTCCGCATGGGTCCGCCGGATAAGCTCCTGTACCATGAACCCTTCCCACGAGGCGCCGCATTTCGGATGGGCCAGCAGATCGTCCCGCCCGCCGATTTTCAGAAGGCTGTGAAGAATGCCGGTGTCGGCCACATACACCTTCGGCGACCGTACCTCCCGCTTGCCCGTATTGGCATGCCACGGAAGAAGGCGAAACGCCATGAACGTGCCTTCCAGGATATCCAGATAACGGCCGACCGTTTTGTCGCTGACGCCAAGCGAACGACCCAGTTCGCTCCCGCTCCAGGTCCGGGCGTGATAATGAGCCAGCATGGTCCAGAAACGCCGCAGCGTCAGGGCCGGCAAGTTGATGCCCAGTTGCGGAAGGTCGCGCTCAAGATAGGTGCGGATAAAGGATTCCCGCCATTCCAGACTGCCGGCGTTGTCGAGCGCAAGCAATGCACTCGGCAAGCCGCCCCGCAGCCAGCGCTCATCCAGCCAGTCGCTTTTGGCTGCTGCAGGCGCATATTCGTCCAACCCAAGGCCGTCAAGTTCATGAAAAGCCACCCGTCCGGCAAGGCTTTCCGATGTCTGCTTAAGAAGTTCAGGCGCGGCGCTGCCGAGAATCAGAAAGCGGGCAGGCAGTTCCTCGCGGTCGGAAAGCACCCTCAAGAGAGGAAAAAGATCCAAACGAAGCTGTATTTCATCCAGTACAACCAGGCCGGTCAATGGCCGCAACACAAACGAGGGATCGCTGAGGCGGGCCTGATCGTCAGGATCCTCCAGGTCAAAGCGGTGCACGGGGCCCTGCCAGGCGGCTGCAAGCTACCTGGCCAGCGTGGTTTTGCCTGCCTGCCGGGGTCCGAGAATAGCTACCACGGGAAAAGCGGCTAGCTGTCGGACAAGATCCTGAACAGGGCCTTTTCTTGGTATCATGACGGAAATATATGAAGATTCGGAGTCCGTCTCCGAATCTTCATACCAACATCAGACAGACAGCACGTTCCCTCACCAACGGGAACGAGCGACCGGAATCGGAGCGGAAAACAGCTTTTTGTCGCATCCGCAAAGCCATCGGCACGCCGACGGATTCAAGAGAAATCTGGATTTGCTTCGTAGAGAGGCTCTCTGGCCACAGAAGCGAAGATGTTGTTTCTCCCGGGGAAAATACATACAATTCGGAATGGCGCGTCCAACTGACTTCGGGAGAGGTGCGGAAGGCGTCACGCCCCTGAGGGTAACGCCCCATCATCCAGAACCACATTACCGTGCACAGCACCTTGAAGCATGACACACAAAACAACCGCTGAGGTCGGAGAGTTCGGCCTCATCGACAGAATCTCCGCCATCGTCAAGCCCACCCTTGCGGCCTCACCCGGCCTCATCGCCGGCATCGGCGACGACTGCGCCGTCTGGCATCCGGCGGCGGGCATGAATGAAGTGGCTTCAACCGACCTGCTTTTGGAGCAGGTCCACTTCGACCTCCTCACCACCCCCGTGAAGCACCTCGGAAGCAAGGCAATCAGCGTCAATGTCTCCGACATCTGCGCCATGAACGCCATACCGCGCCACGCCCTCGTCTCCATAGCCGTGCCGCCGTCATTTCCAGTCGAAATGATCGAGGAGCTCTACCGCGGCATGGAGGCCGCCGCCCGGGAGTACGGGATCGCCATCGTCGGTGGCGACACCTCGCGCTCACCTTCCGGACTCGTGATTTCCGTCACGGTAACAGGGGAAGCCGAAGAGTCCAATGTAACCTACCGGAAAGGGGCCGAACCGGGAGACCTCATCTGCCTCACCGGCACGCTCGGCGGCTCGGCGGCCGGCCTCAGGGTCCTGACGCGCGAAAAGCTCATCATGATGGAGCATATCGAACACAATGAAGCGTACGAAGGCAGCATCATGGCCGACCTCAAGGAGTACAGCGGCGCCATTCAGCAGCACCTGCTCCCGCTTGCACGGCTCGACATCGTCCGCTTCCTCCACGAACGCCGGGCGCACCCCTCGGCCATGATTGATGTTTCCGACGGACTCGGCCAGGACCTCGGCCACATCTGCAGCGCATCGGGCACCGGCGCGCTCCTGCAGGAGAACCGCATCCCGGTCAACTCCACCGCCCGGCTGATTGCCGACGAGCTGCAGGACGATGCCCTCGGCTGGGCGATAGGCGGAGGAGAAGACTACCAGCTGCTCTTCACCATGCCACATGAGGAATACCAGAAGATCGCCGACAACCGCGACATCTCGGTAATCGGCGAAATCACCCCCAAGGAACAGGGCATACTGCTCAAAGACATCTACGGCATCGAAATAGACCTCCAGTCGCTCCCCGGATTCGACCACTTCCGATGATGAGGGAGGGGACGGGTACAGGAATAATCAGCAACACATGGAGGGTGGCGCATTCTGCTTGTGAAAATGAGGGAAGAGTGTAACTTTACCTGGCCTGGCCGAAGTGGCGGAATTGGTAGACGCCCGGGACTTAAAATCCCGTGTTCAGCAATGAGCGTACGGGTTCGACCCCCGTCTTCGGCACCACCCAGCATAGGCTTACATAAGCAACAGTCCTGAAACCCTTGCAGATAAGGGAACCCCGCAGGGTAGCCGGCGATTAATTCAAGTCCAGTGAGTATGACGGCAGGTAGAGCGCCCCGAGCCCCAGCATGCCAAGCAGGATCTGGAGCGTAAGCGCCGTAAGTAAAGCACGATTGCAGAAAACCAACCCTCGCCTCACCCGCGGGGGTTTTGCATGCCCCGCCCCAAACACCCTCACACCCGCCCATCCCCAAGATCGACCTCCCCATTGATCTCTTTCCAGCTGCGCTTGTCATCCTCCAGCACCATACGCCCTAGGCTGCCGCAACAAAAAAAATCGCACCAACAACCCATCCTCCGACGTTTTCCCTATGGAAGCGGCCAAAGACTTTCTTTTCTTTAGAGAACCCCGAAACGGACACGGAACATCCACACAAAACCCACCGCCTCATGAGTACAGAGCCCACCAAGATCCTCCTTACCGAAGATGAGATGCCGCGCCAGTGGTACAACATCCAGGCCGACCTCCCCGTACCGCTCCCCCCTCCCGTTGGCCTTGACGGCACACCCATCGGTCCTGACGACCTCGCCCGTGTGTTCCCGATGAACCTGATCGAGCAGGAGATGAGCACCCAGCGGTGGATCGACATCCCGGAGGAGATCCTGGGAATCCTGAAACTGTGGCGCCCCTCGCCGCTCTACCGGGCTCACCGCCTGGAGGCCGCACTCGGAACCCCCGCAAAGATCTACTACAAGAACGAGGGGGTGTCTCCGGCCGGAAGCCACAAGCCGAACACCGCGGTAGCGCAGGCGTGGTACAACAAGCAGTTCGGCATCAAGTACCTCACCACCGAAACCGGTGCCGGGCAGTGGGGCAGCGCACTTGCGATGAGCTGCAAGCTCGTCGGCATCGAGTGCAAGGTGTTCATGGTGCGCATCAGTTTCGATCAGAAGCCCTTCCGCAAGATCATGATGAAGACCTGGGGAGCCGACTGCATCCCGAGCCCGAGCATGGAAACAGCGGTGGGCCGCAAAATCCTCTCTGAAATGCCCGATACCCCGGGAAGCCTGGCCATCGCCATCAGCGAAGCCATCGAGCAGGCCGTAGAACGCGAAGACACCCGTTACGCACTCGGCAGTGTACTGAACCATGTAATGCTGCACCAGACCATCATCGGCCTTGAGGCCAAAAAGCAGCTCGAAAAGGTGGGACTGTATCCCGACGTGGTGATCGGGTGCGCAGGAGGCGGCTCGAACTTCGCCGGCATCAGCTTCCCGTTCCTCTGCGACAAGATCCACGGCAAAGAGGTGCAGGTGATTGCCACGGAGCCGGAAGCGTGCCCGACCCTGACCAGGGGACCCTATGTGTACGATTCGGGAGATGTTGCCAAAATGACGCCGCTCCTGCCGATGCACAGCCTCGGCCACGGGTTCATCCCGCCGGCCATCCATGCCGGAGGCCTCCGCTACCACGGCATGGCGCCGCTCGTGAGCCATGTACGCCAGCTGGGACTCATTGAAGCCACCGCCCTGCCGCAGACCGAGTGCTACCAGGCAGCCCTGCTGTTCGCCCACACCGAAGGGTTCATACCCGCACCGGAAACCTCGCACGCCATCGCTCAAACCATCCGGGAAGCGAAAAAGGCAAAAGAGGAAGGCAAAGAGAAGGTGATCCTCATGAACTGGTCGGGACACGGCCTGATGGACCTGCAGGGCTATGACGCATATATGTCGGGTAAAATCAGCGACTTTCCGCTGCCGGAGGAGATGCTGCAGCGCTCTCTGGAGGCATTGAAGGACCATCCGCCAACGCCCTGAGAGACCGGAGGAAGGGCGCCACGAACATGCCCGGCAGACCCCCGGTGACGAAGCCGGGCCTCCCCTGATGCGAGAAGCCGCTCAAAAAAAGAGCGGCTTCTCTGTTCCCCACGCCACCTGCGGGGGGCATGTCAGGAATAGTCATATCGCGCTCTTTTGCACGCTCCTGCATCAGTGTATGGTGTTCGAGGCGGAGTTTCTGTCGGGCTGCGTCAGTGGTGGCGGCGCGCATACGCATCCGGTAGTCGTTACGTTCGGCCGGCGTCATCAGCTGGCTGCCGTAGATGGGCGCTTCTGCCAAGGTTGGGCAGGTGGCGCTGCTGGAAGCGAAGGTCGGATAGGATTATTGAACGTTATTGCAGATGAAGCCGTTGTATTTGTAAATTGTCATTCAACCATGAACACCTTAGCTATGATAGAGATTACCAGCACAGAATTGCGAAGAAACTTTGGCAAATATCTGGATATGGCCACAAAAAAACAGGAACAAGTACTTGTCCGTTACAGGAACAAGAGGCTGTTTACGTTGACTCTTGAGCCCGTTAGTGAGAGCCTCTCTGAAAAGGAGGAGAAGAACGATACGTATTTTGAACAGACTGAGGTGCGTGACTCAATCCTCCGTGGTCGTGCTGACGTCAAAGCGGGAAGAACGCGTAAGTTTACCGGCGTAAAGGATTTATGGGCAAATATCACGTAGAGCTTACTGAGGAGTTTGACAAACACCTTGCTCACTGGAAAAAAGTCGGAAATACAGCTATAATCAAGAAGATTGGAAAGATGATGCTTGAGCTGGAAAACCACCCAACCACAGGGATAGGTAAGCCTGAGCTACTGAAAGGTGATTTAGCCGGGCTATGGTCACGAAGACTAAACCAGCAACATCGAATGATTTATGAAATTGACGACGGTATTGTTACTGTCTATGTTCTTTCAGGTAAAGGGCATTACGACAACAAGTAACATCCCCATTGCCTGACCTTCAACCCTCGCCCCCCGGGCGGGGGACGGACGCCACGAACATGCCTGACAGCCCCTCGGTGACGAAGCCGGCCTCCCCAGATGCGAGAAGCCGCTCAAAAAAAGAGCGGCTTCTCTGTTCCCCCCGCCAGTAATCCAACGAAGAAGCTGTCAGCTTTTTTGCGATGGCGGCAGAGGGAACTCCCACAGCGCCCTTACCGGACGCTATTTTTTGCCGCCGCCCATTCCGCCACCCATTCCGGGACCCATGCCGCCGCCACCTGCGGGGGGCATGTCAGGAAGAGTCATACCGCGCTCTTTTGCACGCTCCTGCATCAGTGTATGGTGTTCGAGGCGGAGTTTCTGCCGGGCTTCGTCAGTGGTGGCGGCGCGCATACGCATCCGGTAGTCGTTACGTTCGGCCGGCGTCATCAGCTGGCTGCCGTAGATGGGCGCTTCTGCCACTTTGGCTGACGCCGGTGCCGGAGCGTCGGCCTTCGGCTGCATTGCGACTGGAGCGGGTGCCACCTTCGCGGCAGGCTTCACAGCTCCCTCTGCTACAGACTTTGCGGCAGCGGATTTCATCGGTGCGGGCGCAGCCCCGGTTGTTGCCGCCTTGGCTGCCGGCTCGGCGGCCTCCTCGGCCCCAGACGCCATTGCCGGTCCCAGGATGAGCGCTCCGGCAAGGATCGGCAATGCAAACGTGTGTCTCTTCAGCATGGTATTGTTCCCCCTTGGTATAGTAGTTCCGGGTTGGATGAGAAAAACGCCGCAACCGCAGCAACCCTTTCAGCGGCAGCAGCAACCGGCCGCCCGACCCTGCATCTCTGCAGGTTCGGGCGTAGCCGGAGCCGGGTATGGGGGAGTGGAAAAAACGGATTACTTGTCGAGCTTCTCTTCGCGTCTGCCTTTTTTGGCGGGTTCCGCGCCACCGTCGAGAAAGCGGAGCTCGTTCTCCTTTTCGTCGAAGCTGATGTGGATGGTGCTGCCTTCACTGAAACGGCCCTTGAGCATCTCCTCAGCCAGCGGGTCTTCGACATACTTCTGGAGCGCACGCTTCAGCGGCCGGGCCCCGTATTTCTGGTCGTATCCCTTGTCGACAAGGAACGCCTTGGCCTTTTCGTCGATCTCGACCTCGATGCCCATCTCCCGGAGGCGCCGGAACAGCTTGCCTGCGGTAATGTCGATGATCTTGAAGATATGCTCCTTCTCAAGCTGGTGGAAGACCACGATATCATCGATGCGGTTCAGGAACTCGGGGTTGAAGACCCGTTTCAGGGCATCCTCGATCGTGGACTTCATCGCCTTGTAGCTGCTGCCGACGGCGTCATCCGGAGCACTGAACCCCATGCCGGCGCCGATGCTCTTGATGTCCTTGGCCCCGATGTTCGAGGTCATGATGATGATGGTATTGCGGAAGTCCACCTTGCGGCCGAGGCCGTCGGTGAGCACACCCTCATCAAGCACCTGGAGCAGGATGTTGAACACATCCGGATGCGCTTTTTCGATTTCATCGATCAGCACCACGGAATAGGGTTTGCGGCGCACCTTCTCGGTGAGCTGCCCTCCCTCCTCGTACCCCACGTAACCGGGAGGCGCCCCGACGAGGCGGCTGACGGAGAACTTCTCCATATACTCGCTCATGTCGGCGCGGATAAGGGCGTCTTCAGTATCGAAGATGTAACGGGTAAGCGCTTTTGCAAGCTCCGTCTTGCCGACGCCTGTTGGTCCGAGGAAAATGAACGAGCCGATCGGACGGGACGGGTCCTTGAGGCCGGCGCGGGTGCGCTGGATGGCCTTGGTGATTTTCTTGATGGCTTCATCCTGCCCGATGACCTCCTTCATGAGGTCGGCCTCCATCGCAAGCAGTTTCCTCGATTCAGACTGGGCGACCCGGTCGACCGGTATGCCGGTCATCATGGCCACCACCGAGGTGATGTCCTCAAGGGATACGTCGTAGACGGTCTCGGAAGCCTGGTCCTCCCACTCCTGCTTGGCATGATCGAGCGCTTCGATGAGGCTCTTCTCCCTGTCGCGGAGCCTGGCGGCCTCCTCGAAGTTCTGCATCTTCACGACCTGGTTCTTCTCGGCTTTCACCTCTTCGACCGATTTCTCGAGCTCGAGGATCTCCTGTGGCACATGGATATTGCTCAGGTGTACGCGGGCTCCGGCCTCGTCCATGACGTCTATCGCCTTGTCCGGCAGGAAGCGGTCGGGTATGTAGCGGTCAGAGAGCTTGACGGCTTTTTCGATTGCCTCGTCCGAGTAGCGGACGTGGTGATGCGATTCGTACTTCGACTTGATGTTGCCGAGGATCTGTATGGTTTCATCAACAGAGGCCGGTTCAACCATGATCTTCTGGAACCGGCGGTCGAGCGCACCGTCTTTTTCGATGTACTGGCGGTACTCGTCAAGCGTGGTAGCGCCGATGCACTGGAGTTCTCCGCGTGCGAGCGCGGGCTTGAAAATGTTGCTTGCGTCGAGCGAACCCGAAGCGCCGCCGGCTCCGACGATGGTGTGCAGCTCGTCGATAAAGAGAATGACGTCGCGTGACTTCTCCAGCTCGTTCATGAGCGCCTTCATGCGCTCCTCGAACTGCCCGCGGTACTTCGTGCCGGCCACCAGAGCGGCAAGGTCGAGCGCCACGACGCGCTTGTCGTAGAGCACCCGGGACACCTTGCGCTGCACGATTTTCAAGGCGAGACCTTCAGCAATGGCGGTCTTGCCGACGCCGGGCTCGCCGATGAGCACCGGGTTGTTTTTCTTGCGGCGGCTGAGCACCTGGGCAACCCGCTCGATCTCCTTCTCTCGCCCGATGATGGGGTCAAGCCGGTCCTCGATGGCAAGACGGGTGATGTCGCGGCCGAAGTTGTCGAGCACGGGTGTCTTGGTGCGCTCGCTCTTGCGTTCCGCCCCCTTGCTTACAGGACGCTCGCTGCCTCCCGATGAAAACGACTCCTCCATCGGAGGTTCGTCGGGCTCGCCGGCGCTGTCGCTGATGGTCTGCAGTTCGTCGCGCACCATATCATAGGTGACCCCGAACTGTTCAAGGATCTGTGAGGCGATGTTGTCCTCGCCTTTGAGAATCGAAAGCAGCAGATGCTCGGTGCCAATCACGCTGGACTTGCAGATTTTGGCTTCGAGGTAGGTGATTTTTAGCACCTTTTCAGCCTGCTTCGTAAGGGGGACATTACCCATCTGTGTGGCAGGCACTTTCGGATGCGTACTGTCCTCTATCTTCTGCTTCAGCTTGAAGAGGTCTATCTTGAGGCTCTTGAGTATCCGGGCGCCGATCCCCTCACCCTCGCGGATGAGGCCGAGCAGGAGGTGTTCGGTGCCGATATAGTCGTGACCGAGCCGGAGGGCCTCCTCACGGCTGAGGCGGATGACATCCTGGACTCTGTTCGAGAAATTTCCTTCCATGTGGTATGTGCTGGTAAAAGTGTTGGCGGTGCGCCCTCTGGCGACAGGGTCCGCATACTGCAATATTATATGAAGACAGCGGTTCAAAAACAATCACGAAAGAGCCGTTCCTTCCCTTCACTCCCCGTCCAGACATCTTCCAAGGGTTGCAGGCGCCCTTCCAGCGCCCTATCTTCCTTTGACGACGGCCACAGGAAATTCTCTCACCACCGGCACTGAAGTATGCATATTCCCGATGAAATGTCCCCCGATGAGCATACCGGAGTAAAGATGCCGCAACGCGCCTTATATTGACAACAGAACCCGGGAAACCCTCAAAAGGTTCTCTTTGCCCCATACCGACCGCCACCGAGCCCATGGACATAACCTACATCCTCATCGACGATGGTAACGCACTGCACCGCTCGCTCTCGATCTGCCGAAGCGGTGCCCTGAACAGCGTGCAGCTCGAAGACAGCTCGTACCGGGTGTACGAGTCGATCCCGATAGACTTCCACGACTACGCGGCCATGTTCCACTACGGCCTGCCGGAGGCGCTTCGGGAACTGCCGTTCATTTCAGAAAGCGGCAACGGGTTCGACAGCTGGGACGAGGTGTTCCTGCACTGCAGCAGCCTGCCGGCAATGCTGAAGATCATCCTGGAGGTGCGTGAGAGAATCGATCCCGAAAACCCGGAAACCATCCTGCTCGGGTGGCAGGAGGAGCCACCGGCGGCGTACCTGCGCGACATCTACCCGAAACGCTTTCTCCTGTTCCTCGACCGGATGGAAGGGTTCGTGCGGCGGGTGGAGCGGGAAGGCAAAGACCTCGAGTTCATCCTGTAGGAAACACTGGAAAGGAATGTGGGCGGATTCTCATCGGACGCAGGCCACGAGGAAGGCCTCAGCCGATGCCTGCCTCCTCCAGCAGCCAGTCGGCTCGCTCTTCGACCCCGGCCCGGGGCACTTCGTGGATGCGGTAGCCGAGCCAGCTGTATGTATCGTGAAGCGAACGGCTGAGAGCGGCGGATTCAGCCTCTGACTGCGGGCGCTCCCGGTCGTTGACATAGATTTCCGGCCAGGGAGGAAGGATGAACACCATCTTGCTGTAACGGCATCCCCTGTGTGCATCAAGGTAGTCGTCAGGAACAGGAAGCCCGGCATGGCGGAGGTAGCCGAACACGTCCGGCAGGCCCCGATCAAAAAAACAGGCCTCCTGGCGCCTCAGCGCATGGGCGTGCTGGCGAAGGATGGCGCGCAGGGCGAGGCGGGAAAACGCTTCAAGATCAGTCCATGGCAATACGCCGCCCGGACGGCGGGCTTCGCGGCGGATGATGTCCCGCGACACCTCCCGGTAACAGGCGAGCCCACGCTTACGAAGCTCCTCGATGAGGGTGCTTTTCCCGCTGCCGGGACCACCGGTGATGATGAAGCGCCCTCCTTTCATACCGCTGCCCTCACAGTTACCTTCACTGCTGCGTTATCTTCTCCCCTCATGGCTCAAGAAGCCACAGGGGAAACCCGGGCTCCGCCCCCCAGTACAAATGGATATAGGAGGCGAAGGTGTTCCCTTCGCGGTAGACGGGGGTCCCGGAAACCTTGCCGCTTGCCGTAGTGACATTGGCGATGCTCTCAAGCGGGCCTGAACGGAGCAGCTTCGAGTAGTGGAACTCGTGGCCGCGCAGCTCCCCCGTATAGCCTTGAAGCTTGAGTGAGCGGTAGCCAAGGGTGAGGGAGGCCTGCTGCATCGTGGTCTCGAGGTCAAGCACACCGCACATGGGGTGCCGGCTTCCGTCGGAAAGGGTGATGGCTTCTGCGAGGTACATCATCCCGCCGCATTCCGCCCAGGTGCGCCCGCCCGAACGGCAGTATGCGGCAACGGCCCCGCGCATCGCCGTATTGCGTGCGAGCTGCTCCGCATAGAGTTCAGGATAGCCTCCTGCAAGGCAGACAAGGTCTGCTTCCGGCAGGCGGCTGTCCTCAAGCGGGCTGAACCACTCGATGCGGCCGTAGCGCCGGAGCACCTCGAGGTTTTCGTGGTAGAGAAAGCTGAATGCCTCATCGCGCGCTACGGCAATGACCCGGTTCCTGCCGGTCCCTCGAGGAAGGGCGGCAGGCGCCTCTGGACGCGGCACCGCCGAGAGAGCCAGCAGGCGCTCGATGTCGAGGGTTTCGGCAACATGGTCGGCCATGCGTTCAATCACGCCTTCCCGGTCGTACGACACGGAGGTGTTCAGGCCGAGATGGCGTTCGCTGATGGCGATAGCTTCATTTTTCGGCACATAGCCGAGCGGTTCGACACCGGCGTCACGGGCTGCGGCTTCCAGATAGCTGTAGTGCGACGGGGTGTTGACCCGGTTGAAGATGACGCCCGAGAGATTCAGACGCGCGTCAAAGGTGCGGAACCCGTGAAGCAGCGGTGCGGCTGAATAAGCCATGCTCCGGGCGTCGACAACCATCACCACCGGAAGGCCGAGCAGTTTTGCGATTTCCGCGCTGCTGCCACGGTCCTTTTCCGCCCCGTCAAACAGCCCCATCACCCCTTCCACCACCGCCACACCGGCGTTTGCTGACCAGCGGCCGAACAGCTCCCGGGCGTGAGCCGGAGGAGCCATGAAGGTATCGAGGTTGATGCCCAGGCGCTCACGCCCCTCAACTGAAGCAGCCATGCCGTGCAGGCGGGTGTCGAGGTAGTCGGGGCCGCACTTGAAGGGCTGCACCCCGAGCCCCCGTCTTGAAAGAAGGCGGAGGAGGGCAAGCGTCAGGGTCGTTTTACCCGAACCGCTGGAGGGGGCGGCAATGAGGAACGCGCTGAAGGGGGCAATCATCAGAGGTCGGCCATCGGATCAGGGTAGAGGAAGGTGTAGCCGATCGCATTCTCCAGCTTGCGGCTGCTGACAATCTTGAAGGGAGCGTCTCCTCCGGCTGCCGGGGGCAGGGGTACACCGGCCTTTTCGGCAGCTTTCGTGTAGTAGTCGATGCGCTTCGGGTGCACGGGGCTGCAGGCGTTGAACACCTCCCCCCACTGGCCGAGCCGGATGATCTCCATCATGATGGCGATGCAGTCATCGCGGTGGATGAGGTTCATCGGCTGAGCGGGTGCCGTAATCTCCTTCATGCGCCCGAGGTAGTTAGAGGGCGTACGGTCGTATCCGACGAGGCCTGCAAATCGCAGCACCGTCGTCTGGAACCCTCTCTCCTGCATGAGCATCTCCTCTACCGTAAGGAGTGCGCGGCCCGACGGGGAATCCGGCTCAAGGGCATCTTCCTCCACAACCTCACGGTTGAGTGCAGGATAGACCGATGTGGAGCTTACCATAAGGACATGACGGAGCGGAGAGAGACGGATGGCGTCAATCAGCGAGGAAAACTGCAGCACATGGTACTCTTCAATATCATCTCTGCGCTCCGGCGGGAAGTTGATGATGAGGGTGTCGCTCTGCAGGAAGTCCGCGGCCTCGTCGCCCTCAAGCTCCGGATCGAGGCTGAGGATATAGGGTTCGATGCCCGCCTCCTGAAGCAGAGGGATGTGATCTTCGGAGGTCGTGGATCCTTTGACCGGGAAGCCCCGCGAAGACAGTTCCGCTGCGAGCGGAAGGCCCAGCCAGCCGCAGCCGAGGATGCTTATGGATTCGTTCTGCATTGGTGTATGTTGATGGTTAATTCGGAATGTGGGCAAATATACATAGCTTTAAGCATTTATAAACCATTCGCTAAACCATTCACCCCAATGCCAGTGAAGGGAAACATCACCGTCACGGTCATCGTCGACAACAACGCCCTTCCGGGCTTCGCCGCAGAACACGGCTTTTCGCTATGGATTGAAACATCGGGGATGAGGATGCTGTTTGACCTGGGCCTCGGCCCCGCATTCCGGCCGAACGTCCTGCAGCTCGGCATAGATCTCAGGACCATGGACACCCTGGTGCTCAGCCACGGCCATTACGACCATACCGGCAGTGTCCGTGAAGCACTCGAGGCAGCACCGCATGCAAGGGTGTGCCTCCACAGGGGGGCGTTCACCGACCGGTGGAGCATCCGCGGAGGCACGGCAAAACCGACCTCAATGCCCGAATCCTCACGAAACGCCATCAAGGCGCTCAGGGAAGAACAGGTATGCTACGCTATTGGCCCTACGGAGCTCGCTCCGGGAGTGTGGGTGACGGGACCGGTGCCGAGGCTGAGGGAGTTCGAGGACCCGGGCGGACCGTTCTTCCTCGACACGGAAGGCAAGATTCCGGACCCGATTGAAGACGACATGTCGCTCTGGATTGAAACCCCGGAAGGGCTTGTGGTAATGGCAGGATGCTGCCACTCGGGCATCATAAACACCCTGGAGTTCATCACCCGTACCACAGGAGAGCATCGGATAGCGGCCGTGATGGGCGGACTGCACCTCTCTTCGGCCTCTCAGGAACGGATCCTGCGAACGGCCGGGGAGCTCAAGCGCCTCGGCGTCCGGCGTGTGGTCACAAGCCACTGCACGGGTGAGGCGGCAACGGAACAGTTCAGGGAGCTGCTGGCATGCCCGGTTGAAGGAAGCCTTGCCGGCATGCGCCTTACTCTGCCTTGAATGCAGGCGGCTGCAGATGCTCGGCCCGCTTTTTCATGGCTTTCAAAAGTCCGGGAAGGTCTTTTTTCTGAACCTTCCTGACAAACATCGCAGGGGCGAAAAAATCCGGCTTGATTTCCGCAACGAAGGTCAAAAGCACCCCCCGGCCAAGAGGATCATCGCTGATCCGCCACTCCCCGTTATAGACCTTGAAGTCACCTCTCGTCTGACGGAACACGAGCCGGTGCGGCCGCTCGCCCTTCAGGCGCAGCTGTATATGCACGGTCTTCCGGAACAGCAGCACCCCGGTGCGGCCGGTCTGGAACATCTCCTGCTCGCGGCCGTTGTCGGACAACAGGCCGCTCTCTTTCACGTTCGGCAGAAACTGCCAGTGGTGATCATAATCGGTAATGACGTCCCATACCTGATCGGCGGCGGCCTGCACCCGGATCCGGCCGGTGACGCCGGTGAGGCCATCTCCCATCGACTCGGCTGTGACCACGGCCTCCCCCCGCTGCAGTTCCTCGAGCTCTCCAGCCGAGAGCGCAGGCACGGAGGGAAGCGCCGGGGCCGTCGTCGGCAAGATCAGCATGAACCACACGAGAAACGCGGCGCCCGGGGCCATTATTCTCGCAGCACTCCTCTGGATCCGGCATGTCAGCATCTTGAAGGGTGTTATGATGAGTTGTATGATGGGTTTTATGACGGGTTTTATGATGGGTGTTATGGGGGGCCGCATACCCGCTTGAGAGAGATCCCCTATCCATCCTGCTCATTCTGCATACCTGCAGCATCTTCGGCAATGAGGCGATCGAGACAGGCGGGGCAGACGCAGGTAGCGTAGCGGTCGGCAAGCCAGCTTTTTACGGACTCCGGGAGGGTGCGCCCTGCGCACCAGCAGGAAGGTGAGTTCCAGCAGGTGAAGACAGCGCCGCAATTCGGGCAGGTGCGCTGTAAGGGTGTGCCGGCATGGGATGCATCGCTGTGTGTCATCAGGCCTGAATGTTGTCTTGGTTGTCGGTTAAGATTGTCTCTCCGATAGCTCCCTCAGCAAGCAAGCGTCTGGCAAAGGGCCTTACGCCATCCATCGAAGAGAGAGCGGCGAAGCCCGTCCTCCATCGCTGGAAGAAACAGGTCCCCTTCCATCTGGAGTGCCGGAAGCTCATCGGCCCGCTGCCAGAATCCGCACTGCAGGCCGGCAAGCGAAGCGGCTCCGAGGGCGGTCGACTCAATGTTTTTCGGACGCTTCAGCCGGATGCCGAGGATATCGGCCTGGAACTGCATAAGAAAGCTGTTCGATACCGCTCCGCCGTCCACGGTGAGCGAGCCTGCAGCCATGCCCGTATCGGCCCGCATGGCCTCAAACACGTCGGCGGACTGGTAGGCAATGGACTCCAGTGCAGCACGCACAATCTGGGGGCGGCCGCTCCCCCTCGTGAGGCCGACAATCGTTCCACGTGCGTCCATCTGCCAGTGCGGAGCGCCGAGTCCGGTGAAGGCAGGCACCATATATACCCCGCCGTTCGAGCCCGCCTCCACGGCAATGGCTTCGGTTTCGGCAGCACTTCCAATGATGCCGAGAGCGTCGCGCAGCCACTGCACCACAGCTCCACCGATGAACACGGAGCCCTCAAGGGCATAGCAGGGCCGGCCGTCAGGCTGTATGGCAAGGGTGGAGAGCAGACCGCTTTTAGAGCGGACCAGTTCGCCGCCGGTGTTCATCACCATGAAACAGCCGGTGCCGTAAGTGTTCTTGACGCTTCCAGCCTCAAAGCAGCACTGCCCGAACAGGGCCGCCTGCTGGTCTCCCACGACAGCGGCAATCGGCACGCCCCGGAGCCCCGGAACATCCGAAACCCTACCGAACCCGTCCATGGAACCGCGTACCTCCGGCAGCATGGAGGCCGGCACCCCGAACAGCTCCAGAAGGCCGGGGTCCCACTGCTTTGAGCGGATATCGAAGAGCATGGTCCGCGATGCGTTGGTGAAATCGGTGGCATGGGTGCGGCCTCCCGTCAAATTCCAGACGAGCCAGCTGTCAACGGTACCGAAAAGGAGGGTGCCGAGATCGAGCTCGGGATGGGCCTCGAGTATCCAGCGGATCTTGGTGGCACTGAAATAGGCATCGAGCGGAAGACCGGTCGCAAGAGTGATCCGCTCCTGCTCGGTCTGGTAGCGGCGGCAGATGTCGGCGGTGCGACGGCACTGCCATACGATGGCGTTGTGGACCGGCCGGCCACTCACCCGGTCCCATACGATGGTGGTCTCCCGCTGGTTGGTGATGCCAAGGGCCGCAATGGGGCCCGGATACTCGCGGCGAACCTCCCCTACACACTCCAGAACGCTCCGCCATATCTCCATCGGGTCATGCTCCACCCACCCCTCCCGGGGGTAGTGCTGGGTAAGTTCACGGTAGCTTCTCGAAACTGAAGCTCCTTCGGCATCGTAGACGATGCAGGTGGTTCCGGTGGTTCCCTGGTCGATGGAGAGAATGGCCATGGATGTGCAACGAATGAAGTGGATGAATCCTGCTGATGCAACATATGCGACATGACCGACGGGTCATCAAGCCCTTAGCGAATCAACCATTTTAATGCATATCTATGCATAAAAGTGGGACATTTTAATGCACGACAATGAATAAAAGTGGCACAAGCACCCTCACTCCCCCGGCTTTTCAACCAGATACTTCCAGTACTTCATCGGCATGTTCGACTTCTGGAGCCGGGAGTCCTTTCTGTCAGCGATGGCTATTGAGCTGAAAAAGACCTTCCAGAGCGCCTGCACCTTCATTTCGTCCTCGCTGTGGGGCGGGTTCGTAAACTCTTCGATGGCGCCGAAACGGAGCTCCCGCTGGTGCCAGCGGGCGGCGGTACGACGGCCAGCATCATAAATAAACCAATCCTCCGCCTTGAGCCTCCTGCTGAAATAGTAGGCAAGCGGCTGGAGGATGTTGCTCTCGGGCTCCATTCTGGCGAGGTAGGCTCCGTCACGGAGCTTTTCAAAGCGCAGGAGTCCTTTCATGCGGTGCAGCTCACGAGATGTTTTTTTTGCAGTTGCGACAATGTCCTTCACTGAAGGGTCGGTGAGAAAAGCGTTGACGTCCGCTCCGCTTTGGAGCGACAGCATGAGGTAGCAAACGAGGCTCCCCTCCATCCCCTTTTTTTCAGCGAGCAGGAACGTGAAGAGCGTTCGGGCCGCTTCGGGTGCATCGTGGCGGAGCCGCAGGAAGAATTCCGAGGCCCTTTCGGCATCAGTCGGCACCATCGCCCCCTCCTCGAACAGGGTGTCCTCCCGTACAGCGAGCACAGCCTCCTCCGGGTGGGCATCGGTATCGAGAATGAAGGAGATGGCCGAAAGCAGGCCTTCGGCGGTTCCGTCGTAAAGATAGCTGTTCATGCAGGCATAGGGGAAAGGCCGGGAAGCACAAGCTGGCGTGGCTCCGACGGCGGTGAAAGGAGCCGATGCTCGCGAAGCAGCGGAGGAGTTGGCTGCGCAGGAAGACGGCTGTCATCGTTGACGGAGATGAATGCCGAGTAAGGACTTCCGAGCACGGCGGAACTGAGGAACAGCCCCTCAATGTAGTTGCGGCGATAGAAATCGAGCGTAAGGGAGACGACCTCCACCGGGATGAACGAGACGCGCTCCACCTGGCTGCTCCTGCACTTGACGCAGTATGCGCAGTCATAGGAGCAGTCGTTGGAAAGAAGGATCTTCAACAGGGATATGCAGCGTCCATCGTCGGACCAGCCGTGGCAGATACCACCCGAAGAAGCGTTGGCGTTGGCGGTGCCGGAGGACGCGCCATTCCGCCGGCTTCCGCTGGAAGCGCACATTGCATCATAACGCGCCGCGCCCGAAAGAATACGCAGTTTGGAGAGGGTGTCCATACCCTGAATATAAAAAAACAAGCCGCCCTTAAAGGCGGCTTGTGCGGGTATTTTCTGTCGGCGTAGCGGGATTTGAACCCACGACCCCTTCCACCCCAAGGAAGTGCGCTACCAGGCTGCGCTATACGCCGATACATGTCAATGCGGGTAGAAAGTATAAAAAAAATCTGTGGATTACTATAATATTTTTTCCCTTCAGCACCAGCCAGCGGAGCACCCGCTCGCCTCCAAGCAAAAGTTGTCAACATCAGTCCACATTTCTGTCAGAAAAAATCAGATCCAGCCTGGTGACGCAAAACGATACAGCGGAACCCGGAAGAAACCGGTATTACAATAAAATAAAACAACTTAACCGATAACCAGAATCACCTGTCGGCACAACACTCCATTGCAGACCTGAGAGGGTGGACAGTTGTTCCACAAGTTGTCAACATTCTTTCAACATTGTGGACAACTTGTGGAACAGCAGAGAGGGCGGGGCTTTCGGGGCTTCAGCGGCGCAGAAAACGATGCTTCAGGTATTCCACAACGGGAGGAAGGATGGAGAAGATTATGATGGCGAGGATCAGCAGCTTGAAGTTCTCCTGCACGAACGAGAGCTGCCCGAAAAAGTATCCGCTGTAACAGAAGAGTCCGACCCAGAGGAGAGCGCCCGTGATATTGAAAAGGATGAAGCGGCCGTAGGCCATGGCGCCGATGCCGGCGACGAATGGAGCGAAGGTGCGGACAATCGGCACAAAACGGGCGATGATGATGGTCTTGCCGCCGTATTTCTCAAAAAAATGCCTGGTCTTGATGAGGTGTGAGGGGTTGAAAACCATTGAGCGCTCGTAATCGAACACCTTTGGGCCTACCTTGTGGCCTATCCAGTAATTGAGGGTGTCGCCGAGCACTGCGGCCGCGAAGAAGACAAGAAAGAGCAGGTGCGGATCAAGGGCGGAACCGGCGACAGATGCCAGCGACCCGGCGGCGAAGATCAGCGAGTCACCCGGCAGGAACGGCGTGACGACAAGGCCCGTTTCAGCGAACACGATGAGGAAGAGGATCAGGTAGAGCCAAAGACCGTACTCTGCGGCAAGCACCTGGAGGTGGGTGTCGATATGCATGATGAAATCGACGAGGGCGCTTGTGAGGTCGAGCGGCGAATAGTGCATCGGGAAAGGGGGGGGTGGCTGAAAAAAAGTATTATTAGTTATTATATTAACTTTTCTCTTCCCGCAAAAGAACTGATGCACCCCATGAGCTATTTCCCGACGAAGCGATGCCGGCTCTATTATGAGGATACCGCTGAATCGGATCCTTCGGCCCAAGGGCGCCCTGCAGTACTCTTCGTCAACGGCTGGGCCATCTCCGCCCGGTACTGGAAGCCGGTGGTGGAGCTGCTCTCCCCCTCCTACCGCTGCATCACCTACGACCAGAGCGGAACTGGACGGACGGTGATCAAAGGCCACAGCCCGTCGTTCACGATTGCGGGGTTTGCCGAGGAAGCCGGGGCACTCATCGAGCATCTCGGTCTCGACCGTTCGAAGAACCTCCACATCGTCGGCCACTCGATGGGCGGCATGGTGGCAACTGAACTCGCGCTCCGTTACCGGGACGCACTGCTCTCGGCAACCATTATTGCCTGCGGCATCTTTGAAGAGACCCCCTACACCTCGCTCGGGCTCTTTTTCCTCGGTGGGCTTATCGATGTCTCCCTGAACTTCCGCAACATCTTCCAGGCCGGCCCGATGAAGACGCTCTTCATAAAGCGCGCAGCGGCAAAGGACATCGGCAAAGAGTACAGCGACATCATCATAGAGGACTTCACCAGCTCAGACCGCGACGCGACAATCGCCGTGGGGAAATTCTCGATCGACCCCGAAGCACTGCGGGCATACACGCGCCATGTCATAGAAATCCCCTCTCCGGTGCTCTGCTGTGTCGGCATGGAAGACCACACCATCCCTCCCGAAGGGACCATAACGCTTTACAATACCCGAAAGAAAAAGTCTTCGGCACCGACAGCACTCCTCAAGTTCCAGGACCTCGGGCACCTGCCGATGCTCGAAAACACGGCTGGATTTGCCGATGGTCTAAAAAAACATTTTGATTCCTCGTCTCTTTTTCATAAAAAGGCGACAGCCCCGATAGGATAACGCCAAAGCAATGGATGCAACAATTTCAAGACTGAACCTGAACGTGCACACCTCATTAGCAAGACTCTTCGTCATTCTTTCTCTTTCTCTAGCAGCCATCGCCTCGAACCCGCCCGAAGCCCGGGCAGGCGCATCGATTCTTGGCCTGCCGAGCCTTGAAGAGCTCGAAAACCCGAACCCGGACCTCGCATCCCTCGTCTATTCAGAAGACGGTGTGCTCCTCCACAAGTTCTTCCTGAAGAACCGGACCTTCGTCCCCCTGCGTACGATTCCGATGTCGGTCCGCAATGCGCTGATCGCCACCGAGGATGTGGAGTTCTACCGCCACTGGGGCGTCGACATGCGCCGCCTGGTGCTCGCCATGGGCGAAAACATCCTGAAGGGCCGAACCCGCTGGCACGGGGCAAGCACCATCACCCAGCAGCTGGCAAAGAACCTCTTCCTGACTCAGGAACGGACCGTCACACGCAAAATGAAGGAGTTCGTCACGGCCGTCGAACTTGAAAAAACCTACACGAAAAACGAGATTCTCGCCCTCTACCTCAACACCGTCTACTTCGGATCGGGAGCCTACGGGGTCGAAGCCGCTGCACGGACCTACTTCGGCAAGCCTGCGAGCCAGCTGACGCTGCCGGAGAGCGCAACCCTCATAGCAACCCTGAAAAACCCGACCGCCTACAACCCGGCCAAAAATCCCGCAGGCTCCATCGGCAGACGGAACCTGATACTCTCGCTCATGGCCAAGGAGAAGTTCATAACCGCGGCACAGGCTTCGAGGGCAAAACAGGCAAAGCTGGCACTCAAGTACACCCCGGCGACCCACCACGGCGAAGCACCGTATTTCACCGAGTACATCCGCCAGACCGTAAAACCCGCTTCGATGCTCGGTGATGTGAACCTTTACCGTGACGGGCTGACCATACAGACCACCCTCGACAGCCGCATGCAGAAGTATGCCGAAGAGGCTGCCAGAGAGCACCTTGCAAAGCTTCAGGCTACTTTCGACCTGTCCTGGCGCTGGACTGAACCGCTGAAGAACCAATTGATCCGCGAAAGCGCACGCTACAAGGAAATGCGCGAGGAGGACGGCCTCACCGACGCCGCAGCCATGGCAAAACTCAAGAGAGACAGGGTCTGGCTGAACGGCCTGCTCCGCGACAAGACCCGCATTCAGGTCGCACTCGTGGCGATAGACCCCTCCAACGGTCACGTAAAAGCCTGGGTCGGCGGCAACCAGTTCGCCTCCGAGGACTACAAGTACCAGTTTGACCATGTCTGGCAGGCGCGCCGCCAGCCCGGCTCGACCTTCAAGCCGTTTGTCTACACAGCAGCGATAGACAAGGGCATCCCAGCCAACTTCCAGGTGCTCGACAAGCCCCTCTCGCTGCAAAGCGGAGGCGGCATATGGTCGCCCCGGAACTCGGACGGTTCTTCGGGTGGATGGACCACACTGCGCTCGGCCATTGCCCGCTCACTGAACCAGGTGACGGTGCGCCTCGCCTATGAACAGCTCAGCACCGCCGACATCATCAGCTATGCCAGAAAGATGGGCATCTCTTCTCCCATTCCCTCGAACCTCTCCATCGCGCTCGGCACGGCAGAAGTGTCTCCGCTTGAACTGGCAGGCGCATTCTCTACCTTCGCCAACAACGGTGTATGGAACCAGCCGGTGTCGATTCTGAAGGTTGAGGACAAGAACCACCATGTCATCTCTGAATATGTACCCAACAGCCGCTTCGCCATCGACTCCACCACCAACTTCGTTATGGTCTCGATGCTGAAGGACGTCATCAATAAAGGCACCGGCATCGCAGTCCGGGCCCGCTACGGCCTTGAAATGGAAGCTGCCGGAAAGACCGGTACAACCCAGAGCCTCCGCGATGCATGGTTCGCCGGCTTCACCCCGCAACTGGTCGCAGTGGTCTGGACCGGGTTTGATGATGAACGCATAAAGTTCACCTCCATGGAGTACGGCCAGGGCGCACGCGCATCTCTTCCGATATGGGCGGGCTTCATGAAGCGCTGCTACACCGATCCCGCACTCCGCCTTGAGAACCGATATTTCCGCATTCCTGAGAACGTCATCGCCGTGCCGCTATCGTCGACATCCAACCGGCCCTCCGACCTGTTCGACAGCGATGTCTATATCGAGTACTTCACTCCGAAAGGGTTCGAGAACTATCAGAAGCATCCCGATCGTACGCAGAACGCCGTACCGGACTCCTCTATGAATCCGGCGGCCATTCCCGCTGAACAGCCTTCACTCTAACACAACCACAACCGCGCTCCCATGCAATCTGTCCTGGTACTGGATTTTGGATCACAATACACCCAGCTGATCGCCCGCCGCATCCGCGAACTCGGCATCTATTCCGAAATCCTCCCATACAGCACAACGCCTGAGGCCATACGGGAACATAACCCCAAGGCGATCATCCTCTCCGGTGGCCCCACGAGCGTCTACGGCGAATCGGCCATCCTGCCCCATCCCGGGATTTTCTCGCTCGGCCTCCCCGTTCTCGGCATCTGCTACGGCCTGCAGGCCATCGCAAACCATTTCGGGGGCTCGGTTGAAAGCTCTTCTAAGCAGGAGTTCGGCCGTGCAAAAATACTGGTTGACAGAACGGAAGGACACGAAAGCATGCTGTTCAAGGGCATTCCGGATTCAGACGTATGGATGAGCCACGGCGACAAGGTGACCCGCATGCCCGAAGGGTTCCGGATCACGGCAAGCAGCGGCAACTCGGAAATGTGCGCCATCGAGAGCTTCGGCCCGAAGGCCGCGCTCAAGGTCTACGGCCTGCAGTTCCACCCCGAGGTACAGCATACCCTCTACGGCAAGCAGCTCCTTTCGAACTTCCTTATCGATATCGCCGGCATCCGGCCCGACTGGTCGTCGAAAAGCTTCATTGAGCACCAGATCGAGGATATCGGCATGCGCGCAGGCAAGGCGACGGTCATCTGCGGCATCAGCGGCGGAGTTGATTCCACTGTGGCGGCTGTCCTTGTCAGCAAAGCCATCGGCAAACAGCTGCACTGCGTCTTCGTCGACAATGGCCTGCTCCGCAAGAACGAAGCCCGGAAGGTGATGGAGTTCCTTAAACCCCTCGGCCTGAACATCACCCTTGCCGACTCCGCGGACCTGTTCCTCGGACGCCTTAAAGGGGTGGCCTCTCCCGAAAAGAAACGCAAGATCATCGGCCGCACCTTCATCCGCGTCTTTGAAGAGCATATCAACGAGGAGAAGTTCCTCGTCCAGGGGACCCTGTACCCCGACGTCATTGAAAGCCAGAGCGTGAAAGGACCTTCGGAGACCATCAAGTCGCACCACAACGTGGGCGGCCTGCCGAAGCGCATGAAACTGAAACTCATCGAACCGCTCCGGGAACTCTTCAAGGATGAGGTTCGCGCCGTCGGCCGCGAGCTCGGCATTCCGGAAGACATCCTTATGCGCCACCCCTTCCCGGGCCCGGGCCTCGCCGTCAGGGTGCTCGGCTCACTCAGCAGGGAGCGACTCGACATCCTCCGTGAAGCCGACGAAATCTATATCGACGAGTTGAAGTCCAGCGGCCTCTACCAGCAGGTATGGCAGGCGTTCTCCGTACTGCTTCCGGTCCAGTCGGTCGGCGTGATGGGCGACAAGCGCACCTACGAGAACGTGCTCGCGCTGCGTGCCGTGGAGTCCACCGACGGCATGACGGCCGACTGGGCCCACCTCCCGCACGACTTCCTCGCAAAAGTATCGAACCGGATCATCAACGAGGTCCGCGGCATCAACCGTGTCGCCTACGACATCTCATCGAAACCCCCGGCCACAATCGAATGGGAATAATACAGTAGCATGCAGCAGAAAAATGCTTACGGGTTTCTTGCCGGCGTCATCATTGGAACACTAGGCGGCCTTATCGGGCTGGGCGGTGCTGAGTTCCGCCTGCCGCTCCTGATTGGATTCTTTGGCTTTCCGGCACTGGAAGCAGTGATTCTGAACAAGGCGATGAGCCTGGTGGTCGTAGCATCAGCGCTGCCGTTCAGGGCAGGGGCTGTCTCATGGAGCCTGCTTGCCGAAAACTGGCAGATTGTCATGAACCTGCTTGCAGGAAGCCTGCTGGGAGCTTGGACGGGTGCGGGATGGGCCACAAAGCTTCGATCAAAAGGGTTATACAAAATCATTGCCATCCTTCTTGTCGTCATCGCAGCCATAATGATCAGCAGCCATATGATGGAGGGTGCCGGCAGACCGATGCTGGAGAACGCTCTACTGCTGGCACTCAGCGGAGCAGTTGCAGGGTTCGCCATCGGCGTTGTTGCCGCCCTGCTCGGTGTTGCCGGCGGGGAACTGCTTATCCCGACGCTCGTGATTCTCTTCGGCGTCGACATCAAGCTTGCCGGCAGCCTGTCTCTAGCCGTCAGCCTGCCAACCATGCTGGTCAGCTTTACCCGTTACAGCCGCGACCGGAGTTTTTCAGTCCTCGGCGCCAATAAGCCGTTTCTCTTCCTTATAGCGGCGGGCTCCATCGCCGGAACCTGGATTGGAGGCCGTTTACTCGGCGTTGTTTCTGAAACCGTACTGATCCCGATGCTCGTCCTGCTTCTGCTGCTGTCCGCCCTCAAGGTATGGAAGCACCAGTAAACACCTCCACCAAGAACATCCATTGTAACGAGAAGGCATGAAAGAACTCCTCCTCATCAATATTTCAGGCCCGGACCGTCCGGGCCTCACCGCATCCATCACCGGGGTGCTCTCCAGCCACCTGATTCCGGTGCTCGACATCGGCCAGGCCGTCATCCACGACCATCTCGCACTCGGCATGCTGGTGGAAATCCCCGGCGGATCGGACTCGGCCGCCATCATGAAGGACCTCCTCTTTAAAGCGCACACCCTCGGCCTGCAGCTCACCTTCACGCCGGTCACCGAGACCGAGTACGCCCGGTGGGTCGACGAGCAGGGCAAAACCCGCCACCTGCTCTCGCTGCTCGGACGCAGGATCACCGCAGAACACCTCGGACAGGTGACTTCCATAGTCACCGCCCACGGCCTGAACATCGACACCATAAACCGCCTCTCCGGGCGTGTCCCTCTCGAAAACGGGACGAATGAGGACATAACGAAAGCCTGCGTAGAGTTTTCGGTGCGCGGCACCCTCCAGAATGAAGCGAAGTTCCGCGAGGAACTGCTCATCGTCACCGACACGCTCGGCATCGACATCGCATTCCAGGAAGACAACATCTTCCGCCGCAACCGGCGCCTCGTGGTCTTCGACATGGACTCAACCGTCATCACCTCCGAGGTGATCGACGAACTGGCCCTTGAAGCGGGTGCAGGGGCTGAAGTGTCCGCCGTTACAGAGCGTGCGATGCGCGGTGAACTGGACTTCTCTGAAAGCCTCCGCCAGCGGGTCATGAAACTGCAGGGACTGGAAGAAGGTGTCCTTGAGAAAGTCGCCCGGCGCCTCCAGCTCACCGAAGGAGCCGAAACCCTTTTCCATAACCTGCACAACCTCGGCTTTAAAACAGCAATCCTCTCCGGCGGGTTCAGCTATTTCGGCAGGTTCCTGCAGAAGAAGCTGCAGGTCGACTACGTCTACGCCAACGAACTGGAAATAAAGGACGGCAAACTCACCGGAAAGGTGATCGGACCGGTGGTGGACGGAAAAAGGAAGGCGGAACTTCTGGAGCACATCGCAGGGAAGGAAAACATCCGTCTCGAGCAGACGATTGCGGTCGGTGACGGGGCCAACGACCTCCCCATGCTCGCAAAGGCCGGACTGGGCATCGCCTTCCGCGCCAAACCCATTGTGCGCGAAAGCGCCCGACAGGCCATTTCAACCCTCGGCCTCGACGCCATTCTCTACCTCATGGGCTTCCGCGACCGCGACAACCTGCGATAATCTCAATACCCGCCCGACCACGAGGACACACCGCACAGACTCCCTTCACGCTGCGGCCCTGAGGGGCTCGATCAGTCGACGTATTCCACGTACTGCTGGAAGTCGGCGGCGGGAGGAAGAGTGATCGCGCCTGAAGTGCAGATCGGCACGCAGCGGGTACAAAGCACCACACAGTTGTAGGGGTTGGCTACAACCAGTTTCGGGCGGTGGATTCCGGCGGGGTCGGGAGGTCCCAGCTCGAATACCCCCGGCCGGCAGAGCACCCGGCAGTCGCCGCAGCCGTTGCAGAGCTCAGGCTTGATGGTCGGGTACCAGGGGATCTCCTCTCTTGGAACCGTGAGGCGTTTCTTCTTTTTTACCTGAGCCTTACTCTCCACCGTTGCGGGTTTCGGGGGGCAGACGGGCGCCGATGAGGAGGCTGGCGGAACCGAGGGCGGGGCAGCAGAAGCAATGGCATCGGCTTCGAAAACGCCCATGGAGCGTGACTTCTGCATCCGCCGCAGAGAGCGGACGGGTCGACAGAGGCAACCCTCGCAGGAGGGTTTTTCACACCGTCCGAAATAACAGTCAAGAATCAGCATACAGAGTCTCGGGACCCCTGGAGGCTCCATACGAAGCCACCAGAGCTCTTGTCGTTACGGGTTCAATGGATGAGTTCCACAAAGTGTTCAAAATCGGCGACAGCCGGAAGCCTTATAGCCCCTGAAGGGCACCGGGGTTCACAACGGGTGCAGAGCACCACGCAGTTGTAAGGGTTCATGACCGTCATCTTCGGACGCCCTGCACCAACCTCAAGCGCGGGGCCGAAGACCCCTGGCCGGCAGAGATCCTGGCACTCGCCGCATCCGTTGCAGAGCTCTGGATCGATCACGGGAAACCATGCAATCTCTTCACGCGGAGCTGTGAGGCGTTTTTTCTGTCGTGGAGTGGTCATTGGGTGGTCATTGGGTGGTCATTGAGAGCGTCATTGAGAGAGTCATTGAGAGAGTCATTGAGAGGTCACATGGTTCGCTTCTCTCATGTGAAAGAACGCTGAAAAGCCTATCCCCCCATCGGTCCTGCACCAGGGGGGTGCAGGCCGGAGAGAGGATGCAAATGTTTCGAGGCAGAACCCTCAGCTCTGTTTCTCGATGCAACGGTCGAGATGGCGGAGCTTGATTTCCACGGCTTCGGCAGCCTTGAGCAGCGGGTAGCCGGTGGGCGGGCCGGTAAGCAGGGGATGGGTGCCGAACTGAAGGGTCAAAAGTTCGTTGATGGTCATCTTCGTCTCGATGATGACACCGATGACATTGATCAGCTCACCTGCGCTGTTGCCGCCGGTGACCGCACCGCCGAGTACGAGGCCGGATTCACGGTTGACGATGAGCTTGACGAACTGCGTAGCGGTGCCGGGCATGGATTTCGGGTGCTTGTCAATACCCTCGAACCCTGCAGACACAACATCGAACCCGCGCTCTTTGGCGAGGCATTCAGTCACCCCGGCAGCTGCGAAGGTTATGCCGCCGATCGCGGTAGAGAATATGGAGATGGTGCCACCGAAGGTGCGGAGACGGGAGAGGCCGAAAAGGTTCATACCGGCGATCCTTGCTTCCGACACGGCTGTTGAGGCGAGCATCAGGCCCTTGACGATGCGGGTGATGAAGGAGAACTTCTCGGCGCAGTCGCCAACGGCGAAGATGTCCTTGTCCTCGGTACGCATATACTCGTCGACACGGATGGCTCCGAGCTCGTTGAGCTTGATGCCGGCTTTTTCGGCAAGTGTGACGTTCGGGGCGTAGCCGGTGGCGAGGATGACGGCATCGGCAGGAACCGAGTCGCCGCTCTCAAGCAGCACCCTTGACACCTTACCCTCTTCCCCAGCAAGCTCATGGACCTTTTCACCGGTGCGGAGCACAATGCCGCGATTCTTCAGGATTCCTTCGGCCTGCAGCGACAGGTCGCTGTCGAATGCGAGGCTGAGCACATGCGGCAGCACTTCAACGAGCGTGATATGTTTACCTTTCTTTGAGAGCTCATCGGCCATCTCGACGCCGATGAACCCGCCGCCGATGATGACGATGCGCTCGCATGATTCAAGGCGCTGACGCACATCGGCAAGATAATTGCGGTCTTTAGGAATGGTGAAGACATTCTGGAGATCGCGCCCCTTGAGCCAGCCCGGCACCCTCGGCAGTGAGCCGGTGGCAATGACGAGCTTGTCGAAGGTGATGGTCACGCCATTGGCTGTGGTTGCGGTCTTTGTCGAACGGTCGAGTGAGACCACCTCGTCGATGAGGAGCTCGACACCGGCACCTTCGATATGTGCATTCGGGATCACGTTCTGCTCGATGCCCTGAAGGGTACCGAACACATAGGGAATCCCGCAGGGAACCACGGCTTCAGCTTCCTTCCTGACGATCAGAAAACTTTTGGCGGCATAAAACGCCTTGCCTGTCGTGGCTGCGGCTATACCGGCGGCACTGCCGCCTATTACGAGAACATCTACGCTCTTTTCCATCATCGTCCCTTCTTATTGTTTTTTTAGTACTGCATTACTTTACGGTTAAACTGCACCAGCTATCCTACGAACTTCTTCAACAAAAATCCTGCATGCTTCCGCCACCCCTTCGGGATTTTTCCCGCCTGCTGTTGCAAGCTCCGCCTTGCCGCCTCCGCCACCCTTGACGGCTGCTGCTACGAGCCGGATAAGCTTTCCTGCGTCGATTCCTTTTTCCTTTACCGCCACGTCCGATGAAAACGCCGCAAGCGAAACCTTTCCGTCGACGACGCTACAGAGCAGGCCGGCCGAAATAGGAAACTGTTCGCGAAGCGCCATGGCCGATGAACGAAGGGTGTCGGCCTCAATACCCTCAAGCACCTTCGTCACGATCCTGCAGCCCCCTATCTCCTCGGCCGATGCCGCATCACGGACGAGGGCATCGATCACCGAAGCGCTTTTGATTCCTGTCAGCTGTTTTTCGAGTTCCTTCTTCTCCTCCTGCAGCTCGGCCAACTTCTCTGCGACAGGCTCGTCCGCCCTCAGCTTGAGCTGCTGGCGCACATTCTGGATTTCTTGGTACTCATTCCAGAGAAGGGTTTCGGCCGCACGGCCGGTGAGCGCCTCGATACGGCGTATGCCTGCGGCAGCGGAGGACTCGCTGATGATCTTGAAGATGCCGATCTGGCCGATGTTGTCGACATGGGTGCCGCCGCAGAGCTCCGCAGAGATTCCCGGCACTTCGACCATTCTGACACGATCAGCGTACTTGTCTCCAAAGAATGCCAGCGCGCCTTTGGCGATGGCCTCGTCGTAAGGAAGGTCGGCATGCTTTGAAACGTGCGCGGCACAGCGGATATGTTCGTTCACTTCAGCCTCAACAGCCTGTATCTCTTCGGGCGTCATTTTTGAAAAGTGGCTGAAGTCGAACCGCAGCCGTTCAGCTGTGACGAAGGAGCCTTTCTGCTGCACGTGACTGCCGAGGATCCGGCGGAGAGCGGCGTGGAGCAGGTGGGTTGCGGTATGGTTGCGTTCGGTCTCCTGACGGAGGAGGCGCTCAACCGATGCCTCAACGGGAGTGGCCTCTTCAATCACTATGTCCATAGGATCGATCTCGGTGTCACGGACCTTGTCGAAGGCGCGGCTGACCACGTGAACGAATGAGTCACCGTCCTTCCGGGTGTCGGTCACCTGCATGCGGTAGGCAGCACTCTCCAGCCATCCCCGGTCGCCTGTCTGGCCGCCGCTTTCGGCATAGAAAGGAGTCTCGGCGAGGACCAGAAGAAGATTGCCCGAAGCATGGGCGGCGCCAATGAGGGTTGAGGGCATTTCAAGGCGGTCGTAACCGAGAAACGTGGTGGCATGGCTGTCGCTGAACCACTGCCAGCTGCCGGCACCGTCTCCGGTCTGCTGTTTTTCACGCCTGTCACTTCTGGCACGGGATTTCTGCTCCTGCATGCAATGCTCGAAGCCTTCGCCGTCTACCTCGAGACCCGCTTCAGACGCAAGAAGCCTGGTAAGATCGAAAGGGAACCCGTAGGTATCATACAGCTTGAAGGCATCTTCTCCCTTAAGCATCCTGCCTCCCGCCCGGGAGGTAACGGCCGCCAGTTCAGCGAAGATTTCCATGCCGCGGTCCAGCGTGGTGATGAAGCTCTCCTCTTCTGCCCGTATGATGCGCTCGACCGCATCACGCCGGTCGCGGAGTTCTGCGAACACGTCACCCATGGAATCGGCAAGCGTACCGACAAGCTGATGGAGGATGGGGCCACGGCATCCGAGGTCCCTTGAATATCGAAGCGCCCGGCGCAGGATGCGGCGAAGCACATAGCCGCGCCCTTCGTTCGAAGGCATGGCGCCGTCGGAGAGAGCAAAGGTGAGGGTGCGGGCGTGGTCTGCTATCACCCGCATGGCGATATCCTGGCGCCCGTCCATGGATGCAGTGTAGGTAACGCCCGTCAGCTCCGAGAGGCGCTGAAAGAGCGGGAGGAAAACATCCGTATCATAGTTGGAGGCCTTCGACTGCATGACGGCGCAGACACGCTCAAAGCCCATGCCGGTGTCGACATGGCGCTGCGGCAGCGGCTCAAGCCGTCCATCCGGCTGGCGGTCATACTGGATGAAAACGAGGTTCCATAACTCTATGGCCCGGTGGTCGCCGGCGTTGACGAGTTCTTTGCCGGTTCCGTCGGGGGTGAGGTCGATATGGATTTCCGAACAGGGGCCGCAGGGGCCGGTTTCACCCATCTCCCAGAAATTGTCCTTGTCACCGAAGCGGAGGATGTGGGAGGGATCGATGGAGGTTTTCTCCGCCCAGATGCGGGCGCTTTCATCGTCGTCATGGTAGACGGTGGCGTAGAGGCGTTCGGCCGGCAGTTTCCATACTTCGGTGAGGAGCTCCCAGGCCCAGCTGATGGCCTCCTCTTTATAATAGTCGCCGAACGACCAGTTGCCGAGCATCTCGAAAAAGGTGTGGTGGTAGGTATCGCGCCCCACATCCTCAAGATCGTTGTGCTTGCCCGACGCGCGGATGCACTTCTGGGTGTCGGCGGCACGGGTGTAGGGCCTCGTGCCCTTGGCAAGAAAGACGTCCTTGAACTGGTTCATGCCGGCGTTGGTAAAAAGAAGCGTCGGGTCGTCGGCAGGGATGACCGGAGCTGAACGGACGATGGTGTGGTTCTTTGCGGCAAAAAAATCCAGGAAGGACTGCCTGATTTCTCGGGAATGCATAGCGAGGATGAATCTGGTTTCTGTAGGGCCGTTCATGCCTTGACATGTGCCTTAGAGGCGCAATGGGCTGGCTCTTTCGGCCACAAAGTTAACCTTTTTACGTCCTTGTTGCCAACTAAATATGTATTGTTTTTCACGCCGGTAACCATCACTTCCGGCGGCAGAGAGCTGCAGATGCAATCCCCCCATCTTCCGTAAAAAAGACTTATATTCATGGAGCCCCCCGCTCCGGGGGGCCATACTGAACACCAAAGGGAGGATCGCTATGAGCTGGGGAGTTGAAGATGAAGCCCGCCGCAAAGGGGTGAAAGCGTTGATGGATCTTTCCGAAAAGATCATGCGTGAAAACCCGAATCACGTCAACGATGTCAAAAAAAGCGACAGCGGATGCTGGATGGAACAGATGTACGGCATGCAGCGCTGCGACTTCTGCGACCTCGCCTCCGACTGCCCTATCCGCGAAGAGTCCGAGTGGCAGGCCTATCTGAAGGCGAACAACATCGTCATTGAAAAAAATCCAGACAAAGAGGAAGGGGCGGCGCCCGCCGACCTGAGATAGCCGAGGCTGGATATTCGGGCTTGCGTAAGCCCGAATGATGCCTTATATTCTATCCTTTAGCGTAGAATGCACAGGTGGCGCCCTGTATCTCTTCACCCGCCAGCAATACATTTCACCATACAGCGACCCGATGAACGCCATGAGGGGATGTTCACCGCTGGGAGGATTTTGCTGTTTATCAACCTTGAAAAGTAATTAAGGGACAATGACTGACACAAAAACGACAAAACGACAGGTCAATGTGACATCGAAAACCAGCGTCACGGTGCTCTTCGCCGGTGACTCTGGAGACGGCATGCAGCTGACCGGCACGCAGTTCGCCAACACCGTCGCGGTGTACGGGTCGGACCTGAATACCTTCCCGAACTTCCCCTCGGAGATCCGCGCCCCGGCCGGCACGATCTCGGGCGTATCGGGCTTCCAGATGCAGTTCGGCAGCACAGCCGTCTATACTCCCGGCGCAAAGTTCGACGTACTCATCGCCATGAACGCAGCCGCACTGAAGTCGAACATCGACAAGCTTCACCACGGCGGCATCATCATCACCGACACCGACGGATTCGATGCCAAGAACCTGAAGCTCTCGGGCTACGGCGAAGGCAACAGCCCGCTTGAGGACGGATCGCTTCAGGACTATACTCTCTTTGAAATCCCGGTCGTCTCACTCACCCGCGCGGCACTTGCCGACACCGGGCTCAGCGTGAAGAACATCGACCGCTGCAAGAACATGTTCATCCTCGGCATCCTCTACTGGCTCTACAGCCTGCCGATCGACACCACCGTCAAGACCCTGCAGACAAAATTCAAGAACAAGGCCGACATTGCCGATGCCAACATCAAGGCAGTACAGGCCGGCTACAATTTCGGTGACGAAACAGACATGTTCGCACAGTTCGGTCGCTTCGAAGTTGGTCCTGCAGAGATGAAGAAGGGCACCTACCGCCGCGTCACAGGCAATGAGGCAGCGGCAATAGGCCTAGCTGCCGCATCGAAGAAAGCCGGCCTGAAACTCTTCCTCGGCTCATACCCGATCACCCCTGCTACCGAGATCCTCCAGGCGCTCGCCAACATGAAGAAGTGGGGCGTAAAGACCTTCCAGGCTGAAGATGAAATCGCCGGCGTGCTCTCAAGCATCGGCGCATCATACGGCGGCGCGCTGGCAGCAACAAGCACATCCGGTCCGGGCCTTGCACTCAAATCCGAGGCGCTCGGCCTTGCCGTCATCATGGAGGTACCGCTTGTCGTCATAAACGTGCAGCGCGGCGGCCCCTCCACCGGCCTGCCGACCAAGCCCGAGCAGTCCGACCTCTTCATCGCCATGTACGGTCGCCACGGAGACGCACCGGTTCCCGTGATTGCCGCCTACTCGCCGGTCGACTGCTTCTACGCAGCCTACGAAGCCGCAAAGATCGCCGTCGAGCACATGACCCCGGTCATCTGCCTCACCGACGGATACCTCGCATTCAGCTCCGAACCGATGCTGATTCCCTCGCCCGACAGCCTTGCTGAAGTGAAACCTGTCTTCGCAAAGCCCCGAAACGAAGGCGACGCCCCCTACCTGCCCTACAAGCGCGACCAGCGCGGCGTAAGGGAATGGGCCATTCCCGGCACCAAGGGCCTCGAGCACCGCATCGGCGGACTTGAGAAGGCCAATGAAACCGGCAACGTCTCGCACGACCCTCTGAACCATCAGCTGATGACGGATCTCCGCATGGAGAAGGTTGCCAGCATCGCCGACTGCATCCCGCTCCAGACCATCGACAACGGTCCCGAGAAGGGCGACCTACTCGTGCTCGGATGGGGTTCGACCTACGGCGCCATAAAGATTGCCGTCAATCGCGCCATCGAGGCGGGACACAGCGTTGCACACGCACACCTGCGCTACCTGAATCCCTTCCCGAAAAACCTCGGCGAGATTCTCAGGAACTACAAGAAAGTGCTCATCCCCGAGAACAACTGCGGCCAGCTGCTGCTCATGATCAGGGACCAGTTCCTCATCGATCCTGTAGCCTTCAACAAGGTCGAGGGACTGCCGTTCAACGAGATGGAAATCGAAGCAAAAATCACCGATATCGTAAAGGAGCTTTAAATCATGACCGATACACTAACCACCCTGACCGCCAAGGATTTTACCTCCAATCAGGAGCCGAAATGGTGCGCGGGCTGCGGAGACCATGCAGTCCTGCAGCAGCTGAAAAGCGCTATGGCCGATTTAGGCCTCAAGACTGAAGAGGTTGTCGTGGTATCCGGCATCGGATGCTCCTCCCGCCTCCCATACTACGTGGCCACATATGGGGTGCACGGCATCCATGGCCGCGCCCTGCCGGTTGCCAGCGGCCTGAAAGCCGCCCGTCCCGAGCTGAACGTCTGGGTAGCAACCGGTGACGGCGATGCCCTGTCCATCGGCGGCAACCATTATATCCACACCATCAGGCGCAACCCTGACCTGAACGTGATCCTGCTCAACAACGAGATCTACGGTCTGACCAAGGGCCAGTACTCTCCGACTTCAAAGATCGGTCAGCGCACCGTCACTTCACCAAACGGCCTGATCGACCACCCGATCAATACCATTGCCCTGACCCTCGGAGCAGGCGGCACCTTTGTGGCAAGGGTGACCGACCGCGATGGCAAGTTCATGCGCGAAATCTTCAAGCGTGGTGCAGAACACCGCGGCACCTCGCTGATTGAAATCTATCAGAACTGCCCGATCTTCAACGACAATGCCTTCTCGGCTTTCACCGACCGCGAGCGTAAGGCCGACACCACGCTGTATGTAGAGCATGGTCAGCCGCTGGTATTCGGCAAGGAAAGCGACAAGGGCATCCGCCTCGACGGCTTCAAGCCGGTCAAGGTGGACCTCAACGACTCCTCGGTCTCGAAAAACGACCTCTGGATCCACGATGAGGGAGACTTCAACAAAGCCAACATCCTCTCACGCTTCTTCGACGATCCGAATGCTTCAGAGGACTTTCTTCCGAGACCCTTCGGCATATTCTATGTGGAAGACCGCTTCACTTACGAAGACGCGCTCACCGCACAGGTCGAAAAAGCTCAGGAGAACGGCGAAGGTACCCTCGAAGCCCTGCTGGCAGGCAACAGCACCTGGACCATCAAGTAACCCCTCCCTGAGCAAACAGGACGGGGCAACACAGGAAAAGCCGGCTTCACAGCCGGCTTTTCCTGTTTATCACCTCATCCAGGAACGATAAGTCAGGGACACCCGGGACCAGTCGGGTGTTCAGCCCTCGTCATTCCATACGCCCATGGCGGAAAACTTTTCGATCCGGTTATTGACAAGCTCCTTTTCCGGCACCGGCATAAGCGCCTGCAGTTCTTCGATGAGCATACCCTTCAAGGTGGAGGCCATAGCCTCGGGATTTGTATGCGCACCACCCATCGGTTCAGGAATGATGCGGTCGATGATACCCTGTTTCAGCAGGTCTTCTGCTGTGAGCTGCAGCGCCTCGGCCGCCTGCTCCTTATAGTTCCAGCTCCGCCACAGGATGGACGAGCAGCTCTCGGGGGAGATGACCGAGTACCAGCTGTTTTCAGCCATGAGAATGCGGTCGCCGACACCAAGACCGATTGCGCCGCCGCTTGCGCCCTCACCAATAATGACGACGATAACCGGAACAGTAAGCTTGGCCATTTCATAGAGGTTCCTGGCGATAGCCTCTGCCTGTCCGCGCTCTTCAGCCTCGATGCCGGGAAAGGCACCGGGGGTATCGATGAGGGTTATGACAGGCTTCCGGAACTTCTCGGCGAGCTTCATCAGCCGGAGAGCCTTGCGGTAGCCTTCTGGCTGGGCCATGCCGAAATTGCGGTAAAGGTTCGACTTGGTATCGCGCCCCTTCTGGTGACCGATAACCATGACCGGCTGCATGAAGCCTGATGCACGGTCTTCCAGACGGGCGAACCCGCCGACGATGGCCTTATCATCGCTGAAATGCCGGTCACCGGCAAGTTCAACGAAGTCGGAGGTCATCATGTAGATGTAGTCAAGCGTATAGGGGCGTTCAGGGTGGCGGGCCAGCTGCACCTTCTGCCAGCGGGTAAGGTTTTTGTAGATCGACTGGCGCAGAGCGTCGACCTTCATTTCCAGCGTTTCAATTTCTTTCGAGAGCGCATCGCTCTCCACGGGTGCCTGTTCGCGGGAGCTGCTCCGGAGACACTGGCGCATCTCGTTCAGTTTAGCCTCCAGTTCAACAACGGGCCGTTCAAAATCCAGCACGACTTTCGTAGCCATAGTGCGAAGTATAAGGTAAGATGGTCGCCCCCGTTGCCCCGACTGGGGTCCGGAAGCGGTTAGAGATAAAAAAAGTCCATCAGGCAGATGCCCGGATGGACTTTTTTATAATAATACAGCACAAAGCGGGAGAGGAGTGATTATCCACCGACCTCATCCTTAAGCGCCTTGCCAGGCTTAAACTTCACAACTTTCTTGGCAGCAATGGTGATGGCCTCGCCGGTCTGGGGGTTGCGGCCCTGACGTGCAGCTCTGTCGCCCGTGGTGAAGGTGCCGAAGCCAACGAGAGTGACATCGTCGCCACCCTTGAGGGAGGAGGTCACGACATTGATGAAAGCGTTGACTGCGCGCTCAGCATCGACTTTGGTGAGTTTGGCCTGTGCGGCAATCTTCTCTACTAACTCAGCTTTTGACATGTGGCATTGTTTTTTGTTGAAATAAATCCCGATCAATAATGCAAAGGTACTAATGGAATGAATTTAAACAGTACTTCATAAAGATGCAATCTGTTTTTACCCATAAAAGCCAATAGATTCGGCGATTTGAAGTTCGCCGTGCGCTATGTTATATTCACTATCTTTGATTCGGGGGTTACAGAATGACGCCCCGGTACGCAAATATTTCACCTGAGCAATGACGTCAATAAGCAATATCTCCAAAGGTTCCATCATCCGTTTCAAGGGGGAACCCCATATCGTGGAAAGCCTTGTGCACCGCACGCCGGGCAACCTCCGTGCATTTTACCAGGCGGGCATGCGCAACCTCAAGAGCGGCCGCAACGTCGAATACCGCTTCAGCGCCACCGAGTCCGTCGACCTCATCGTCACCGAACGCAAGGAGTACCAGTACCTCTATCCTGACGGAAGCGACTTCGTCATGATGGACAATGAAACCTTCGACCAGATCAATGTCCCCGAATCAGCGATCGGCCCTGCTGTCCGCTTCCTCAAGGACGGTGTGAACGCCATGATTGTGTTTTCCGACGACGGAACAATCCTCAGCGTCGAACTTCCGACCTTTGTCGAAGTTGAGATCACAGAGACCAGTCCTGCCACAAAGGACGACCGCGCAACCAGCGGCACCAAGACCGCGGTGATTGAAACCGGCGCCGAGGTCAATGTTCCCATGTTTCTACAGACCGGCAGCATCATCCGCGTCGACACCCGCAGCGGGGAGTATATTGAGCGGGTCAAAAAATAACCTTAAGCCCCACCTATCATGAATCTCAGCGAAATCAAACAGCTCATCGGCCTCGTTAACGGCTCTGATCTTCAGGAAGCCATCATCGAAGAAGGTGATTTCAAGATCATCCTTCGCCGTAACGTACCCCAGAGTGTGCAATACGCACCGGCTCCTGCTCCGGCAGCAGCTGCAGCACCAGCACCCGCCGCAGCTCCGGCGCCTCCCCTCGAAACCACCCTCACCGCTCAGGCAGCAGGGCTCATCGACGTCTGCTCTCCGATCGTAGGCACATTCTACCAGGCATCCTCACCTGATTCTGCACCGTTCGTCGCCGTCGGCGACACCATCAAGAAAGGCGATATCCTCTGCATCATCGAAGCAATGAAGCTGATGAACGAGATCGAAGCCGAGATTTCCGGAACTATTGCCGAAATCCTTGTTGAAAACGGCCAGCCGATCGAGTACGACCAGCCGCTTTTCCGTATCAAACCCTAACACATGCCATCCCCTACAACCGTGTTCAAGAAAATCCTTGTCGCAAACCGGGGCGAAATCGCCCTTCGCATCATGCAGACCTGCCGTGAAATGGGCATCAGCACGGTTGCAGTCTACTCAAAGGTAGATGCCGATTCAATCCATGTGAAGTATGCTGACGAAGCTGTCTGCATCGGACCAGCTCTGTCAAGGGAGAGTTACCTCAATATCCCGCGCCTGATGGCTGCTGCAGAGGTCACCAATGCCGATGCAATCCATCCCGGTTACGGGTTCCTCGCTGAAAACGCCGATTTTTCAGACGTCTGCGCTTCTGCCGGCATCAAGTTCATCGGGCCCTCAGCCAGGATGATCAACCAGATGGGCGACAAGAACACCGCCAAGTCGACCATGATTGCCGCCAACGTCCCGGTCGTTCCCGGCAGCCCCGGCCTTGTCACCGACCTCAAGGAAGCCATTGAAGTAGCGAACAAAACCGGATACCCGGTCATCATAAAGCCAACCGCCGGCGGCGGAGGCAAGGGCATGCGTGTCGTTCATGAAGAGAGCCAGCTTGAAAAGGCACTTAACACGGCAAGAAGCGAAGCTGAGCAGGCATTCGGCAACAGCGGCGTCTATATCGAGAAGTTCCTCGAAAACCCCCGCCATGTCGAAATCCAGATTCTTTCGGACCAGCACGGCAATACGATACACCTCGGTGAGCGTGACTGCACCGTACAGCGCCGCCACCAGAAGCTGATCGAAGAAACACCATCTCCGGTCGTCGACGAAGCGTTGCGCAAAAAGATGGGCGACGCAGCTGTCGCAGCCGCAAGGGCGATCAACTACGAAGGCGCCGGCACCATCGAGTTCCTGCTCGACCGGCACAAGGACTTCTATTTCATGGAGATGAACACCCGCATCCAGGTGGAGCATCCGGTCACCGAAGAACGCTACGATGTGGATATCGTGAAGGAACAGATCCTTGCAGCTGCCGGTGAATCCCTCAAAGGACGGGTATTCACCCCAAAGGGCCACTCCATCGAGTGCCGCATCAACGCTGAGGACCCTGAGCACATGTTCCGCCCCTCTCCCGGCAAACTTCAGGTGTTCCACACCCCCGGAGGTCACGGGGTGAGGGTCGATTCGCACTGCTACGCAAGTTACGTAGTGCCGTCCAATTACGACTCCATGATTGCAAAGCTGATCGTCACCGCTCATACCCGTGAAGAAGCCATCGAACGTATGTCACGCGCGCTCGATGAGTTTATCGTCGTCGGCATAAGCACCACCATTCCCTTCCACAAGCAGGTGATGCACAACCCTGTATTCCGCAGTGGCGACTACGATACCAGCTTCCTCGACAGCTTCCGCTTTGAAAAGAAGTAAGCAGGGACTGTGCCCCGGAGTTTTCCGGTTTCTGCACGCAGTGGCATACGTCGCTTTTACAAAGGCCGCCCCGATAGGCGGCCTTTTTTATTCCCCACCACAACCGGCCCTTATTAACGGACCAACAGCCGGACCAACAGCCGGACCAACAGCCGGACCAACAGCCGGACCAACAGCCGGACCAACAGCCACTTAAGACAGGATGTGCCGCGGCATAAACAAGTAAAGCCGCCCGAAGGCGGCTTTACTTGTTCTCTCTGGAGATCTCTTTATTACCATGAAGCGGATTCTACTCGTCCATCGCTTCACGACGGGCCTGGGCTTCAGCTTCTGCGGCTGCTGCTACGGCTTCAGAGGCTTCTACCGCTTCTCCTGCGAGGCGTATGGCCTTATACTTCTTCAGACCGGTACCGGCAGGGATCAGCTTGCCGACGATGACGTTCTCCTTCAGGCCTGCAAGATGGTCGACCTTTCCGGCGACTGCCGCATCGGTGAGCACCTTTGTAGTCTCCTGGAAAGAGGCTGCTGAGATCACGCTCTCGGTCTGCAAGGCAGCGCTGGTGATGCCGAGCAGGACCGGATGCGAGGTCGCCTGAAGGGCGGGCTCGAACGCGATGAGCTGCTTTTCGTTCTTGCGCAGGTCACGATTGAGCTTGGTGATTTCGCGCAGGCGGTGGAGCTGGTCATCCTGGATTCTCGGCGGAGCATCACCCCGCTCGGTGATGCGCACCTTTTCGGACACGTTTTCGTTGGCTTCAAGGAAGACGCTACGGTCGATCAGGTCACCGGGAAGCAGTTCAGTATCACCGGGCTCCTCGACACGGACCTTCTGCAGCATCTGGCGAACGATCACCTCAAGATGCTTGTCGTTGATTTCAACACCGGCGTTGATCTGGTAAACCTTCTGGATCTCGTTGACCAGATACTGCTGCACAGCATTCGGGCCCTGGATGCGAAGGATGTCCTGCGGTGAAACGGCGCCATCGGTCAGCGGTTCGCCGGCCTTGACCTCGTCACCCTCGTTGGCGAGCACATGCTTACCGACCTGGACATAGTATACCTTCTCTTCCCCGAAGTCGTTCTTTACCTTGATTTCCTTGCTGCTGCGGCGCTGTGAACCGAAACTGACATAGCCGTCGATTTCAGTGACGATAGCCGGATCAGTTGGAATACGGGCCTCGAAGAGTTCGGTAACCTTCGGCAGACCGGCGGTAATGTCACCGCCGACACGGTCAAGGTTGCGAGGAACCTTTGCCATGATGTCGCCGGGAACTACTTTCTGGCCGTCCTCGACGTACAGGTTGCTCTTGATCGGAACAGGGTAGGTCTTCTGAACCTCGCCTGACGCATCAATAATCATAAGGCGCGGCTCACGGGTCTCGGTAGCACGAAGTTTCGAGCGCCAGTTGATGATGGTATGCTGGGCAAATCCGGTCTGGGGATCGACCTCTTCTTTGTACGTCACACCCTTCTCGATATCAGCGAACTTGACGGTACCGTTGATTTCGGCGATGATCTGCGTGCTGTTGGGCTCGCTGCTGAAGAGGACCTGGTCCTTTTTGACCTGGTCGCCAGGAGCGACTGCAAGATGAGCGCCGTGCGGGACGACATAGCGCTTCAGCACCTTTCCGCTTTCGGGGTCGACGATATTGACTTTACCGTTCTTCTGGATGACGATGGTGTGCTGTTCCTCAACACCGTCCTCGTTGATTGCGGCGTGCTCAACAGTCTTGATGTCCTCGAACTCGACCGCACCCTCATTGAAGGCCTTGGTCTCGGTTTCGGAAATGCCGCCCTGCGCCGTACCGCCCTGGTGGAAGGTACGAAGCGTCAGCTGGGTACCAGGCTCACCGATGGACTGCGCCGCGATGACGCCGACCGCCTCGCCGATTTCAACCAGCTTGTGGACCGAGAGGTTGGTACCGTAGCACCGCGAGCAGATGCCGATTTTCGACTCGCAGGTAAGCACCGAGCGGATTTCGGCCTCTTCGACGCCCGGAGTGTCCTGGATGATCTCTGCGAGCTCCTCGGTGATGGTCTCGCCGGCAGGTACGATGACGTTGCCGGTGATGGTGTCATAGATGTCGCGTGCAGCGACACGTCCCTTGATCTTCTCGCGGAACTTGATCTGGCCGCTGGTCTCCTCCTCGATATTGCGCTGGATGAAAAGGCCGCGGGTTGTACCGCAGTCGTCCATCGTGACAATGACGTCCTGGGCAACGTCATGCAGACGCCTCGTCAGGTAACCGGCATCTGCCGTTTTCAGCGAGGTGTCGGAAAGACCCTTACGGGCACCATGCGTTGAGATGAAGTACTCAAGTACGGTCAGACCTTCCTTGAGGTTCGAAATAATCGGGTTCTCGATGATCTCGCCCGGCTGTCCCGACATGGACTTCTGCGGACGGGCAATAAGACCCCTCATACCAGTAAGCTGGCGGACCTGCTCACGCGAGCCACGGGCGCCGGAATCAAGCATCATGTAAAGCGGGTTAAACCCTTCGCGGTCTTTCTTGAGCTTCTGGTAGGACTCCTCTGCAACGATGTTGGAGGTCTTCTGCCAGACGTCGACGATCTGGTTGTAACGCTCGTTGTCGGTAAGGGTACCGCGGTTGTATTCCTTGACGACCCTCGTGCTGTCGCGCTGGGCGGCCTTGATGTGCTTGGCCTTGGTTTCAGGCACGATGGCGTCGGAAAGACCGACCGAAAGGCCGCCTTTCATGGCATAGTGGAAACCGACCTGCTTGATATTGTCAAGGAAGCGAGCGGTTACGACGTTACCAACCTCGCTCGAGAGGCGGCCGATGAGCTCCTTGGCCACTTTCTTGTCGATAACGCGGTTGATGAAACCGATCTCTTCGGGAACGCTTTCGTTGAAGATCACGCGGCCGACCGTAGTGAGCAGCATGGTCTTTTTCTCGAGCTGCTTCTTGAGCCACTCGTACTTTTCAGTACCTGCTTCCTGGATCCAGTCGAGCGCACGGAGCGAATCGAACTTCTGGTCGAGACGACCATTGTACTGCACAAAAATCTGTGCGTGCAGTCCGAGGCGTCCTTCGTTATGAGCAATGAGCACATCCTCGCGGCTATAGAAGATGCCGGCCTCGCCAAGACTGCCGGGGCGTGACTTGGTAAGGTAGTACATACCGAGCACCATGTCCTGGGAAGGAACGGTGACCGGTTTTCCGGACTGCGGCAGAATCAGGTTGTGCGAGGAAAGCATGAGGAGCGAAGCCTCAAGCTGTGCTTCCTGCGAAAGCGGCACGTGCACGGCCATCTGGTCACCGTCAAAGTCGGCGTTGAATGCCGTACAGACGAGCGGGTGAATCTGAATGGCCTTGCCCTCGATCAGGGTAGGCTGGAAGGCCTGGATACCAAGACGGTGGAGGGTCGGTGCGCGGTTGAGGAGCACCGGACGGCCATCGATGACTTTTTCAAGCACATCCCAGACAATGGGATCCTTCTTGTCAATCAGCTTCTTGGCTGATTTGACAGACTTGGCGATACCGCGTTCGACGAGACGGCGGATGACGAAGGGCTGGAAGAGCTCGATGGCCATGCTCTTCGGCAGTCCGCACTCGTGGAGTTTCAGTTCAGGTCCGACGACGATGACGGAACGGCCGGAATAGTCGACACGTTTACCGAGCAGGTTCTGACGGAAGCGGCCCTGCTTGCCCTTGAGGGCGTCGGAGAGCGACTTCAGCGGACGGTTGGATTCACCGGTTTTCACGGCGTTGGCCTTGCGCGAGTTGTCGAACAGTGCGTCGACAGCTTCCTGCAGCATCCGCTTCTCGTTGCGAAGGATGACCTCAGGGGCACGGATGTCGATGAGCTTCTTCAGGCGGTTGTTGCGGATAATAACCCTGCGGTACAGGTCGTTGAGATCGGACGTGGCAAAACGGCCACCTTCGAGCGGAACGAGCGGACGGAGCTCCGGCGGAATGACCGGGATGGCTTCCATCACCATGTACTCGGGCTTGTTGCCCTCATAGATATAAGGCTCGGGGATTTCATCCTCGGGGAAAAGTCCGGTGGACTTTTTGCGGACCTTACGCTGCGGCTCGTAGCTCTTGCGGAAGGCCTCGACAACCTTCAGGCGCTTGAGTGCGTCGGCACGCTTCTGCTCGGAGCTGCTCTCCTTCAGGATCTTCCGGAGCTGCACAGCAGAACCATCGAGATCGAGGTTCTTCAGGAGCATATGGATAGCCTCGCCGCCCATCTTGGCAACGAACTTCTGGGGATCCGAATCCTCCAGATCCTGGTTGTCTTCGTACTCGGTAATAATCTGGAAGTACTGTTCCTCGGTCAGGCGGTCGAGCTTCTTGATACCCTGCTTCTCGCCCGGTTCGCCGGGGTTGATGACCACGTACACTTCATAGTAGATGATGCGCTCGAGTTCCTTGGTGGAAAGATCGAGCAGGGCGCCGATCTTGCTCGGCACCGAGCGGAAGAACCAGGTGTGGACGACCGGAACGGCAAGGGAGATATGTCCCATGCGTTCACGCCGCACGCTCTTGGTGGTCACTTCAACACCGCAGCGGTCACAGATGATGCCCTTGTAGCGCACCCTCTTGTACTTGCCGCAGTAACATTCCCAGTCCTTGGTGGGACCGAATATCTTTTCGCACATCAGGCCGTCGCGCTCAGGTTTGAACGTACGGTAGTTGATGGTCTCGGGTTTCAGCACCTCTCCACGCGAGTGGGCGAGGATGCTCTCGGGCGAGGCGATGCTGAACTTTATCCTTGAAAAATCACCTTTCAGCGGCGATGCTCCCTGTGAAAAAATCATGATCGATATCCTGGTTAAACGACTCTTTTCAGCTTCCGTTACTATTGGTCACTCCGGGGCCCCTGCCCCTCCTGCTAAGGGACCCTGTCGTCGATGCGAATCTCGAGGCCGAGACCCTGCAGCTCCCTGATGAGCACGTTGAACGACTCGGGGATGCCTGGCTCGGGAAGGTTCTGGCCCTTCACGATGGCCTCGTAGGTCTTGTTACGACCGACAACGTCATCGGATTTAACCGTCAGCATCTCGCGAAGTATGTTGGCCGCGCCATATGCCTCAAGCGCCCAGACCTCCATTTCACCGAATCGCTGGCCGCCGAACTGCGCCTTACCGCCAAGCGGCTGCTGGGTGATGAGGGAGTAAGGGCCCGTTGAGCGGGCGTGGATCTTGTCATCGACGAGATGGCTCAGCTTCAACATGTAGATGTATCCAACCGTTACCTCGTCATCGAACTGCTCTCCGGTACGGCCGTCGTAGAGACGGACCTTGCCGTGGGACGGAAGCCCCGCCCTTTCCAGCTCGGCCTGAACCTCTTCGTAGGTTGCGCCGTTGAAGATCGGGGTCTTGAACTTGACGCCAAGTTTCTTGGCCGCCCATCCGAGTGATGTTTCATAAAGCTGGCCGATGTTCATGCGGCTCGGCACGCCGAGCGGGTTCAGCACGATGTCAACCGGAGTGCCGTCGGCCATGAAGGGCATATCCTCAATGGGGAGGATCTTGCCGACCACACCTTTGTTTCCGTGACGACCTGCCATCTTGTCACCGACCTGGATCTTGCGTTTCTGGGCAATGTACACCTTTGCCAGCTCCTCGATTCCGGGAGGCAGCTCATCGCCGACATTGACCTTGTACTTTTCATTCTCGCGTTCGTCGGCGAGGTCCTTCAGCTTAAAGCGGAACTCCTTGACGAGTCGTATAACGGCTTCATCAACCTTCTTTGTTCCGGTGAGGCCGAGAGAGAAATCGATCGACTCAAGGAACGGCTGGCTTGAAAACTTTGCGAGAAGTGCATCGTCGAACGCTGCCCCTTCTTCGGCAAGGCTCTTGCCCTTATCGCTCGTAAGCCCCTTCACTTTCTTGCCCTGAAGCATCTGGCGGAGCCATTTCTCGAAGCTTTTGCGAAGTTCGATCTCACGGCGCTCGAAACGGGCGTCGATGAGTTCGAGCTTCTCCTTTACATCCATACCAACCTTCTTCTTCCGGCTGAACAGCTTCGTCTTGATGATGATACCCTTCATGCCGGCGGGTACGTGCAGGGATGCATCCTTCACGTCGCTCGATTTATCGCCGAAAATGGCGCGCAGGAGCTTCTCTTCCGGCGTCGGGTCGCTTTCGCCTTTCGGCGTGATCTTGCCTACCAGAATGTCGCGTTCCTTGACCTCTGCACCGATGCGGACGATACCGTTTTCATCGAGGTTTCTGAGCGCTTCGTCGCTGACGTTGTAGATGTCGCGGGTGAACTGCTCTTCACCGCGCTTGGTGTCGCGGACGTTCGATTCAAACTCGTGGACATGGATGGAGGTGAACACATCGTCGTAGACGAGGCGCTCACTGAGGATGATGGCATCCTCGAAGTTGTAACCGCGCCACGGCATGAATGCCACAAGCACGTTCTTGCCGAGTGCGAGCTCGCCATCCTCAGTCGAGGAGCTGTCAGCAAGCACCGTACCTTTCTCGACCTTCTGGCCATTTTTCACAAGCGGCTTCTGTGATATGCAGGTATCCTGGTTGGAGCGCTTGAACTTGATCAGCCGGTAGGTCTTCAGTCCTTCGTTCGGATCGAGCAGCGACATGTGCTCGTTATTCTCGGTGTCGATGTCGTAACGGACCTTGATGTACTCCGCAGTGACCTCTTCGGCAACTCCGGGGCCTTCGCCGAGAATGACCGAACGTGAGTCACGAGCAACCTTGGCCTCCATGCCGGTGCCGACGACCGGCGCCTCGGAAACGAGGAGCGGAACAGCCTGACGCTGCATGTTGGCGCCCATGAGGGCTCGGTTACCGTCATCATGCTCGAGGAACGGGATAAGGGCTGCAGCCGCGCTGACGATCTGTACGGGAGAGACGTCCATATAGTTGACATCCTCGGACGGAACAAGCGGGTAGTCACCCTTGGTTCTGGCCTGCACGGATTCGACGGCGATGTTGTTGTTATCATCCATCGGGATGCTGACCGGCACGGTGATCTTGTTCTCTTCATCCTCGGCCGAGAGCATGATGACCGTATCGGTCACATGCCCCTTCTCAACTACACGGTAAGGGGTCTGAATGAAGCCCTTGTCGTTGATTTCGGCATAGACCGAAAGCGATGAAATAAGTCCGATGTTCGGGCCTTCAGGGGTTTCGATCGGGCAGAGCCTGCCGTAATGGGTGTAGTGGACATCACGAACCTCGAAGCCTGCGCGCTCGCGGGTAAGACCGCCCGGTCCGAGCGCCGAAACCCTCCGCTTGTTGGTCATCTCGGCAAGCGGGTTGGTCTGGTCCATGAACTGCGAAAGCTGGCTCGTGGCAAAGAAGCTCGAGACCACACTTGAGACGGTTCGCGCGTTGATGAGGTCGGCAGGCGCGATCTTGTCGGAGTCACGGCTGTTGAGTTTTTCACGCACGTTCTTGCCCATTCTGGCAAGACCGATGACAAACTGGGCGGCAAGCTGCTCACCGACCGAACGCACGCGGCGATTGGCCAGATGGTCGACATCATCCACCTCAGCCTGTCCGTTGACCAGCTTGATGAGGTAGTTGATGACGGCGATGATATCAAGGTGGGTAAGCACCAGGATCTCTTCGCCGAGCGGCTCGTCGGAAAACGACTGGATGGTCTGGAGGATCTTCTGGTGGATCGTGTCGGAGAGCTGCCTCAGCTCGCCCTTTCCGCCAAGGTACTCATCCATTTCACTGAACTCGCGGCTGAGTTTTTTACCGATGCGGTAGCGGCCAACTTCGCCGAGGTCATACTTCTTCTGGTTGAAGAATGTGCGTTCGAGGAAGCTGCGGGCAGCATCGATGTCGGGAGCCTCGTTTGCGCGAAGCTCTTCGTAAACGATTTCAAGCGCCTCTTCCTCGGTGGCAGAACTGTCGTTGAGAATCGTGTTGATGACAATGGACTTATCCTGCCCCTTATCGCTGCCGTTGAAGCTCTTCATGATCTTCACGCTCTTGTAGCCGGCAGCCTGAATCTGCTCGAAGACATCTTCGGTGATGGCCGTACGGGCACTGACAACTTCACCGGTCTGCATGTCGACGATGTCTGAAGCAAGGTACTGGCCGACGAGGCGGTCCCTCTTTGCCGCCTTCAGCGGAACTTCTTCAACAAGGTCGAAGAGTCCGAGAATGTCCTCATCGCGGGTAAAGCCGATGGCGCGAAGCAGCGCGGTGACCAGAAAGTTCTTCTTCTGGTCTATATAGACGAAAATCTGGTTGTTGATATCGGTCTGGAACTCAATCCACGACCCACGGGTCGGGACGATCTTGGCCGAATACATTTTCTTGCCGTTCGGGTGGACAGCTTCGCTGAACACCACGCCGGGGGAGCGGTGGAGCTGGGCCACGACGACGCGCTCGGCACCGTTGACGATGAACGTTCCACGTTCGGTCATGTAGGGAATCCTGCCGAGATAGACCTCCTGCTGGATGGTCTCCTTCCAGTCGGTTTCGTCGGGCTCGTCCTTATAGGAAAGCTTCAGCTTGACCTTCAGCGACACATCATAGGTCAACCCGCGCTCGATGCAGTCTTCTACGGTGTACTTCGGTTTGTCGAAGCTGTAGGAGATGTACTCGAGAAGGTAAAGACCCCTGGTATCGGTAATCGGGAATGCGCTCCTGAGTACCTTTTCCAGACCCTGATCCCTGCGCTTTGCGAGAGGAACACTGTCCTGTATGAAGTTATGGAATGAGTCGAGCTGGACTTTTAAAAGGTCGGGAGCCTCTATAATGCTTTGGATTTTGGAAAAGTCAATAGACGGTGTTGATGTTGCATCAGCCACTTTCACAAGCACCTCGCTTTTGGTTCAATTGCATGAAATCTGTTAACCCGGCCGGCTATTACCCGGTTGCATCCTGGTCATATCGTCACGTGAGCACGGCTAAAATACCACTTGCAGAAACAGACAAAGCTCCGCTTCATAAAGAAGCGGAGCTTGCTGTTTAAATCGGCTCTTCTGAAATCACTTCAGCTCTACGGATGCGCCTGCGTCCTTGAGCTCCTTCTGGAGCTTCTCGGCTTCGTCCTTGGAGACAGCTTCTTTGACGGTCTTCGGTGCACCGTCGACCAGATCCTTGGCCTCTTTAAGGCCGAGGCCGGTGATGGCGCGCACAACCTTGATAACGTTGATCTTGCTCTCGCCGGCGGCGGTCAGGATAACGTCGAACTCGGTCTGCTCTTCAGCTGCTGCGGCTGCGGCAGGTGCTGCTGCGGCTGCGCCGGCAACGACTGCAGGAGCTGCGCTGACGCCGAACTTCTCTTCAAGTGATTTGACAAGCTCAGATGCTTCGGTAAGGGTAAGTTTACCAATTTCCTCTACAAGTGTTTCGATGGACATTATTGCCTCTCTCCTGGTTTTGATTGACGGTTGTAAATTTCTGTACTGAGTGCGTAATAGACTTAAAACGACCCCTTACTGCTTCTGTTTTCCGACCTGGTCGATGACAGAGACGAGGTTTCTCATCACCGCATTGACAACCATCGGAACGGAAGCAACCACGTTGTTGATGACACCTGCTGCCCGACCGATGTTCTCGGTTTTAGTCAGCATCTCCGACAGTGCAGGAAGCTTGTCCGAACCGAACACAACACCGTCGATGGCGGCCATCTTGAACTTCAGGGCCTCATTGGTTTTACTGAACTTGGTTATCACCCTTGCAGGGGCGATGGGATCGTCGTAACCGAAGGCTACGGCAGTAGTGCTTTTCAGCGCCGGAGCCAGCTTGTCGGCACCTTCCATATCGCTGAGCGCCTTCCTGATCAGGGTATTCTTGACCACGCGGTACTCGACACCGGCCTTGCGGAACTCATTGCGGAGTTCAGCCATCCGGGCCACAGTGAGGCCCTGGAACTCGGTCAGGTATATGCCCTGTGAACGACGGAGCTTCTCGGAAACTTCGCTGACCACCTGTTCTTTCTTATCTCGCTTCATCGTATAAACCGTTTGTTATTAGGCGACAAATTTCTCTCTCTTGATCCGGACGCCGGGCGACATGGTGCTGGAGACCGCTATACCCTGGACATACTGCCCCTTTGCCGCAGAAGGCTTAAGGCGCACAACTTCCTTGAGAAAGCTGGTGATGTTGGCGACCAGCTGTTCGGCCGGGAAGGAGGCCTTGCCGACGGGGGCGTGGACGTTACCGGCCTTGTCGACGCGGAACTCAATCTTGCCAGCCTTGACCTCTTTGACAGCCTTTGCCACATCCATGGTCACCGTACCCGATTTCGGGTTCGGCATGAGGCCGCGGGGTCCGAGAATCTTGGCTACCTTGCCGAGCTGACCCATGACGTCGGGAGTGGCGATGATTACATCAACGCCGGTCCAGCCGTTCTGGATTTTTTCTATGTACTCTTCAAAACCGACGAAATCTGCGCCGGCCTCGGTTGCCTCTGCGGTCTTGGCCTCTTTGCAGACGACCAGAACCGAAACAGTTTTGCCTGTGCCATGCGGAAGCATGACGGTGCCGCGAACGACCTGATCCGCGTGACGGGGATCAACACCGAGCTTGACCGACACATCAACGGTGGCGTCGAACTTCACATTGGTGATCTCCTTGACCTTGTCGACTGCATCTGCGAGGTCGTACTCCATGTTGCGGTCGACCAGTGCAGCAGCTGCCCTGTAATTCTTTCCTGCCATTCTTTATGTTATGCTAGTGGTTGAAAAAGCGGCTATGCAGCCTCCCACGACTTCAAATGAAACGGGCTCTCTCAGCCCTCTACTACAATACCCATGCTTCTTGCCGTACCCATGATCATCTCTTCGGCACCGCGAAGATCGAAGGCATTGAGATCAGGCATCTTCAGTTCGGCGATCTTGCGTACCTGATCGCGGGTAACGGTGCCGACCTTGTTGCGGTTCGGCTCACCCGAACCCTTCTGCAGCTTAGCTTCCTTCAGAAGGAGCACGGCGGCAGGCGGCGTCTTGGTGATGAAGGTGAACGACTTGTCCGAAAAGACGGTGATCACCACAGGGATGATCATGCCGGCCTCTGACTGGGTCTTTGCATTGAACTGCTTGCAGAACTCCATGATGTTCACACCCTTCTGACCGAGGGCGGGACCGACAGGAGGTGCGGGATTCGCAGCGCCGGCAGGGATCTGAAGCTTGATAAAACCGATTACCTTTTTTGCCATTGTCCTATGTTCTGTTCAGAAGCTTACCAGCGTAAGCCCGTGTTGTATTTATTGTGAAACTGACTTAACCTGCGAGAAATCAAGCTCCGTCGGCGTACTGCGGCCGAAAAAGCTGATCATTACTTTCACTTTCATCCGCTCGGTGCAGACATCGTGGACGACGCCGGTAAGCGAACTGAACGGACCGTCGATGACCTTAACGGAATCGCCGATCTGGAAGGGCGACTCTATGACGGCACGGTGCTCAACGGCAGCCTCCGGTTGAAGCAGTTTTTCGACTTCGTCGGGGCGGAGCGGAATCGGGTTATCATCAACACCGAGGAAACCCATGATCGAAGGGATGTCGAGAATAAGGTTGCGGGTCTGTTTGTCAAGTATGGCTTCGATCAGCACATAACCCGGAAACGCATTCTTTGTCATACTGCGCTTCTTGCCGTTCTTGACCTCTACGAACTTCTCGTAGGGCACATACACCTGCAGGATCTTTTCCCCAAGCCCGCTGCGCTCCACTTCAGCCTCTATACCCTCCTTGACCTTTCTCTCGTGCCCGGAATAGATCCTGAGGGCATACCAACGTGCCACCGGCGGCATTCCCTGGTCCTCAGCTTCTTTTTTTCTTGCGGCCATCCTGACTCCCCTTTCCGGTTTCTTACAGTAACTTTCCCATCACGAAGTTTATCACCCAGTCGACGAGGAAGGTGAACAGGGCGAGGAGGCCGGACACCGTCAGGACCACCACCGTCAGATCTTTCAACTCTTCCTTGCTCGGCCAGACGACCTTGCGCATCTCTGCGACAACGTCCCTGTAATACTGACCGACCTTACCGATATACTTGTTCATGAATCACGGCCCGGAATAAACTGCGCTTCCATACAAATAAAAATCATGCGTGCACGTCAGGAGGGAATCGAACCCCCAACCTGCGGTTTTGGAGACCGCTGCTCTACCAATTAAGCTACTGACGTATAGCCAACACCAAAACCGGAGCTGATGATCGGACTCGAACCGATGACCTCTTCCTTACCAAGGAAGTGCTCTACCAACTGAGCTACATCAGCAAGAAAAACAGGGAAAACCATTGTGTGGGTAGGGGAGGATTCGAACCTCCGAAGACATATGTCGACAGATTTACAGTCTGTTGCGTTTAACCACTTCGCTACCTACCCGCAATAATCAAGAGCTGGTGATGGGACTCGAACCCGCAACCTGCTGATTACAAATCAGCTGCTCTACCAATTGAGCTACACCAGCAGCTCAGTCAAAAAACAGGGCAGGTAATATAATGAGAGGATTTAAAAATGCAAAAGAAAAAGGGAACAAATTATTTTCCCCAGGAACCGGAGAGAAATGCCGCAAGCCGGACGGAAACCTCTCGCGGGGTCAGCCTTTCGCCAAAGGCGAGGAGGGTGTCGAGGAGGGTGGGATAAACCCGCATCTTGTTTTTCATGAGCCCGCGAACGGCCGCTTTCACCACAACTGAAGCGTCTGAGATGGGTAGGAGGATGGTCGCCGGGTCATGGCCTGCGACAGCGAAGAAGCCTGTTTCGATGAACCCGGGGCAGACTGCCAGGACTTTCACCCCGGATGACTTCAGCTCTTCATGAAGGGCTTCGGTGAGGGTTATGACAAAAGACTTGGTCGCCGAATAGAGACCGAGACCGGCGATGCCCTGCAGTCCGGCAAGCGAGGCAATGTTGATGATGCCACCCTCGCCCGAAGATGCCATATCTGCCGAAAAAATGCGGGTAAGGCGGGCAAGCGCAAGAATGTTGACCGCCATCAGTTCCTCGAGTTTTTCCGCAGGAATCCCACTGTACGCCCCAGCAAACGAGAGACCCGCCGCATTGATGAGGAGGTCCACCTTCACACCCTCACGGAGGCAGAACTGATGGATTTCCTCTGGCGCCGTCGGCCGGGTGAGATCCGACACGCATACCAGCACTTCGACGTGCCTTTTTGTGCGGAGCTCTGCGGCAAGCGTGTGCAGAAGCTCTGCTGAACGGGCGACGAGAATGAGGTTGTTCCCCCTGCGGGCGAACTCGCGGGCAAAAGCCTCGCCGATTCCCATTGAGGCTCCGGTTATGAGGGTGCAGCGCATGGCCATGCTATCCCCCTATCGGTGCGGCCGGCTCGACCCAGCGGCCGTGCTCCCGGATGAGATCGATCAGGCGATCGACGGCCTCCACCTCAGGCAGGTTCTCGGCAACGCACTCCTTTCCGACATAGAGGCTGATACGGTTCTTTCCCGCACCCACATACCCGAAATCGGCGTCGGCCATCTCGCCCGGCCCGTTCACCACACATCCCATGATACCGATCTTGAGACCTTTCAGGTGTGAGAGGCGTTTTTTGATGGAGGCGGCAGCACGTTCAAGGTCGAAATAGGTCCTGCCGCAGCCGGGGCAGGAGATGAATTCGGTTTTCGACATGCGTGCACGGGCTCCCTGCAGGATATTGAACCCGAGATTGATCTCATCTTCCGGACTGAGTGGTGTCTGGAGCGAGAGCATGTCGCCGAGTCCATCGGAAAAAAGCGGCCCGGCCTGTACGGAGGCATCGATTATGGTACTGAGTCGAAGGGGATCGCTCCCGCTGAAACGTACAGAGATTGGGGCATCGATGGCGCGACGGCGGAACTCAAGAGCGAGGCGGCGTGCAGCGTAGAGTCCTTCTGAGGAGACTATGGAAAAGAGAACTCTCTGAAGACCTCTCGTGCGGGCTTTTTCAGCAAACGAAGCAAGCACTTCAGCTGCAACGCCGACGCCGGAGCGCTGGCGCACGAACGAAAACTCCACCGCAGGACAGCTCCCGGCGGGGATCATGTCGACAAGATTTCTGGGAAGCATCTCCTCTTCAGTGATATCGAAGCGGACCTTCGCCAGATCCTCCTGTAAAAGAAGAGCGAATATATCCGGATCGGCACTCGATGCGCCAAGAGAGCTCGCAGCCGGGCCAAGCCCCTGAAGCAACTCCCGGAGAAGAGGAATATCGCTCCGTTCGGCAACGGGGACCGTGAGCAGTTCGGAGCGGATCGAGCCGACCTCAAGTTCGGGACGAAGCCGCAGGAGCGCTTCCGAATGCGCGCCCTCCCTGTCAGAGAGCGTTGACTGCAGCGCAGTCTCCACCAGCGGCAGGGCTTCGCCGCCAAGCACACTGCCACCGATCGCCAGCGGCTTCGAGCACCGCCGGCTGTAGCTCACAGGATCAAAGGGAAGTTCCTCCGTTGCAGCACGCGATCGAACGGACTCACCGGAGGACTCGATAAGATGCTTGAGCGGGAGATGAGCCTTTTTGCCCTTCACCTGATGGAACGTGTTGTACTTCCGAACGATCTCGAACCCGACAGGCACCTCGTTGACAGGGTCTTCGGTGAGTGACACCCTGATGGTGTCGCCAAGACCGTCTTCAAGCAGGGCACCGATGCCCATGGCGGATTTTACCCTGGCCTCGTCACCGTCTCCCGCCTCAGTCACACCGAGATGGAGTGGATATGCGTGGAGAAGCTCCTTGTCTGCACGCTCGACAAGGAGGCGGTATGCCTGAATCATCACCCTGACATTGGATGACTTCATGGAAAAGAGGATGTCATAGTAGCCGGCGTCTTCACATATGCGGGCGAATTCAAGCGCAGCCTCAACCATACCGTCCGGGGAGTTGCCCCGGCGGCTGACGATGCGGTCGGACAGTGATCCGTGGTTCGTACCGATGCGCATGGAAGCACCCAGGCTGCGGGCTTTTTCGACGAGCGGCAGGAATTCCTGGCGGACATGCTGAAGCTCCCGCTGGTACTCGTCCTCTGTGTATTCGCCGCCTGCAAACTTCTTGCGTGTCGCGTAGTTGCCCGGATTGATTCGAATGTTTTCGACAAACTCCACCGCCTTCATGGCAGCGCGAGCGGAAAAGTGGATATCTGCAACGAGCGGCGTCCTGATGCCGTCGCGCCGTAACTGGTCGCGGATGGCGCGGAGGTTTTCAGCATCTTTCTCGGTAGGGACAGTCAGGCGGATGATTTCGCAACCCGCATCATGGAGCCTGCGGCACTGCTCGACCGAAGCCCGGGTGTCGGAGGTGTGGGTATTGATCATGGACTCCACCCGTATCGGCAGGTATCCACCAAGGGATATGGGGCCGAACGGCACTTCTCTGGTAAGACGGCGGCGGTACTCGTACATGGGACTGTCGGGTTTTCCTTTGCTGTTGAAATGTATGGGGTGCAGAGTGAAAGAGAGCGGGCTACTCCTCACTGATGATATAGAGGCGTTCCCCCTCGCGGCGGAAATTATACCTTTCCCGGGCAGCCTTTTCGATGCTGTCGGGATCGGCGGCATGACGGATCCGCTCTTCGTTCCGAAGTATCCGCTGCTGTCCCTCCTCCTGCGTTCGGAGCAGTACGCGGTGCTCGGACTCCATAGAGATTCTTGTCAAGAGGCCGTAGTCGTCAAAGAGGAGCCAGATCACGAACACAACGGCAAGCACCACGAAAAAAAACTTTTTCGGGTTGGTGGAGACATAGCCCCAGAACATGTTCAGCGCGTGTTTCAAGCTCAAGATGCCTCAGGATGTTTTTCGCCCCGGGGGAGCCGAAGGAAAGGCCCCGTGCCGGCCATGAGGCGGCACGGGGCTCCCCCCCTGGAACAATTCGGCCTCAGACCCTGAAGGCCTGCTTTCCGGGATAGATTGCCTGCATTCCGAGCTCCTCCTCTATGCGGAGCAGTTCGTTGTACTTCGACATGCGGTCGCTACGCGACATGCTGCCGGTCTTGATCTGTCCGGCGTTGGTGGCGACGGCAATCTGGGCGATGGTGCTGTCTTCGGTTTCGCCGCTGCGGTGGCTGATGACCGAGGTGTAGCCGTTGCGCTTGGCCAGATCAATGGCCCGGAGGGTCTCGGTAAGGGTGCCGATCTGGTTGACCTTGATGAGTATCGAGTTGCCCACACCTTTTTCAATGCCCTCGGCGAGGCGCAGACTGTTGGTCACGAAGAGATCATCACCGACAAGCTGCACACGGTCGCCGATCTTTTCGGTGAGGAGCTTCCAGCCGGACCAGTCGTCTTCTGCCATACCGTCTTCGATGGAGATGATCGGGTAGGTGTTGGCCCACTCTTCCCAGTACGAGGCCATCTCTTCAGAAGAGAGCTCGCGTTTGTCGGACTTCTTGAAAACGTATTTCTTTTTCTCGGTGTCGTAGAACTCGGAGCTGGCCGGATCGAGCGCGATCATGACCTGGGCATCGCCGAGGCCGCCTTTTGAAGCGGGAGAACCGGCCTTGTATCCAGCCTTGCCGATGGCTTCGACCACCAGCTCGATAGCCTCTTCGTTCGAACGGAGGTTGGGAGCGAACCCGCCTTCATCACCGACAGCCGTGCTGAGGCCACGGCTATGGAGAAGGGCCTTGAGTGCATGGAAGATTTCCGCGCCGCAACGAAGAGCATCGGAGTAGGAGCTGAACCCGATCGGCATAATCATGAACTCCTGGAAGTCGACGGTGTTGTCGGCATGGGCCCCACCGTTGAGCACGTTCATCATCGGAACCGGAAGCGTGTTTGCCATGGTGCCGCCGATGTAGCGGAAGAGCGACAGGCCGGAGTATTCAGCGCCGGCTTTGGCGCAGGCCATGGAGACGCCGAGAAGGGCGTTGGCGCCGAGCCTGGATTTGTTCGGTGTGCCGTCGAGCTCGAGCAGGCGGGCATCAATCTCTTCCTGCTCTGTTACGAGCATGCCCCTGAGGCCTTCATTGATGATGGTATTGACATTCTCCACAGCTTTCAGGACACCCTTGCCGAGGTAGATTCCCTTGTCGCCGTCACGCAGCTCCACCGCCTCGTGGACGCCGGTCGACGCACCGCTGGGAACGGCTGCACGGCCGAATGAGCTTTCAGTATAGACGTCGACTTCGACAGTGGGATTGCCCCGTGAGTCAAGGATCTGACGGGCGTGGATCTTGTGGATTACAGGCATTGGTTAGGATGATTTGGTTTGCGGTGGTTCGCTGGAAAACCAAAATATATCCTTTTTTCCATAGCATTTCACCCCCGTCAGAGAAGCAAATAGGACTTTTTTTCGTTAATTGACAGTTAAGCTTCAACTGCTGCACTGTTCCATTACCTTCCAACAAGGAGTACCGCCATGCAAGCCGTCCAACCTGATCAAATCCGCAACATCGTTATCACAGGCCATGCCGGTAGCGGCAAGACCATCCTCACCGAATCCCTCGCCCTCTCGATGGGGCTCATAAACCGGGCCGGGAGCATCGAGGAGGGCAATACCCTCTCCGACTACTCCCCCGATGAAATAAGCCGCAAGCACAGCCTCAACACCAGCCTTCTGAACGGGATTTGGAACGGCTGCAAGCTGAACATCATCGACACCCCCGGCCTGCTTGATTTCCACGGTGACGTCAAGTCCGCCATGCGCGTAGCAGATACGGTGCTCGTCACCGTCAATGCCTCTACCGGCGTAGAGGTTGGCACCGATGCCATCTGGGAGTACACGAAGGAGTACTACAAACCGACCGTTTTCGTGCTGACCAAGCTCGACGCCGACCGGACACGCTTCAACGAGACCATTCAGGAACTGCAGGACCATTTCGGGCACCTCGTCACCCCGATCCAGTTCCCCGCAGAAGAGGGTGCCGGACACCACATACTCATCGATATCCTCTTGATGAAGCAGCTCGAGTTCCATCCGGACAAACCGGGCAGCATGACCGTGTCCACGATCCCGGACCTCTACCTGAAACGGGCTGAGGAGCTTCACCAGCAACTGGTGGAAGCGGTCGCCGAAACCGATGAAGAACTGATGGAAAAGTTTTTTGAAGTCGGTTCCCTCACCGAGGACGAACTTCGCCAGGGCATCAAAAGTGCGCTTGTGTCACGCACATTCTTCCCTGTGTTCTGCACCTCACCGCTGCACCTCATCGGCTCGGAACGCCTGCTTGGCGCCATGGTCAACCTTTTTCCCTCACCCATCGAGCGCGGCCCGGAGCATTCCCTCTGCACGGTCGGCGAGAACGAGCAGCTGCTTGAACCTGATCCCCTGGGTGCAACGGTCGCATTCATCTTCAAGACCATGTCGGAACCCCGGATTGGTGAAATCTCCTACCTCCGGGTCTACTCCGGCCATCTTGAATCCGGCCATGAACTGCAGGACGTGCAAACCGGCCAGGTTGAAAAACCCGGCCAGATTTATACAGTCGTCGGCGAAAAACGCACTCCGGTCGACAGCCTCCTTGCCGGAGATATCGGCATGGTCGTCAAACTGAAGGACGCACATACCAACGACACGCTTGCCGACAAGGGCACCAACTGCCGCATCAGCCCAATCACCTTTCCCGTTCCGGTGCTCGCCACGGCCATCGTACCGGTGACGCAGGGAGATGAAGAGAAGATTTCTGCTGGCCTCCACCATCTGCATGAAGAGGACCCCAGCTTCTCGATAGAGCATGACGTTGAGTTCAACCAGACCATCCTCAAAACGCAGGGCGAGACGCACCTCGACATCATCCTCAGCCGCCTCGAAAAGAAATTCAATGTGAAGGTCGAGACCGCCCCGGTCAGAATTCCGTACCGCGAGACCATCCGCATACAGGCTTCTGCACAGGGCCGCCACAAGAAACAGTCGGGCGGACGAGGCCAGTACGGCGATGTCTGGGTACGACTCGACCCCGCCCCGCGCGACAGCGGATTTGAATTCTCCAGTGAGGTAGTAGGCGGCGTGGTCCCCACCCGCTACATTCCTGCTGTTGAAAAGGGACTCCGTGAGGCGATTGCCACCGGTACCATCTCCGGCTACCCGGTGGTCGATTTGAAGGCAGTCGTCTACGACGGTTCGTACCACCCCGTCGACAGCTCCGAATTCGCATTCAAGATTGCAGCCGCCCTGGCATTCAAGGCTGCAATCGAAAAAGCCAAGCCTATGGTGCTTGAGCCGATTACAGAGCTCACCGTGACCGCGCCCGACCAGTACACCGGCGAAATCGTCGGGGAGATTTCAGCCAAACGGGGAAAAATACTCGGTATGGAAGCCGATGTCCGAATGCAGGTAGTCAAGGCCGAACTTCCGCAGGCCGCGCTTCAGACCTTCCATCATGCATTGACACGCCTCACCCAGGGCAGGGCTCGCTACAGCTACCGGTTCAGTCATTATGAAGAGGCCCCCGCCGAGGTGGTACAGCAACTGGCCGCTGAGAAGAATGCCTGAGGTGAGTTAAGCTGAGACTGAAACACCATGCGCCGGGCTGCTTATTGCAAGCTGCCCGGCGCATCTGTTTTACAACCATTTCTCCCTAGAGAATCCCCACGAGGGACTTCAGTTTAAGCCACCAGACCATCCATACTGCTTCGCGGATGTTTCCCTTCGTCATTTTCGACAGCCCCACCGTTCTGTCGGTAAATACAATCGGGACCTCGAGGATCCGAAACCCCTTCTTCCATACCCTGAAGTTCACCTCGATCTGGAACGAGTACCCTTGCGAAGCAATCCGGTCGAGATCGATGGCAGCAAGCACGTCGCGACGGAAGCACTTGAACCCCCCGGTCGGATCCGAGACAGGCATCCCGGTGATAACCCGGGTGTAGATACTCGCCATTTTCGAAAGAATCAGTCGGCTGAGCGGCCAGTTGATGACATTGACCCGGTTGCCGACATAGCGCGAGCCTATCACGAGATCTGCTGTCGCAGCAGAATCAATGAGGGTTCCAACCATTGCGGGATCATGCGAGAAGTCGGCATCCATTTCCAGAATGAACCGATACCCACGATCCAGCGCGAAACGAAACCCCTGAATGTAGGCTGTACCGAGCCCGAGCTTCCGCTCACGCTGGATGAGATGAACCGCATTGCTGAACTGCTGTATCTGGGTAACGATTCGGGCAGTCCCGTCGGGCGAATTATCGTCAATAACCAGAATGTCGAGCATTTCAGGGTACAGGGCCCTGAGGGTATCGATGAGTCGCCCGATGTTCTGGCTTTCGTTGAAGGTAGGTATGATGACGAGGGCGGAGGCTTTACCCGCTCCGCCACTCTCTTGCTCGTTCATGCGGCAATAATCAGGATAATCGAAAAAAAAGAGCATTGCCGGGCGGACAATGCTCTTGTAAAGAGAACGATACCTTCCTGCTTCTCTTCAGCGGGCTTCGCGGTGGAAGCGGTGCAGGAAACGGAGATCAAAATCAAGTCTCTCAGGTGGCGTGAATGAGAAGTCAAGAACTTCGCCATCAGGAAGTACTTCGACAAGTGCGCCGGACGGGCACTCATCTCCCGAGAAGCAGGCCGAGCAGGAAATACATGCATCCTGATCGATGTAGCAACGGAAGCCTCCCTCCTGGACATCCCCATAGAACTTGTAGCCGATGGCGTTGACCTTAGGAGGACACTTGTCAAGGCAGAGGCCGCATCCTACGCAGAGATTCTCGAAGATGAAATAATGCTTTTTCGCCCTCGGCGCAGCAGGCTTCGCTGCCGGTGTAGCAGCAGGAGCAGCTTTTGGTGCCGGTGCTGCGGGTGCTGACGGCTTGGCGGCAGGTGCAGGTTTTGCTCCTGCAACGGGCTTAGCCGCAGGCGCACCTTTTGCAGCAGGTGCCCCTTTTGGCGCAGGTGCAGGCTTTGCTGCTGGCGCCGGCTTTGCTGCAGCAGGCTTCTTATATGGCAGCGCGGATTCCTGGCGGACGCCGCAACGACCAAGATTGACATTCAGCGGCTCAAGGCGGGCCTTGCCAGCCGGTTTAGCCGGTGCACCCTTAGGCGCTGCCTGCCCCTGCTTCGCGGCAGGTGCCGGTGCCTTCGGCGGCGCACCCTTAGGCGCTTCGGCCTTGGGCGCAGCCGGAGCCTTCGCGGCTGGAGCCGGCTGAGTTTCTGGCTGTTTTACAGGATCGGCCATCAGGGAACCCTCCTCTATTGATTATAGTCTTCTGTAGTTTCCTATTGCACTCAGACCTGTCGGGGAGCCCGGAAGCTCCCCCGGTCAAGCAGTTCAGGCAATCAGCTTCATCAGGTAGTCCACAACCTGGGTCAGGAGGACCTGACCGGACACCGCTGCGTCGCTGACGGTCGGCGGGAGGGGTGAATCAGTCTGATAGAAGCCGTTGGCAATGAAAAGGAACACCAGCATAAAGGTTCCGCCGAAGTACAGGAACGTACCTGCAAGCTTCGAGTCCGAGATGGTCAGGACAGGGAAACGGAAGGTGACGTCCCGGCCAAGGAACTTCTTGCCAAGCCAGCGGACGGTGCGGGTCTGGATGTCAGCACCTTCAAGACGGGAGCCGCGATCCTCGAACCAGACAGCAAAGCTGATGAACCATATGAGGTGGCCGATCATCAGGATGGTCGAGAGGTGTGAGCTCGAGAAGATCGTCACGGTCTCTGTCCAGAAGTAGTAGAAGATGCCGGAGGTGTAGTGGTGCGCAAGGCCGGCCACAGAGTCCCAGGCCTTCGCGTCAGCCGCAGGCACACCGTACATCATCGAAGCGATCCATGCGCCGTCGATATACCAGCAGACTGCAGACAGACCCTTCACTCCCCAGAGCATGGCGAACCAGAGCTGATCCTGGATCGAGACACCGCAGGTACCGCCGTAGACTGGTCCAAGGCAGGGGAAGGAGTAGGAGTTCTTCTTCAGGCCGAGGTCATCCCAGAGGGGTGAGGTGTGGGCGAAGAAGGCGATGCGGACGAGTGCAATCAGCGAGAAGAGCGAACCTGCCACGATGACGTGAACCATGACCCAGTCGTTGATGCTCGGATCCGCAAACATCCACTGGAACATCGGAAGCGGCTTCAGCCAGTAGAACGACATCATGATGTTCGTTCCGAAGATGTTCAGCTCGCAGATGGTGTTCCACACGATGACAGCGTAAACGGACAGCATGGTGGCGAAACAGAGAGCCATGACCGTACCGAGGATCTTGACCTGAACTTCCTGGTCGCGGCCCTTTGTGATCCAGATGGACTTGATCTGGTTATAGAGACCGTTGAGCTGGATCTTGAGGAGGTACTGGCCGCCATGGTAGACACCTGCGAAGACATAGAGAACACCGCAGATGATGTGGTTGAAGGTGATGAGGTTGATAACCACCCTCGACATGCCGAACGAGGCGCCGTTCTTGGGAAGAATTGCGAAGGGAGCAAACTCCGAGAACTCCTTGGAGCCGGAGACGATCCTGCCGCCTTCCTGCACGAAGTCATAGCTGACGCGGTTGAAAGGCTCACCGTAGAGATAGAACACCAGCTTGTCAAGCTCTTTATAATAGGGATCGAAAGAGGGCTGCTGGAATGCAACGAAGGCGATGACACCGAGGGCGATGTTGATGTAGCCGATCGCGGTGAGATGCACCGAGAAGGCGGCTTTCATGTCATCATTGAGATGGATGGCAGCATTCGGGGGGTTGTTCCACCAGTAGATGCCGAGAGCGAAGAAGGCCACGAACCACACGAAAGACATAAACGTCTCGGAGTTGATGGTCTGGAAATCGGGAACAGGAGCGAAACCGAGAACGAACCACATGAGAAGACCCCAACCGAGGAAGAGGAGGGACATGTAGACGGCATGAGGTCCGAGCGCATCCTTGTATGTCTTTGCGCTGGTGCCGTTGAAGACCATGTCACCGAACTTGCCGAGAAAACGGAAATCGCGGAAGTTTCCTGCGCGACCGGTAAACGGGTTGGTCAGGTTGTGGGTCCAGTGACGCCAGCCGCCGAAGAGGAGGATGGAGCCGGAAAGGAAGTGGAACGCTGCCCAGCCGATGAGATTGGTTGCCGCCTGCTGGAGGTCGGCTGTCTCGGTGCTGTAGGTGTCGATGCCGAGAGAGACCATCCTCGGCTTGATGGTAAGGTAGAACCAGTTGTCATGGAACCCTGGCATTCCACCGAGCCATGCAGGGAAGACCTGAATGCCGGAGAAATAATAAATGGCCATGAGGAACCCGAGAACGCCAAGAAGGGCGAGATGGCCGCCGACAACCTGTTCGTCGTCGATCTTGTCGGTGTCGAACACCTGATACCATTTCGTTGACCGGGTCTCTGTCCGCTGGAACAGGAACCTTCTCATTTTAGCGGCATCCTGCTCCTTGATGACGGAAGGACCGCCCGAAGCGCCGCTCGCCTTCGGAGAAGGAGCGCTCCCCTTGGGAGGCGGAACCGTCCCCTTTGGCTTGACTCCTGCCGGATTCACTTGTTCAGCCATTGTATTCTCTCCTTTGTTTGGACATATTTCAGGTTGAAGAAACCGAAAGAAACCCTCCGGACCAGCGGCATACACCGTATTGAGGAATGGCCCATCGGAGCAAGTGTTCCACCCATCCCCGATAACGCAACGAAGGCACCTTCCCCGGTGCCGGCAATACCGGAATGGCTGCTGAGGCGGTCTTCCCACCTGACGCAGTATTAAATAAAATAAGAAAAATTATTTAATAATAAATTTTTTTGGGCCGCCATTGACGGGCTATTGTTTTATTATAAAGCAGGAAAGCCCCTATGGGGAAGGCTTTGGCGGAGCATCAGGGGAAAGGACCCCGATCGCGCTGCAGGAGCATGGAGTTCCAATTCAACACCATTCCAAAACATTCCGGACATGAGGCGCGAGATTCCATTCAGCAAACTATCCGGCGCGGGCAACGACTTCATCGTCATGGATAACCGTGACCGCTCCATCACCCTCGATGCTTCGGCTGTCCGCGCTCTCTGCACTCGCAGAACCGGCATCGGCGCCGACGGGCTCATCCTCATCGAGCCATCGGAAACAGCCGCATTCAGCATGCTCTATCACAACGCCGACGGCCTTCCGGGCACGATGTGCGGCAACGGCGGCCGCTGTGCGGTCTGGTTCGCCCAGAGCATCGGCGTGGAGCCGGACACCGAAGGATGCTTCCGTTTTGAGGCCAACAACGACCTTTATCAGGCATGGGTGAGCGGACCGGAAACGGTGCGGCTCCGGATGCGCGAGCCCCGTGACGCAAGAAACGAAATCGATCTAGGCGGCCGATCCTGCGCATTTATCGATACCGGCTCACCACACGCCGTGATCCGCACCGAGGAACTTGATGCCGTGGATGTAATCGAGGAAGGCAGAGCCATCCGCCACCGCACCGACCTTTTCCCTGGTGGGACCAACGTCAACTTCCTGGAGGTCACCTCCCCTGAGAGCATCAACATCAGAACATTCGAGCGGGGCGTCGAAGACGAGACACTGGCCTGCGGAACCGGCGCGGTGGCGGCAGCACTTCTCAGCCGCCGCCTCGGCATTACCTCCGCCGAATGCATCAGTGTCCGGGTGAAAAGCGGAGACATCCTCGAAGTGGCATTCAGTGGAGATATGCGGGAGGTCTATCTCACCGGACCAGCCGTCATCGTCTATACCGGTGTGGTCAAGGCAGGCTGATCGACAGATTGGGTAAAACGGCAGGAGGTCGTGAACTTTTTACCGGCAGAGGGAATTCATTTTCGCTGCAGGGGCAAAATCCCCCCACTTGAGCCTTAATGTCAAAACCATTCAACACCAAACGGAGAACCATCATGCAGAAATGGGTATGTGTCCCTTGCGGCTACGTCTATGATCCCGAAGCCGGCGACCCCGACAGCGGAGTTGCGCCCGGAACGCCATTTGAAGATGTCCCCGAAGACTGGGTATGCCCTGTCTGCGGCGTCGACAAGACCCTCTTCGAACCCTACGAAGAACGTTGATCGGGGAGGGCGCCGCCAGATGCCCGCCCCCCATCGTATCAAACTGCACGCCGCCATTTGCGGCGTGTTCAGTTTCCGCCCTCTCCAGAATCCATGAACACCTCGTCGATGAGTTCGCGCGGGACACCGATCGTGATGGTATCGGCAACCGTTGCCGTTGTATCGACCGGAAGCGGCGCCCTCACGCCGGAGGATGGCGCCACGCCCCCCCTCTTCTGCATGATGCGGTAGATGATGGCCGAGCGGTTCCGGACATACCGGGAACTGCCGGTTGGTGACCAGCGGATGGGGTTGGGGAGCACGGCGGCAAGGCGGGATGCCTGGCGGGCGTTCAGCCGGCTGGCGCTTACACCGTAGTAGTGGCGGGCAGCAGCTTCGATGCCGAATATACCGTCGCCCCATTCGGCGGAATTAAGATAGAGCTCCAGAATGCGGCGCTTTGAGAGCGAGCGTTCGATCCGCCAGGTAAGAATGGCCTCCTTGATCTTGCGTACCGGATTCTTCGAGGGAGAGAGATAGAGGTTCTTTGCCAGCTGCTGGCTGACGGTGCTGCCGCCCATGGCTATTTTGCGCTCCTTGAGGTTTTTCTCCAGCGCACGCTCCATTGCCTCGTAGTCGAACCCGTCATGCTGCCAGAACTTGTCGTCTTCGGCAATCAACACCGCCCTGACGACGTTTTTCGATATCGCCCTCAGCGGAACGACCTTCCGCTCGGTCTCTCTTCCGGGGTATCCGGCGCGGCGCCATGCCTCCACCCGGTACTGCATGAACGCGGTGGTCTCGGGGGTTTTTCGGGCAAGCCCCTCCACATCGGGAATGACGAAGTATCGCATGATATCGACAACAAAGAGGCAGAAAAGCAGGATAGCGATGTTCCGCAGAAACTTCATATGCTGGGGCGGTTTGTTTTTTTCGGTATCTTTTCCATTGAAGGCAGGAATATCTTTTCATCCAATGTAACACGAGGAAGCACCGACATGAAACAGGCGATACTGCCACTTGCGGCCGGACTCATCTTTTCGGCTGCCGCCGTTGACTGCTTTGCCGCCGTTCCCGACGGGAAAGCGGTATTTGAGCGCAACTGCAGCGTCTGCCACAGCGTGGCGCCGCCGCCGAAATCTGCACCCCCGATCATTCCAATCGCCGCCCGATACCGTGCAGAGTTCGCAACGAAAGCCGCAGGCGTCAAGGCTATGACGGCATTCATGCAGTCGCCCTCCAAAGCGGCATCAGTCATTGAAGTCCAGGCAATCGAACGCTTCGGCCTCATGCCATCAATGTCCGCACTCAGCGAAGCGGACCTCCGGGCAGTAGCCGGATGGGTCTGGGATCAGGGCGGAGCCGGCATGGGCCCCGGCAGGGGTGCAGGCCAGCCAAAAGGCACCTGCCGTTAGAATCGGAAAACCCGGAGGGCTGCTCCGGGCTTTCTTTTCCTTCTGTACCCTTGGGCAGACTCGAACTGCCGACCCACAGTTTAGGAAACTGTTGCTCTATCCACTGAGCTACAAGGGTATCGGTGAAGCGTGAATTTAGCATCTTTGCCCGAAAGAAGCAAGCCCTCAGGACCTCCCGAACATATGGTCGAGCTGTGTAAGCGTCATCTTGATGATGACTGGCCTGCCGTGCGGACATGAGTAAGGTTCCCGGGTGGCGAAGAGGTTGTCTATGAGGGTGCGCATCTCCCCCATCGAGAGTTTCTGGCCCGCCATGATGGCGTTGCGGCAGGAGTATGATTTGGCCAGATTGTCCCGTCTTTCCAGGCGAAGACGGGATGCGTTCTCCCGGTACTCGGCAATCATATCCTGCAGGATGGTAACCTCACTTCCCGGCCGCACATCCTGCGGCACACCCTCAATCATCACCGCCCGGCTGCCGAACGAACGGAGGTTGAACCCCAGCCGGTACAGGTCATCCTTTATCTCCTCAAACACTTCGTACTCCCACGGCCGAAACTCGACCTTCTGCGGAAAGAGCAGCTGCTGGGAGTTCGGCACGCTGCTATCCATCACCTCCACGGCACGTTCGTAGAGAACCCGCTCATGAGCCACATGCTGATCGATGATCATGACCCCGGTCTTGATCTGGCAGATAAGGTACTTATTGTGGAGCTGCCAGATCTTCGGATCCTCCCCTTTTGGATCAACTTCAGCACCTTCCGGGCCCTCGTGCATGCTCGACCGGAGCAGCTGTGAGATGTCCTCACGGGCGGCCGGGACTTCAGGAACAGGGAACATCACCTCCTGATGTGAAGGCTGCGGAACTGCCGGGAGGGAACGTCCGAATGCCCCTTCGCGGTAGCTGCCATAGAGCTCTCCCGTCGTAATGGCCCGCTCCGGAACCTCCTGGAATGAAAGGGTCCGGAAGGTGCCGCCACCGCCATGAGCGAACCCCCGGGAAGCAGCCTCATCGGCTGTCTCTGCCCTCTGTCCTCCTGCTGCAAGGTCGGGGGAAAAGTCATGCATTGTCACGGCCCGCTTGATCACCGGGTAAAACATGTTGCGCACGCTTCGCTCATCGTCGAAGCGGACCTCGAGCTTCGCAGGGTGCACGTTGACGTCCACCCGTGAGGGGTCGATGCCGAGAAAGAGAAGGGCGAAGGGCGCCTGGCGCTCCACGAGCAACTCAGCGTAGGCCTGCTGGAGGGCCTGTGTGAGCATGCGGTTCTGGATCAGGCGACGGTTGATGAAAAAGTACTGGTCAAGCTTCTTGCGCTTCTGGAGCGCAGGGCGGCCGATGTATCCCCTGATGGAAAGGTAGTCGTTCTCCTCGCCGACCTCGATGAGGCTTTCGGCAAACCCCTTTCCATAAAAGGTATCGAGGCGCTCCAAAAGATCAGGGGTCCGGAAGTTGAACAGCTCCTCATCATCGTTCAAAAGCTGCCACTGTATTTCAGGATAGGCAAGAGAGAACGAGCGCACGAGCTCGAAAATATGTCCGTACTCAGTGGCGTTGGACTTCAGGAACTTCCGGCGGGCAGGCACATTGTAGAAAAGGTTGCGTACGCTTACTGACGTACCCGGCTCTCCCTGCACTTCCGACTCTTCGGCAGGGATGCCTCCTTCATAGCGGAATCGGAGTGCGACAGGTGCATCGGCCTCCCGGGTGCGAAGCTCGAAATGGGAGACGGAGGAGATGCTGGCAAGGGCCTCGCCCCGGAAGCCGAGGGTGCAGAGGGTTTCAAGATCCTCGACGTCCCTGAGTTTGCTTGTGGCGAACCGCTCAACCGAAAGCAGGGCATCCTCCCTGTTCATGCCCCTACCGTTGTCGATGATGCGCACCAGTTCCTTGCCGGCGTCTTTTATAACCACTGAAATCCGGTCAGCACCGGAGTCTATGGCGTTTTCAAGGAGTTCCTTGACGACGGAAGCCGGCCGCTGGACGACCTCCCCCGCTGAAATCTTGTTGGCTACATTGTCCGGAAGCCTGGCAATGGATGGCATACCTGTTCACATATGGATGCTGTTCGACTGAACCTTCTCGACCAGCAACTTATCGATAAATACCCGTCTTTGAAAGCGGCGGAGGAAGTTATCCTCCCGGTTCACCCCGCAGCGCCGACCAAAGCTCACGAAGCGCGGCCTCCGTGAACCGGTGCTTGTTCTGCAGACGGTCGCCGTGCATATGGAGGGTCCGCACCTCGACCGAAGGGCCGGTGCCCGAAACCTGGCGTGCAAGGGCCACGCAAAGGGTACCGACAGGCTTTTCAGGGCTGCCGCCACCGGGGCCGGCGATACCTGTGGTTGCAAGCGCAATCGAGGTTCCGCTGCGGCGGAGGCAGCCGAGCGCCATGGCCCGGGCGACCTCTTCACTGACCGCACCGTACATATCGATGAGGCCCCGGCTGACACCGAGAAGTTCTTCCTTGGCACTGTTGCTGTAGACGATGTACCCCTGCATCAACGAAACCGACGCACCGGGCACATCGGTCAGACGGCTTGCTATGAGTCCTCCCGTACAGGATTCCGCTACGGAAAGTGTGAATCCACCGGAAGCAAGCATGCCGATGATGGTCTCCTCGAGGCTTGCCGTTCCGACACCAAAAATGAACACCCCTGCCCGCTCCCGGATGGCCTCGACCACGGCGGCGTTGTCCCGCTCGGCGATCCGGGGGTCCCGGGCGATGGTGCTGACCATCAGATCGACCCCGGCGCCGTGCGGCAGGTATGCCAGGCTCGTACCATCCGGAATCGAGTCTTCAATATCTGTGATAATGTCGGCAAGTGTGGACTCGCCGATACCGGTGGTCTTTACGGGGGTATGGATGATGGTCGTATCGCTGAGGCTCCTGAGCCACGGAAGCACCGTCAACTCCATCATCGCCTCCATCTCAGAGGGTACGCCGGGCATCAGCACCAGATAGCTTCCGCCAAAACGCCGGCCTGCGGGAATAATCATCCCTGCGGCCGTACCGCGGGTGTTCGGGATGGCCATCGAGCCCTCAAGCACCATAGCCTGGCACTGCATGAGCTCATTCATTGTCCTGCCGTGGGCCGTGACCCTCCGTTCAACCTCCCTGAGGGCATCGGGATCGAGCCGGAGGCCGAGCCCCAGAAGTTCCCCGGCAGCCTTCCGTGTACGGTCGTCCCTCGTAGGTCCAAGGCCGCCGGTCACAAGCACCACATCAGCACGCTCGAGCGTCTCCCTGAAAACGGAGGCCATCTCGCTCTCGAAATCGGAGCATGCCGTGATGCGTACAACCGGAATGCCGACCGTACCGAGGCCGCGGGCGATGAAGGAGGCGTTGGTGTTGACGCGCTGACCTTTCAGCAGTTCGTCGCCGACCGAAACGATTTCCGCCCGAAGGGACGGCACGCGCTCAGACAAGGTAGCCGGCGATGCGCAGGATGTCGGCAAACACGCCTCCTGCAGTGACTTCTCCGCCGGCACCCGGTCCCTTGACAACGAGAGGGGTCTGGAGGTATCGGTCGGTAGTGAAGACAACCATGTTCTCGGAGCCGTTAAGCCCGGCAAGGGGGCTTTCCTGCGGAACCCGCTTCACGCCGATCGAGGCCTTGCCGTCACGGATCTCGCCGGCAAATGAAATGGTCATCCCCTGCCGGCCCGCCTGCTCAATGGCATCGCCGTACCCTTCGTCCACACAGCTGAGGCGATCGAGGAAGGTATCGACATCCATTTCGCCCCGAAGTTCCTCGGGAACAAGGCTCTCGCACTCAACATCGTCGTACTCGAGCTCAAAGCCGAGTTCCCGGCCGAGGATGAGGAACTTGCGTGCAAAATCCGCTCCCGACAAATCGTCACGGGGGTCCGGCTCGGTGTAGCCGGCCTGGCGCGCGCTGCGAACAATTTCGCTGAACCGCCCGCCCTTGCGGAGTTCGTTGAAAATGAAACTGAGGGTCCCGGACAGCACGCCCTCAATGCTCCGGATCCTGTCTCCGCTGTTTTTAAGATCACCGAGGGTGTTGATAATCGGCAGGCCGGCACCGACGTTGGTCTCATAGAGAAAACGGGCATTGCTCTGGCGTCGGGCATCGCGGATGGCGCGGTAGAGCGGCCAGGGCCCCGCCATGCCGAGTTTATTGGCTGTGGCGACGGAGATGTCGGAGCGAAGCAGCTCGGGGTATTTCGCGGCAACATCGGCACTGGCGGTGCAGTCGACGAAAATGGTGTTATGCAGGTTCTTCTCCATGATGAAGCGGAGGTAGCCATCGATTCCCTGATAATCACCGCGCGGCTCCAGGGCATCCGGCCACCCTTCGAGGTCTATGCCCGAGCGGTTGAATGCGATGCTGCGGGTGTTGGCCATAGCGGCAACCACCACATCGAGGCCATTCTCCTCCTGCAGTTTCCTGCGGTGTGCCGAGATCTGTCCGATCAGGCTTCTGGCAATCGTGCCGGTACCTGCGATGAAGACATGCACCCGTCGGCGTGAAAGGAAAAAGGATTCGTGGATGCAGTTGAGAGCCTTGTCCTCGTCGTGACTCTCGACAACAAAGGAGATGTTCATTTCATTTACACCCTGGGCCACGGCAATGACGTTGATGCCGTTCTTGCCGAGGGTTTCGAACAGCTGGGCCGACACACCGGGATGTCCCGACATGTTGTTTCCGACGACGGCAATCATCGCAAGATCCCGACGGACGGCCAGAGGGTCGATTTGGCGGGCAGTTATTTCGGCAGAGAACTCGTCGTCGAGCACAAGCTTGGCCTCGGCAGCCTGCGTCGGCTTGATGGCCAGACTTATCGACTGCTCAGAGGAGGCCTGGGAGATGAAGATTACGTTGATGCGGTGCCGTGCGAGGCGGGTAAACAGGCGGGAGGCAATGCCGGGCACACCAACCATACCGCTGCCGGAAAGGTTGAGAAGCACCACCGTGTTGATGGAGGTGAGACCCGTAACCGGCAGGGCGAGCGCCTCATCGCGATGCACTTCACGCTCGATACGCGTTCCGGCTGCTCCGGGGTTGAACGAGTTCTTGATGACCATCGGAATGGAGGACTTCATGGCCGGCTGCACGGCGAGCGGGTGGAGAATCTTCGCGCCAGCGTGCGACAGCTCCATAGCCTCTGCGTAGCTGATATAGGGAAGCACCCGTGCGTCGGGCACCCGCTTGGGATCGGCGCTGAAGAACCCGTCGACATCGGTCCATATCCATATTTCACGAGCACCGAGCGCAGCGCCGAGAATGGAGGCCGTATAGTCGGATCCGCCACGGCCAAGCGTGGTCACCGTACCATCTGCGGCGGCGGCGATGTAGCCGGTCACCACGGGAAGTTCCGTTTTCCGGGCAAGGCGGAGACTGACCCGTTCCCGGGTAGCGGGTTCGTCAAGCCGGGCGTCGGGGTAGCTGGCATCGGTGACAATCAGCTCACGGCCGTCCACGTAGGCGGCCGGGATGCCCGACAGGCTGAGCCAGGCAGCAACAATCCTTGCCGACAGGCGCTCCCCGAAGCTCTGCACGAGAGCCGAACTCTTGAAGGAGAGTTCCCGGAGGAGGAAGATCCCGTGCAGCATATCGTGCAGTTCTTCGAGTTCCCGGCGGAGGACCCCGCTGAGCTCATCAAAGGCTGGCCCCTCGAGCAGATCTGCCGCAACACTAAGATGGCGTTCCGCCAGTTCTTCGTGAACGGCCACGTACCCGTTGTCGCCTCCGCATGCCCTTCGGGCAGCTTCCAGCAGACGGTCGGTCACCCCGTGCATGGCAGAAATGACAATGACCAGGCGGTCGTCGGTGAGCGCCTTGGATATGATGGCGGAAACATTCCTGATGCGGTCTGCCGAGCCGAGGGAGGTCCCCCCGAACTTGAATATTTTCATGTGCCCTCGAGTTACTGGGTATTAATGACTCCGTAGAATTTCATCCAATGCGCCTTAAAATACAACTCATCTGATGCAGGGTAACGACCGGAAAAGATTGAGGGAATCGGTCCGGCTGCCCGAGACCTCCAGATGAGCCGCTGCACACGTTGCTACTAATATAAAAACCTTTACATTAACAGCCACCGAAACCATAACCCGCTCTTTTATTAGGTTATACGCCACGCATTTAGCGCTGGTAGCGTCCTCAAGCCCATCCCTGCTCCATGCCAGGCAGGCACCCGGTGCTTTGCATGTTGAACGAGACGATAATGCACTCAAAAAAAAAAGCGCCCCGAGCGGGGCGCTTTTCCTTGTTCTCCAGAGAGAATCCTATCAGTTCTGAAGTGCATCGGCGCCACCGACGATCTCACTCAGCTCCTTGGTGATCGCCGCCTGGCGGGCACGGTTGTAGCTGATATTGAGGCCCCGGAGCAGCTCCTTTGCGTTCTCAGTCGCAGAATCCATGGCAGTCATCCTTGCAGCCTGTTCGGCAGCGTTGGATTCGAGCATCATTCCCCACACCTGGGTATTGAGATGCTTCGGCACCAGTTCTTCAATGATGGCAGCCGGCGATGGCTCGTAGATGTAGTCGCCGCCCTCGGAAACAGGCGCATCGCTCTTGATCGGAAGCAGCACTTCGGCCTTCAGGGTCGGCGCAAGAACCGACTTGAACTCGTTGTAGACCACGATTACCCGGTCCACATCTCCTTTCACATACATTGAAGAAGCGGTTTCGGCAATCTCGCGGGCTGTCGAGAAATCAAGGTTCTGGAACACTGCGGGATACCCTTTCAAGATACTGTAGCCCCGCTTGCGGAAAAAATCGAAACCGCGGGTACCGGCACAAATAAGCTGGACGTTGCCGGCAGCGTGAGCTGCAGCGAAATCCTCATGAATCGTGCGGTGCGCAAGCTTGATGATGTTGGTGTTGAAGGCGCCGCATAGCCCCCTGTCGGAGGTGATGAGGACCACCAGGACCTTCGAGGCGTCCGCACGGTCAGCAAGCAGCGGCGTTGCGGAGGTGTCGACCTTGCCGGATAGCGAGCCGAGCATCTCTTTGAGCTTCGCAGCGTAAGGCCGGGCCATGACCGCCCGCTCCTGCGCCTTGCGGAGCTTCGCAGCCGCAACCATCTTCATGGCCTTGGTCACCTGCTGCGTTGACTTCACACCCTTGATGCGAACTCGTATGTCCTTTAATGTTGGCATGTATTACGGGTCGTTAATGAATTATCTGAAATACCCTGCACCAGCCTATCGGGCCTTTACCTTTTCGTTGAAGGTGGTGACGAACTTCGCCGCCGCCTCTTTCAGCCTTGCGGCCACGTCGGCCTCGAGGGCACCGGTTTCTGCAATGGATTTCAGGATGTCGCCGTGCTTCAAATCGAGCATGGCGAGGAATTCCTCCTCAAACTTCTTGACATGCTGCACCGCTACAAGGTCGAGAAGGCCCTGGGTACCGAGGAAGATGATTGCAACCTGACGTTCCACGGGCATCGGCACATACTGGCCCTGCTTGAGGATTTCAACAAGGCGTGCACCGCGATCGAGCTGCGCTTTGGTGGTCTTGTCGAGGTCGGAACCGAACTTCGAGAAGGCTTCAAGTTCCCGGAACTGTGCGAGGTCAAGACGGAGGGTACCGGCAACTTTCTTCATCGCCTTGATCTGGGCGGCGCCGCCGACGCGGGAGACCGAGATGCCGACGTTGATTGCAGGACGCTGTCCGCTGTTGAACAGGTTCGACTCAAGGAAGATCTGGCCATCGGTGATGGAGATCACATTGGTCGGGATATATGCCGACACGTCACCGGCCTGGGTCTCGATGACCGGCAGTGCCGTAAGGCTTCCGCCAGCCTGCACCATCGGGCGGAGGGCGTCGGGAAGGTCATTCATTTTCTTTGCGACTTCGATGTCGTCAGTGATCTTAGCCGCACGCTCAAGCAGACGGGAGTGCAGGAAGAACACATCACCGGGGTATGCTTCGCGTCCCGGGGGACGGCGGAGCAGAAGGGAAAGCTGGCGGTATGCGACAGCCTGCTTGGAGAGATCATCGTAGACGACCAGCGCATGGCGGCCGGTGTCGCGGAAGTATTCGCCAAGGGCGGCGCCGGCGAAGGGAGCAATGAACTGCAGCGGTGCAGGATCGGAAGCTGTTGCCGAGATGACGGTGGTATACTCCATCGCGCCATACTTTTCAAGAGTGTTGACCACCTGTGCAACCGTCGAACCCTTCAGGCCGATGGCAACGTAGATACAGAACACGCCCTTGCCCTTCTGGTTGATGATGGTATCAAGCGCAACGGCGGTTTTGCCGGTCTGGCGATCGCCGATGATGAGCTCGCGCTGTCCGCGGCCGATCGGAATCATGGAGTCGATTGCCTTGAGGCCGGTCTGTAGCGGCTCATGCACCGACTTGCGGTAGATGACGCCGGGAGCGCGGCGCTCGAGGGGAAGACGGATATCGGTGTCGATAACGCCTTTGCCGTCGATGGGTACGCCGAGCGGGTTGATTACCCTGCCGAGCATTGCTTCACCAACCGGAACAGAGGCAAGGATGCCCGTGCGTTTGACGGTATCACCCTCTTTGACCTCGGTGGAATCACCGAAGAGAACGGCGCCGACATTGTCCTCCTCCAGGTTCAGAGCCATGCCCATGACTTTGTTCGGAAACTCAAGGAGTTCACCGGCAGCAGCTTTGGACAACCCGTACACACGTGCGATACCGTCGCCGACCTGCAGCACGGTTCCCACATCATAAACTTCGGCTTCGGACTCAAAGCCGGCAAGCTGCTTGCGAAGTATGGATGAAACTTCATCAGGCCTGACTGTTGTAGACATATGCTTATTCCGCTTGGTTATTTGTTAAGAAAAGAGAAAGATTCTGCTTACTTTCATTTGAATTCAAAGGGTCTCTTCCCTTTCCAAAAATAAAAGCCAAATTTAATGAAAAGCTTTTAGTTATTCAAGTACTCTCTCGCATTTGAACAACTTGGTTTTTCAAGGGGCACGGCATGAGCCTATGAGGCCCGTATCCGACCCGCATCATACGGTATGAAAACAGTCAGGGGATTTGCTTCAGCAACCGTCGGAAACGTGGCCTGCGGTTTTGACGTGCTCGGCTTTGCCATCAAGGAGCCCGGAGACGAGGTCATCCTGACGCTTTCGGAGCGGAAGCACTCGTCGTGCCCCGTCACCATCTCCGCCATTTCGGGTGACGGCGGAAAACTCCCCCTCGACCCGAAGAAGAACACCTCAAGCTTTGTCGTCCTGAAGTTTCTCGAACACCTCCGCGCCCAGAAGGGCATCGCTTTCAACGGCCATATTTCACTTGAACTGAAGAAGCACCTGCCACTCAGCAGCGGCATGGGAAGCAGTGCGGCCAGTGCGGCAGCAGCCCTTGCGGCGGCAAACGAACTGCTCGGCCAGCCATGCACGAAAATGGAACTGGTCCACTTCGCCATCGAAGGCGAGAGGGTCGCCTGCGGCTCGGCCCACGCCGACAATGCCGCGCCGGCCATCCTCGGCAACTTCGTCCTCATCCGCAGCTACACGCCGCTCGACCTCATCGTCATCCCTCCGCCGGATGACCTGTACTGCTCGCTCGTCCACCCCCATACGGAACTGCGGACATCTTTTGCCCGCTCCGTGCTTCCGAACGAAATCCCGCTCAAGATGGCGACCCAGCAATGGGGCAACGTGGGGGCACTCGTCGCCGGGCTCCTCACCGCCGACTACCCGCTCATCGGCCGCTCGCTCATTGACGTCGTTGCCGAACCCAAACGTGCGCCCCTGATCCCGGGGTTCTTCGAAGTGAAGGAAGCCGCACTGAAGGCAGGCGCCCTCGGATGCAGCATCGCCGGCTCAGGCCCCTCGATTTTCGCATTCGCCTCTTCTCCCGACACCGCCCGGGAAGCCGGCCGCGCCATGCAGGAAGCGTTCCTTACCTCCAAGGCAAAGCTGCCTTCCGACATGTGGGTGTCGCCTATCTGCAGAGAAGGCGCAAGGATACTGTAACGAACACAACCGCCGAAGCCTTACCGCACATGATCTACTTCAGCACCAGCAAATCTTCCACGCCGGTCTCCATGAAACGGGCCACCCTCGAGGGGCTCGCGCCCGACGGCGGTCTCTACGTACCCTCCGCCATACCCTCCTTCACCCCTCAGGAGCTCCTGCAGCTTGAGGGCGCCACGTTCAGCGATGTAGGCTTTGCCATTGCAAAGAAGTTCGTCGACGGCGAGATCCCTCCTGTCGAGCTGCAGGAGATTGTCCGCGAGTGCTGCAACTTCCCGACCCCGCTCGTCCAGCTTGATCCGGCAGCCTTCGTCCTTGAGCTCTTCCACGGGCCAACCCTCGCATTCAAGGACTACGGTGCCCGTTTCCTCGCTCGCATGACCGGATGGTTCGCTGCCGAGGATAACCGGCTGATCACGGTACTCGTGGCAACATCCGGTGATACAGGAAGCGCCGTGGCATACGGCTTCCAGGGGATCCCGAACACCCGCGTGGTGCTGCTCTACCCCTCCGGCAAGGTCAGCCGCCTGCAGGAGCAGCAGCTCACCACCGCCGGCGGCAACGTCCACGCGCTTGAAGTGAACGGTGATTTCGACGACTGCCAGCGTTTGGTGAAGGAGGCTTTCGTCGACCCATCGCTCAAGGAGCGCCTCACCCTGACCTCGGCCAACTCTATCAACATCTCGCGCCTTATCCCGCAGTCGTTCTATTACGCCTGGGCCACACTCCGGCTCCAAGAGGATTACGGACTGCAGGGCCCCGTATTCTCGGTTCCCTCCGGCAACTACGGCAACCTGACTGCCGGCGTGCTGGCAAAAAAGATGGGATTCCCCATCGGAGGCTTCATCGCCGCCTCCAACGCCAACGACAGCGTCACCCGCTACCTCTCCCTTGGGCGCTACGAACCCCGTCCTACCCGCCGCACGCTCTCGACGGCGATGGATGTCGGCAACCCGAGCAATTTTGCCCGGCTCATCCATTTCTATCAGGGGGAGCACGATGCCATGGCCCGCGACATCACCGGCACCTCGGTCACCGACCGGGAGACCCTTGAGACCATCCGCCTCGTACACAGCCGGTTCGGCTATGTCATGGACCCCCATACAGCCGTCGGCTACTGCGCCCTCCTCAGGATGCGCCAGGACGGGATGTACTGCGACAACCCCGGCGTCGTACTCTCGACAGCCCATCCGTCGAAGTTCCTTGAGGCCATCCATGAAGCCCTCCAGCTGGAGGTCGAGGTCCCCGAGCGGCTCGGGTGCCTCCTGGCAAAAGAAAAACAGGCGACCATGATCGAGCCGAACTACCGCGACCTTGCGGGCTTCCTCAACGGGCTGGACCACTGAGGTGCCCACCAACCCACAGCACACCCCATGAACGCTCGCACCCTGCTCTTCTTCATTATCCTGATTCCGGTGATGTTCTTCGGAATGCTCGCCGGCTATATCATGAACACTATTGACGGGACCGGAGACCGCTTCCACCGCATCGCCTCCTGGTGGGGGCGCTTCAGCGCGTGGCTCTTCGGCATCACGGTGGAGGTGGAAGGCGAGGAAAACTACAGGGCGGGCGGCAGCTACCTCGTTGTAAGCAACCATGCCGGCATGGCCGACATCCCGCTGCTCCTCGGCTCAATGAAGCTCAACCTCCGCTTCGTCGCCAAGGAGGAACTCGGCAGAATCCCCGTCTTCGGCTGGGCGTTGAAGAACGGCGGCTACGTGATGATCAAGCGCGGCCAGAACCGCGAAGCCCTTAAAAGCCTGCTGGCCGCATCGGAAGTAATCAAAAGCGGCCGCTCCGTCCACATCTTCCCTGAAGGAACAAGGTCCGCCACGGGCAAGTTGCTCCCATTCAAGCGCGGAGCATTTCTCGTGGCTGAAAAAGCCAAAGCCGAGGTTCTGCCCGTCACCATCATCGGAAGCCACCTCATCACCCCGAAAAAGAGCCTTGCCATACACCGCGGCAAGGTCCGCCTCATCATCGGCAAACCCCTCCGCACCGCCGACTTCCCGAACGTCGAAACCCTCATGCAGGCCTCTCGCGACGCCATCGCAGCGAACCTCAACTGAGGAGCGGCACCGGGGAACCCCACACCCCCGAGCCCGGCGAGGAAAAACAAGAGAGGGCCGCTGCGTTTCCATTTGACACGCAGCGGCCCTCTCGTATTGTTTGGCGTTCACCAGAAGCGTGGATCACATGTTCCGGTAGAGGTTCACCATTTCGATGGCAGTTAGTGCTGCATCGAAGCCCTTGTTGCCTGCCTTCGTTCCGGCTCGCTCGATTGCCTGCTCGATGTTCTCGGTAGTAAGCACGCCGAATGCGATCGGCACACCGGTTTCAAGCGACGCCTGGGCGATGCCTTTGGTAGCCTCAGCGGCAACGACGTCGAAGTGAGGGGTGCTTCCGCGGATGATGGCTCCGAGGGTAATGAGGGCATCGTACTTGCCGGTGAGGGCCGCCTTCTTGGCGACCATCGGCAACTCGAACGCTCCGGGGCAGCGGTAGATGGTGATGTTCTCTTCCGATCCGCCGTGGCGGCGGATGCAGTCGATGGCTCCCTCCATCAGCTTCTGGCCGATGAAATCGTTGAACCGGGATATGACGAGGGCGAACCGGGCGTCTTTGGCGCTGAGCGCCCCTTCAATCTGTTTGATCTGCATGCTGGTTGGTTGTTTATGGGTTAGGCCTAGGTGTCGCAGTATCCGAGAATCTGCTCCACAAGATCGATGATGACGTGGCCGACAGTGATATGGCACTCCTGCACCCGGTCGGCCGTACCGGAGTGGGGAACAATGAGCTGGAGGTCGGCCATTCCTTTCATGAGTCCACCCTCACCGCCAAGAAGGGCGATGCTCTTCATCCCCTGCTGCCGAGCAACTTTCATAGCATTGATGACGCTCATGCTGTTGCCGCTGGTGGAAAGGCCCACGAAGAGGTCCCCTTCCTTGCCGTATGCCTCCACAAGCCGCGCAAAAACAGCGTCATAGCCAAGATCGTTGGCCCCGGCAGTGAGCGCCATGCTGTCGCTGGACAGGGCGATGGCGGGCAGGGCAGGGCGCTTCACGGTGCTTCGGTAACGGATGGTAAGTTCCGTTGCAAGATGCTGGGCATCGGCCGCGCTTCCACCGTTTCCGGCAAAAAGCACGCTCCGGCCCGCAGAAAAAGTATCGGCCATGAGACGCGCCATTGCGGCAATGACCGCGCTGTTCTCTCTTGCGACACGCTCCTTAAGGCGTGCGCTGTAGAGCATCGTTTCAAGGACACTTTCTTCAAGTCGATTCCTGTCAGTGAGCCTGCAGGAACATTTTCCGCCATTGTCCATTGTTTGGGATGGTACGGGTTTAGGGTGTCTTATCCGGACTACGCAACAGAAGGGACTCCGGACAAAATTGTACGCTAATATAACGAAAAAGGCAGGAAGCGAAGAAAAAGCCTCAGCTGAGGCCATCGCCATCCGGAGCATCCTCAAGCGGAAGGCCGCAGCGGCGGCAGAACGCGGCATCGGGTTCGTGGCGGAGGCCGGGGCATGCGCGGCAGAACCTTTCGGGGCTGCAGGATGAGCGCATGGAAGACATTTCTGCAGAGACGATGCCCGTCGGGACAGCAATCACGCTGTAACCGGTGATCATGAGCAAAGCCGCCAGAAATCGTCCAAGCGGAGTCCCTGGAGATATGTCGCCGTAGCCGACTGTCGTAACGGTAACGATGGCCCAGTAGATACTTTCAGGAATGCTCCTGAACCCATGTTCCTCACCCTCTATCAGGTACATGAGGGCGCCGACGATGCTTGTAAGCACAATGACGAAAAACAGAAACACCAGAATCTTGCGCGAAGAGGCCACAATTGATGCCCGGACAAAGTTCGCCTCATGGACGAACTGCATGAGCTTCAGAAGACGGAAGATACGCAGCACCCTGAAAAAGCGGATGACAAGCAGGTACTGGGTGCCGGGTATGAAGAGGCTCAGCCAGGTGGGAAAAATGGAGAGGAAGTCAACGATGCCGAAAAAACTCAGGGCGTAGCGCCGGCGGTCTTCGGTCGCATACAGTCGGAGGCCGTACTCGATGGAGAAAAGAATGGTAAAAAACCACTCGCATGCGAGGAAAATATCCCCGGCCGCGGCATGAAGGGAGGGCACGCTGTCAAGCATGACGACCAGCACGCTGCTGGAAATGGCAAAAATCAGAAGAAGATCGAAAGCCTTGGCAGGCACCGTATCATAATCAAAGATGATGTGCCGCAGTTTTTCTTTTGGTGTCGCGGATTGTTGCATAGTTCAATCTTGTTGCACATCAAAAAAAACTCCGCCGGTGCACGGCACTGGCGGAGCTCGAAAAAAAAATGCCTGAAAGAAGCCTTAGTGGTATTTGGCGCTCTCTTCCTTGACGAACTCGACGAGCAGCTTCAGGTTGGCCGGATCAACGTCGGGCAGGATGCCGTGGCCGAGGTTGAAGACATGGCCGGACTGGGCGGTGTGCTGGCCGAACTGACGGAGGACCTTTGCTGCTTCGGCCTTGATCTTCTCGGGCGTGCCGTAGAGGACCGTCGGATCCATGTTGCCCTGAAGACAGACGCGGTCTCCGAGGATGGTACGGGCTTTCGCAATATCGATGCCCCAGCCGAGTCCGACGGCGTCGCAGCCGGTGTCGGCGATTTCCGAAAGAATGGTGTTGCAGTCCTTCGAGAAGACGATGACAGGAACGTCAGGGTACTTTGCCTTCACCGCCTGCACGTTCTCCTTGATGTAGGGAAGCGCGAACTCGCGGTAGTCATCCTCGGACAGGGCGCTGGCCCATGAGTCGAAGATCTGGATGGCATCGGCTCCGGCTTCAACCTGTGCGCAGACATACTCGGAGATGACGGCGGAAATCTTGCTGAGGAGCAGGTGGGCCATTTTCGGCTCACGGTACATCATTTTCTTGGCGAACGCATAGTTCTTCGATCCGCCGCCTTCGACAGCGTAGGTGAAGAGGGTCCATGCCGCACCGGAGAACCCGATGAGGGGAACGCGGTTGTCAAGCTCTTTCTTCGTGAGGCGGATGGCATCGAGCACGTAGCCGAGCTTGTCCTGCACTTCTGGGATGATAAGTCGGTCGATATCACCCTGCGAGCGGATCGGAGGGGTAAGCTTGATGCCCTTTGTTTCAATGATCTCAACATCCATGCCCATGGCCTCGTTGACGACGAGGATGTCAGAGAAGATGATCGCCGCGTCGACGCCCATCAGCTCGACCGGCTGGATGGTGACTTCCATGGCCAGCTCAGGAGTTTTGCACAGGGTGAGAAAGTCGGTTTTTTCCCTGATTGCGCGATACTCGGGGAGGTAACGGCCGGCCTGGCGCATCACCCAGATGGGGGTCCGTGAGCATGGCTGGCGCTTCAGTGCCCGGAGGAAAAGATCATTTTTGAGCATGCAGTGCTAAAGTTTGATGGTTGAACAAAACAGGCGGCCTTTCAGAGCGTGTCCCCAGAAGAGCAGGGGGCGTGGGGGCTGAACGCACTTCGAATCAGCAAAGGTACGACTTTTCAGCCTTTTTTAAAACTTCATCCTCAGCGAGGCGCCATGTCAGCTGACGATATGGCGCTTGATGCCGAGCTCTTTCGGACTGTAGCCGAGCGCAAGGCCGACCATCTCCGAGAGGTGGAACACGGGAATGGAGCTGTGTATCTGAGCCTGCTTGAGGGCTTTCGACTGATAGCCGTCGAGCACCGTGTGGCAGAGCGGGCAGGGGGTAACGATGAAGTCGGCCTTCTCTTCGATAGCCTCTCCAAGCGCTTCAGCAGCAACGCTGAGGGACTCCTCTTCTGCAACGAGCAGGGTGTGGAAACCGCAGCACCGGTTCTTGTGGCGGTAGGGAATGGTCTTTCCGCCAAGCGCCTCGATCAGTTGGTCAAGCGATGAAGGATCAAGCGGATTGTCCTTGCCCAGCACTGTTGAAGGACGCAGAATGTGGCAACCGTAGAACGGCGCAATGCGGAACTTCGAAAGCGGAACCTTCACCTTGGACTTGATGGCCTCGAGGCCGACATCGTCGATGAGCACCCAGAGCAGATGGCGGACTTCTGAGGTGCCGCGGTATTCCAGCCCCTCTTTTTTAAGAATCTCATTGACCTCGGCCCTGAGTTCCGGCGATGCGTCAAGTTTCTTCTTGGCGCTGCGGATGGTCATGAGACAGGTATTGCAGGAGACCACGAGGTCGAGGCCCATCTTCTCGGCATGGGCGATGTTGCGCGCGTTGACCAGCGCAAAGTGCTTCGGACTGACATAGTCGAGGTTGCTCCCGCCGCAGCAGGTGCTCTCGTGCAGGTGCACAAGCTCGATGCCGAGGTCCTTCTGCCAGAGTGCAATCGAGCGGTCAACCTCCTTGGTCATGGACTCATTGATGCAGCTCAGGTAATATGCGTATCTCTTCATCCGGTCATGCCTCCCGATTATTTATTATGGGTCTTGTGATCATCTTTCACATGCTCAGTCATCTCACGGAACTCCTCGCGGAACTGCTTCATGCCTTTCGACGACTTGACGAGCGGTGGCGGTGGCGGCGTGCGGCGTTTCAGGATCATCTTCACGGCCATCGGCAGAAGGTTCTTCACCGTCCATGCAACGCCATTGGTGCGGAACGGCAGGGTTGCCTCGACCAGCTTGCCCTTCTTCTCGATATCGGACATGAACGCCTCGGCATGCTTGGCGCCGGCAGTGTCTTTCAGGCCGCGGCACTCGATGGCATCTTCACGGATGCCGTGGATGGCTTCCATGATCGGGATATTTTTCACGCAGGTCTCCTGGCAACGGTAACAGTGGGTGCAGTCCCACACGCCGTGATCCTGCACCAGTTCGGCGAGGCGGACGTCATGGAGGCTGTCGCGCGTGTCGACGTTCATGCGGTACGACTTCAGGAGCACTGCAGGCGAAACGTACTCCTTGTTGGCACGAAGGATGCTGCACTCCGAAACGCAGGATGCACAGAGAATGCAGTCGGTGGCCTTGTCGTAACGCGAGAACTCCTCTTCGGAGACAAGGAACTCTTTCTTCCCCATCTCGGGTTCCGGCATGCTCGACTCAACCCAGTTCCGGTAGTGCTTCATCTTGCCGACAAGTGGATCCATGTCGACGATAAGATCCTTGAGAAGCGGCAGGTTGCGCAGCGGCTCGATCTTGATGATGCCTGCTTCCCGGCACTTGGGGAGCTCATCCCATACCTGGGTGGTGCAGGCGAGCTTGGAAATGCCGTTGATGCGCATGCCGCAGGAACCGCAGATGCCTGCCTGGCAGAACACCCGGTAGCTGACGGAGGCGTCGATGTTCTCCTTGATGTAGTTCAGCGCACGAAGCACCGTGATACCCCGTTCGACCGGGATGGTATAGTCATCGAAATAAGGCTTGCTGTCAACCTGGGGGTTCAGTCTGAACACCCGGAAGGTGACATCCCGCTTGCCTTCGATATGCTGTTCGCTTGAGACAGTCATGGGCTCGTGTGGTTAATAAGTTCTTTCCTGGAGTTCATAACGGCCCATCGTCACCGGCTTTTCGCCGAGTTCCAGCTTGCCGTCGACAAGGGTCGCCATCGTATGCTTGTGCCACTTTCCGTCGTCCCTCGTCGGGAAATCGGTGCGGGTGTGTGAACCGCGGCTCTCTTCACGGGCATACGCGCCTGCGGCGACGGTTTCGGAGAGGTCGAGCATGTTACGGAGCTCAAGGACCTGGAGCAGATTGGTGTTGAACACGTCGCTCGAGTCGAACACCCGGACCTTCTTGAAGCGTTCCCGCAGGGCGGCGATCTCCTCGATCCCCTTCCGGAGCAGCGAGGCCTCGCGGTAGATGCCGACATTGGTGCCGAGAGTATGGCCAAGCTCTTCACGGAGTGCGCCGTAGCGCTCATAGTGACCCGAGGGCTGCATGTAGCTGCGGATCTCTTCGGCATGCTCCTTCAGTTCAGCGTCGGTAATATTGCCGGGTTCGAAGCTGCGGGCCTCCTCAGCTGCCGTATGGCCCGCGATGCGACCGAAGACGAGGATGTCGAGCAGGGAGTTACCGCCGAGGCGGTTGGCCCCATGGACGGAAACGCAGGCACATTCGCCGGCGGCATAGACTCCCTCCATCACGGTGCGGCCCTGGTTGTCAGTATCAATGCCTCCCATGGAGTAGTGGGCCGTCGGGCGGACGGGAATCGGCTCCTCGATCGGATCGACGCCTTCGAAGTACATAGACATCTCACGGATCTGGGGAAGGCGCTGGCGGATGAGGTCGGCACCAAGATGGGTGAGATCGAGGTGGACGTATTTGCCTGCAGGGCTGTCGAAACCGCGGCCCTGGAGAATTTCGGTTTCGATGGAACGGGAGACGAGGTCACGCGGTCCGAGTTCCATCTTTTCAGGTGCGTAGCGCGACATGAAACGCTCGCCGAGGCTGTTGACAAGGTAACCGCCCTCGCCACGAGCACCCTCTGTAACAAGCAGACCGCTCTTGCGCAGGCCGGTCGGGTGGAACTGGACAAACTCCATATCTTTCAGCGGAATGCCTGCGCGGTAGGCGATGGCCTGACCGTCGCCGGAGTTGCCGAGCGCGTTGCTCGAACGGTTCCAGTACATCTTGGCATAGCCGCCGGTGGCAAAGATCACGGTCCGGGCGGTGAACGCCTCGATCTTGCCGGTCTTGATGTCCATGGCGATGAGCCCCTTGGAGCGACTGCCCTTTACGGAAAGGTTGAGTGCAAGGTACTCGTTGAAGAATACCACACCTTTCTTCAGACACTGTTCGTAGAGGGTCTGGAGGATGGTGTGCCCCGTCTTGTCGGCGCAGTAACAGCATCGGGGACGGCCTGCACCGCCGAAGGGGCGCTGAGCGATGGTCTTGTCGTCAAGGCGCGACCACGGGGTACCCATGTTGTCGAGTTCGCGGATGATTTTCGGAGCCTCGGTGCAGAGCACTTCGGCGGCATCCTGATCGGCGAGGTAGTCGCTACCCTTGATGGTGTCGAAAATATGCAGTTCGACCGAGTCGTCCTTGGCCGTGTTTGCGAGCGCGGCGTTGGCGCCGCCCTGGGCGGCAGACGTGTGGGAGCGGTTGGGATAGACCTTCGAGAGCACTGCGATGTTCAGCGACGGATTCGTCTTCATCGCTTCCATGGCGGCGTAGAGCCCGGCGCCCCCCCCTCCGACGATAATGATATCAAATGGTTTCATTCGCTCAAGTCTTATGTATGGCCTCTTTTGGCAGGCGCACGGATTAAATGGCAAGGCACAGCAGTGGCGGAGCCCCGCATTCTGGATAGTCTCTTTCTCGGAATCTCTCAGGAAAGGCCGCTGGGGACCGTCACCTTACAGGGCGACATGGTCGTCGTGAGCCGGCAGCTCCTCGACGGCATGGAGGACATCGGTCATATTGAGTACGCCTACCACCGCGTTGCCGTCCATCACCGTCAGGCGGCGGACATTGGTGCGCTTCATCATGCGGAGCGCATACTTGATGCGGAGGCTCGGGTTGACGCTGATGACCGGCTTGCTCATTATCTGGAAGACAGGGGTATTCCAGGGATCACGATGCACATCTTCGCCGGGATCGATAACCTTGCCGAGAATGTCTTTTTCCGTGATGACGCCGTAGCAGTCGTCTTCATTGCGCGGCTCTACGATAAGACCGCTCTCGCCGCTTTTTTTCATGATCTGCAGGGCCTCTGCAACCGTGCAGCTTCCCTTGATCATTGCGAAATCCTTCTGCATGAGGGCCGATACCGGCAGCGTCCGTAATGTAATAAGCTGGTCCATAGTCGACATCTGGTTACTTTAGAATGGATAAAACACCGGACGGGCCGGAGAATGTGCTGCCCGCTCTCTCGATCATACTGCATGAGAAACTGCACCGGGGCGCAGAGGGCCTGCTACCCGAAGGGAAAAAACTGAGCCTATAATGTAAGCAATACGGGCTGATTCACAAAATCGCTCAGAAAATCGCCACCAGAGGCCCGGAGTCAGGCGATGCCGTGAGCCTTTTTATAAGCCGCCCAGTTCCTCTTTAGATCAATAAACAGGGCAACATCCGCTCGCATAAGGAAGGGATTCGTCATCCTCTCGGTGCCAATGTCAGACACAGGCCGGAGGCCGTAGTCATGACCCGGCCAGACCGTTGTTTCGGGCGGGAGCGTCAGGATTTTATGGTGCAGGGAGTCGTACTCGTTCCGGGCCTCGTCATCAGTGCCGGTACCACCGACTTTTCCGACAAAAAGCGTGTCGCCTGTGAAGAGCGCGCCTTCGGAATAGAGGCAGATGGAGTCGGGAGTGTGGCCCGGCGTATGGATGACGGCCAGGTCTAGCGAGCCGAGAGGGAAATGTGCGCCATCAAGCACCTTGATGCCGGTAAGAGGGCAGGTGCAACCATAGAGAAGAGGCTCCAGACCCGTAAGCCTCCGGGCTTGATCGTTGCCGCAGGTATGGTCCTGATGGCCGTGAGTCGAGAAGATGTAGCGGACGCTGTAGCCGCGCTCAGTGGCGGCATGGACAATGGGCTGGGGACTGTAGGAGGGGTCGACGATGAAAGCCAGACGGCTCTCTGCATCGGCGGCGAGGTAACCGAAGTTCCTGTCGCCGCCGGTGCGGAACTGCTCGACCAGCAATGTCATCGCCCTGTTATAAGAACTTTTCGACGTTCATGAGAAACGCGCGTGCAGGAAAGTCCTTGTCGACTGCGATGGGGTTGCGCTCAAGCGCCTCCATGATCTCATCAGCCTTCGATGAGTCAAGGATGGCGAAGCAGAGCGAGGAATATGTGCCGAGGCTTTCGTCAGAAGGCCACCAGGACTGGTGCTCCATGTCAGAACGCTGGCAGTTGCAGCCACGGATGGCAATGTTCGAGAACATATGGACCCGGTGCTCCTTGAACAGCTTGCGGACCTGGGGGCGGGTCTCCTCATGCCCCATGATTGCGAGAAATTTCATAATGGTGTCCCTGGTTGGGGTTATGCGTTTTTCTTTTCAGCCATGTAGTATACCAGCGGCACGACGACAAGAGTCAGGATGGTCGAGAGCACGCCGCCCCAGATCATCGAAATGGCCAGGCCCTGGAAGATCGGGTCGAACAGCATGACGATGGAACCAATGACCACCGCACCGGAGGTGAGGATGATCGGACGGGTACGGACCGCGGCAGACTCGATGATGGCCTGCTTGAGCCCCTCGCCCTCGTCGCGGCGAATCTGGATGAAGTCGATGAGCAGCACCGAGTTGCGGACCATGATACCTGCAAGCGCAATCATGCCGATCATGCTTGTTGCCGTAAAGAACGCCCCGTGAATCCAGTGGCCGGGAATGATGCCAACAAGGCTCAGCGGAATGGCAATCATCATGATGAGCGGCGTCTTGAACGACTGGAACCAGCCGACAATAAGCAGATAGATGATGACGAGCACGACAGCAAACGCCGTACCGAGATCGCGGAACACCTCGAAGGTGATCTGCCACTCGCCGTCCCACTTCATGGCCGTCTTGGCCTCGCTCTCAGGAAGAGAGGTGTAGAGCGGAGAAACGCTGTGTCCGTCAGGCAGCTTCAGGGCGGCAATCTTTTTGTCCATCTCCAGCATTGCGTAAACAGGGCTTTCGGTCACGCCGGCGACGTCAGCCGTAACGTAAACCACATCGTGCAGGTCCTTGCGGTAGATACTCTTGTCCTGCACGCTCTTCTCCACCTTCACCAGTTCCGACAGCGGAATCATCTCGCCGGCACGAAGGCGGCTCGTCATCGAGCCCATACCCTGAGACTGGACAAAGATGTTGGAGAGGTCGCCAAGTGAGGTGCGGTCTGCCTTCGGCAGGCGCACGTGGATGACCACCTGCTCGAGGTCCGGCTGGCCATGTAGCGCACCGATGTCCATGCCGGCAACCGACATGCGGAGCGTCTGGGCGATCTGCTGGACAGAGACGCCCCGGAAGGCAGCCTTTTTCTTATCAACAACAAGGTCGTATACCTCCTGGTCGTCCTCGACAAGCCAGTCGACATCGACCACGCCGGGAGTCTCAAGGAAAATCTGCTTTACCTTCCCGGCAAGTTCAATGCGGTCCTTCTCTGTCGGGCCGTAGATTTCAGCAACGAGGGTGGAGAGGACCGGAGGACCGGGAGGAATCTCGACGATCTTGGCATTTGCACCGTATTTCCTGCCGATCTCCTGCACGCCCGCACGGACACGCTTGGCGATGTCGTGGCTCTGGTCGCTGCGCTGAGCCTTGTCAACGAGATTGACCTGCACATCGGCCATGTTGTCGGCCTGGCGGAGGTAGTAATGGCGCACGAGGCCATTGAAGTTGATCGGCGCGTTGGTGCCTACGTAGTACTGGCAGCTTTCGACCTCGGGGACCGTACGGAGGTAGCCTGAGATTTCCTGGGCAACCCGTCCGGTTTCTTCAAGAGCGGTGCCTTCCGGCATATCGATGATGACCTGGAACTCGTTCTTGTTGTCGAACGGCAGCATCTTCATCTCGACAGCCTTAAGGGGCACAAGGGCTATGGCGCCAAGCAGCATCAGTCCGACCACACCGAAGGCCATCCAGCGCTTCAGGCTGCTGTCGATAAGCGGAGAGAGCACTGAGTTGAACACACGGTAGTATGAGGTCTTCTGGATGTCGTACTCATCATGTCCGCCTTCCTCGGTCTTCAACAGGCGGTAGGAGAGCCACGGGGTGGCGATGAGGGCGACAAGCAGCGAGAAGATCATGGCGAGCGATGCGCCGATGGGCATCGGGCTCATGTAAGGGCCCATGAGGCCGGAAACGAACACCATCGGGAGCACTGCGGCGATGACGGTGAAGGTCGCCAGAATGGTCGGGTTACCGACCTCGCTGACCGCGGTGATTGCGGCCTGGAGTTTCGGCTGCCGCTTCATGGCAAAGTGCCGGTGGATGTTCTCAGCGATGATGATGGAGTCATCAACCACGATGCCGGTAACGAATATCAGCGCAAAGAGCGTCACCCGGTTCAGCGAGTAGTCAAAGAGGAAGTATACAAGCAACGTCAGCGCGAAGGTGATCGGCACCGACATGAAGTTGACGAGCGCACCTCTCCAGCCGAGGAAGAAGCCGACGACGATCGTCACGGCGACAACGGCGATACTGAGGTGCTCGAGAAGGGTGAAAACCTTTTCGGTTGCGGTTTCACCGTAGTTGCGGGTCTCAGTGACGGTGATGCCGTGGGGAACAACCTTCTGCTCCTCAAGCTGATTGACCTTGGCGATCACCTTGCCGGCCAGCACGCTGGCATCGGTGCCCTTGCGTTTGGCGACGGTGAGGGTTACGGCAGGAAACTCGCCATCCGGCATGCCGGCCGGAGCAGCTGCTCCCCAGGTGAGGAAGTTGTAGTTGTTCACTTCTTCAGGACCGTCGCTGATGGTGGCAACATCACGGACGTAGACGGGCGAGCCGCCGTAAACGCCGACAACGACACTGCCCACATCCTCTGCACTCTCCAGGAACTTGCCGGTGCGGACGATGACCTCGCGGTTCATCGAGGTGAAGTCGCCAGAAGTGATCTGGCTGTTGGCCGACTGGATCTGCTGCATGATCTGCGGCGCGCTGACATTGTAGCGCTGCAGTTTGCTCTTGTCAAGCAGGATGCGGACCTGGCGCTTCAGACCGCCCTTGATCTCGACATCACCGATATCGGGGATCTTCTTCAGTTCGTCAGCCACATCAATGGCGGCCTGACGGAGCCGGTAGGGATCGGTCTTGCCGCCCCAGAAGGTGAGGTTCAGTACGGGAACGTCATCGATGGCGACCTTCTTCATGAGCGGCATCTGGACACCTGCAGGCATCTTGTCCATGTTCTTCATGAGTGTGCCCCAGAGCTTGACCATGCTCTCCTCAGTGCTTGCGCCCACATCGTAGCGGACGGTCACAAGAGCGAAATCGGGCATGGAGGTCGAGTAGACGTAATCAACGCCCTGGATTTCGGTGAGTGAGCGCTCGAACGGCTTTGCAACACGCTCCGCAACCTCGGAAGGCGCTGCTCCGGGATAGGGAATGTAGATGTCGACCATCGGCACGACAATCTGCGGCTCTTCCTCCCTTGGGGTCATGAATGTCGCAATGACACCGACCAGGAGCGCCGCAACCATCAGGAGGGGCGTAATCTTCGAATTGATAAACTGCTTGGCGAGTTTACCGGCAATACCTTCATTCATTTGGACTGAACCTCCTCTGTCACAGACTGACTCTTTGTTACTGTAATTCCTTCACGAAGTGCCGGATCATAGGACCCGACGACAAGTTCTCCCGCATCGAGGCCGGCGAGCACGACAAGATTCCCGGCAACGGCATGGCCGGTGCTGATCCAGCGAACTGCTATGCGGCCATCGTCTCCAACAACAAGCACTCCCTGCAAGGCGCCTTCCCGGAACACCGCCGTAGCGGGAACGAGCAGCTGACTTCCATTGCCGGAGCCCTGCACGGCCTCCACCGGCAGAATATTCTGGACAGCGACCGTCTCAGCGGCAGCAGGCTGCTGGGGAGAGGGCGCCTCATGGCCGCCACACCCAGCAAAGAGCAGGGCAGTGAAGGCCGCAAAGACAATATTTTGTTTTTTCAGTGCCATATGCTTCAATGATTTACCGTGCAGTTGCAGAGAGCTGAGTTATTTCGCCCCGTAATAGGCCAGTTCGCTTTTGGCGACCGCGTAGTCGTATTTCGCCTGGTTCAGCCTCATCTTGGCGTAGGTATATGCACCCTCCCGCATGAGGAGCTCAAAGGTCATCGCCTTGCCTGTACGGTACTGCTCGCCGATATAGTCGAGACTTACCTTCGCCTCCTCAAGCGACTGGCCAGCGACCGCGATCCGCTCCTTGGCGGTCTTCATCGAGCGGAGGGCCTTGGCCACCTCGGCAGCACTGTTGCTCTTGGCCGCCTCATAACTATAACGAGCCTCACGCTCACGGGCCTTGGCCTCCTGCACCTTGCCGGAAATTGCCATGCCGTCGAAGATCTGCCACTGCATGTTCAGGCCAACCATCCAGCTTGAGCCATCCTTGTCGAAGTCGGCGGTATGGTGGTCAGCGCGGGCAAATGCATTAAGGCGGGGAAGGCCTGCGGCACTGGCCATCTCGCCCTGCTCTTCAGCAAGCTGACGGTAGGTCTCCATAGCCATGAGGTCGGAACGGGTAGAAGAGGCCGCGACAGAAGGAAGCGCTGCGTCCACTGAAAAGGTGCCGGTAGGCTCGATATTGACATCAGCCTCAAGGTTGAGCAGGACACGAAGGGCGTCTTTGGCCTCCTTCACGCCGTCCTGAAGCATCATCTTCTGCTCACGAAGCTCAGCCAGGCGAACATCGGTGGAAAGCTTGTCGGACTTCGGAAGCATGCCGGAATTGTAAGCCCTGCCGGCCTCGGTGCTGTGGCGCTGCATGGTGGCAATCGACTGGTCGATAGCGGTGATGTTGCGGAGGGCAAGCATCATGCCGTAATAGGCCTTGCTGACATAGAGATCAATGGTCTCTTCAGTACGCGCGGTCATGTACTGCTCGGCGACCTTGGCCTTCCTAGCCATGCCGCGACCGATTGCGCCATCACGGTTGTAGATCGGCTGCATGAGCTGCAGCGATGTGTTGAAGTCGCTGATGGGATCGGGGTTGTTCAATGCTTCGACCCCGAAATCAACGGCTGGGTTGGCGATATTCTGCTGTAGCTTACCAACCAGCACCGCGCCCGCATCGTTGGTGCGGAAATAGGTTTCGGAGAGGGTCACGGAGGGAAGGTAGGACTTGCGGCTCTGCACGATCCGCCCTTCGGCCTGATCCACGCGGCTGCGGGCAGCCTTGATGGTGGAGTTTTTCTCGCGGGCCATCGTGATGGCCTCCTTGAGGGAGAGTTTCAGCGTCTTTGCCGCAGCCTCCGCCCCGGAAGGGGTTGAAAGGGATGCCGCAACCAGAAAAGCGGCGAGCGCCTTGGATACCTTCATCGTGTATTACTGTTTGGAAATCAGTTTAAGAATCTTTTCAACATTTTTCGAATCGTCCTGGCTCATGCACTCTTTGAGACTCCTGTCGAGAACCAGCGAATAGGTCTTTTCAAGAGCGGCTTTAGCCGCCTGGAACTGGACTATGACCTTTTCACAGTTATCACTGTTCTCCACCATCCTTATCAGCCCTTGTATCTGGCCGTTAACTTTTTTCAACCTCAAAATCACATCATCCATATCTTTATCATCAAGTTGCAGGACTTGCCGACAGCACAGAAACATACCCATACCCCGTATGGGCATGGAATCTATAAAAAATTTTTTCAAAAAAAACAGGAGCTCGCGCTCTCTGCTTATCCGATAAGTCTGCTTGCTGCACAAAAATGGCTGCGAAGAGCCAGTTCAAACTCCGGAAGCACTTCGAGCATCGGCAGATGGCCGGCATGATCGAACCTGGCCTGCCTGGTTAAGAAGGCACTCTGCTCGATACGTCTGTTATAAAGGGTTTGCATGCCTTCTGGCGGGATTGTTCGGTCGGCCATGCCGACCACACAGAGAAGCGGCGCACAGATCTTTACAGCTTCAGACGTATATCTCCCTATTATTTGAGGATCTATGGCAAATTTTCCGACAGCGGTCGCTGCCCTGGTGTCGCTTGTCACGAAATCCTCGACGAAAACAGTCCTGTACTTCTGGTCGATGGGCCGGCTAATCGCGCGATCGATGAACAACGACTTGAACGGTTCGAAAAGAAATACCCACTTGAAGAGCATGGCAACATCTATCATACCGCCGACCAGAACATGATGGAAAGATTTGAGCAGTTCGTCATCGAAAATACCACAATTGACAATTGTTGCCGAAACAAGGGATTCGGGATGCCTGTTGCAGATTTCCGTCGCGATCATACCTCCCATCGAGTGGCCGACAATATGCAGCTTTCTGGAGCCGAGAAGGCCAAGACGTACAAGCAATTCCGACGCCTCATCGGCAAACCCCTCGACGGAAAAGGAAAGACACGATGGGCTGCATACGGTTCGGCCCGTTCCGCTTTGATCGAAGGAAAGACAACGGTACTGCGAAGATAAGCGATCTATTACAGGTATCCAGTATCTCGCAGAAATTGACCAGCCGTTGAAAAACAAAACGACTTCCCGATCGTCGCCAACACCCCATCCGGTGTCTTCATAATATATCTTCCCTCTTGTTATATCGGCAAAACTCATGGCTGTTCGTGCTGGTTAAAAAAGATTTGCCGAACCATCTTCCTGGGGGCAGGCAAAAAAGCACCCGTATGCGTCACATACGCCCGGTATTCGTCCCCGAAAAAACCGATCAGCATTTTCTCCTCCTTTAAAGCCCATTTGACAGTCAACACAATGGCAACCAAGCTAAACACAGTTACGGCCACATTCGCCGTAATAAGTATAAAAGCTATAAAAAGCACCATCATGGCGGTATACATGGGGTGCCTGATAAAACGATAGGGCCCTGTGATTACAAGCTTGTGCCCTTCCATCAATCTTGGCAAAGGACTCCAGTATCTTCCGAGTGTTTTCATGGTCAGAAAAAGAAACAGAAAAGATACTGCAGCAGCAATAGCGCCCCCGTAACGGAGCCATGTGGGAAAAGGAAAATGCAAAGCCTCAACCCATGGTGGATACCATGTGTAACTCGCCACGATAGCTATCCATAAAAAAAACATTACCTTCTGGAAAATAACCCTGAAACGGCTTATTTCCCCTGCATTTCCCGCTTCAGGTATTATCGGTTTTTCTTGAGGTTTCATGCGCTGTATGAACAAGCCTCTCATCAGGAAACCCGCGACGTAGATCCCGGCAAAAATAATCCTGAACGGCAACTCATCATGCATGGCCATACATTGTTTTACTGGTTTTTCAAGCTCACATCGGAGGAAAGGTAATGCTCTCTGAAAATATAATGAAAAGGGTCGGTGAAGTCAGGTTATTACTCCGGCAATTAAAGGACTCAACCCTTTGCATACCGAACGCTTGGGTGATCAAATAGTTTTTCTACCTGTTCCGGCGTCTTCTGCAGATGCCTCAAATGTGAAACGGTCTTCTTCCGAATCGCATCTTTTGTGCGGGCAACACCACCATTATTTCCATGCACTGCGAGTTTCAAATCGTTATTCAGATACTCATCAGGATTCAATTCCGGTGAATAGGCGGGCAAATAGAAAACTTCGATCTTCTCTGTGTTTTTGCCAAGCCATTCTTTGACCGGTTTGCAATGATGTACTTTCAGATTGTCGAGGATCAGAATCACTTTGTGACCGACATCCCTGACCAGACGTTTCATGAATTCTATGAGCCGCTTGCCGTTCATCGCATCTTCATACAGCATGAATCGCAGTTTGCCCCGATTGCTGATTGCTGACATCATGCTGATGTGCTCTTTCCGGGCATTCAGGCGCAATTCAGGGGTCTTCCCGGCTGGGGCATAGCCGCGTACACAGTTGCCATTCGTTGCGATACCGGTCTCATCTCCCCAGTAAATCTCTGCCTTTTCAGCCTTGGCCTGCGCTGCTATGGCAGGATATGATTCTTCCATCCACCGTCCGACTTCCGCAGGACGCTGCTCGCATGCTTTTCGGATCGGCTTTTGAGGAGTATAGCCCCAGCGTGAAAGATACTCTCCGACCGTTCGAATAGGCATAAGAAAACCGAACTGCAGTTTGATCAACTGCCGAACGGCTTGTCGGTCCCAGAGTGCAAATGGCAGTTTCAATTGATCAGGATAATGATCAACTATCATCTTCTGGATCTGTTTCTCTTGCTCTACGCTCAGATGTCGTTTTTCACCGGTTTTGCGACCACGTTTCGGCACCGAAAGCATCTGCTTTCCTTCGCGTAAATACCACTGCCACCAACGGCTGGTTGTCTCAACAGGCAAGCCAAGCAATTCGGCTACTTCGCTGTTTTTTTTGCCTTTCGTTCGAAGGCTTATGACCTGTTTGCGCAATAATTCACGCTCACGGTCCGATACTTTTCTAACGTCTATTTTTTCCATGCTCTCAATATAATAAATTGAGAACTATAATTGCCGGATTAATAATAGTTGTTTGCAATACTGGCAAGAACGGTTAGATTTTAAGGGGATATTGAAATCTTCAGGTAAGGAACTGTTGGGCGAGTAAACCTGTTCATCAGAAACACTCAGGCAGCAAATGTCCGTTCATCCTGAGCCTTAATCGCGCGTCCAGTTAAAAAAACAAATTGTCGCGCCCTTTTAGAGTAGTAAGTGAGTATGAAACAACATCAGGGAGAAAGAAACGTTTTTGTGTAATCATGGAAGTTGTAGGAAAAAGTAAAGCATTGGTCGTTCTTGAGTCATGCCTGCAGGAATCGACTGTTTATTTCTCAAATCACGAGAAAATCCTGAAATGCAATCCGTACTGCAGATATGTCCGCTATATACCGGATTTCGATGTTTTTCAATGGACCTTCGAGGTTGACGATCCTCGAAATAACCCGATCGTAGCAATCTTTTTTGTCAGACAGACCGAAGAACATATACCGACAGACAGTGCTGTTTTCAGGCGCTACGCCGGTGAAAGCCGGGCTCCCATCGATACAGAGACCCCCGGGAAAAAAATTATCTGGGAAACCGTCGACTCGGCCCCGGAACTGCTTTTTAACAACGACCATACCTTCATCGGCAAAACTTTTTCTGAAATTTTCCTTCTTCACCAGACAGACAATCGGACGACGGTTCATTTCGAAACAAATATATCGCTGGATTTCAAACTGTCATTTCCGCTCAATCTCATGCCGGAACCGGCACTGAAATTCATGACCGATATGATTATGTCGAAAATCATGCAACAGGCAACCGAAAGCATGCTTTGTCAGGTTCAGTCGGATATCTGCTGCTCTATGCCTGAAATTGCCGCCGAAGGTGGAAAGAAATAGACAGAAAAGATGGCAACACAGGGTTTGTCTGACCGCAGTCTGATTATCAGCATAAGTTATCATGTACCATGCACAAAGCGCCCTTAAAATAAAGGCTTGATGCATGCCTCTTGATCACTCAAAACAAAATACCTATTTTAATGCAACATTCTGTTGTGTCGTTGAAAACTTCATCTCTTCCTATGACTAAACCATCAAAAATACAGACACCTCGCTTCGACGAGCCATTGTGCAGCAACTGCGGTCTATGCATGGGCAATGTCTGGCCGGTGAAGGAGAGCCTGGAAAGCTGTGTTTTTCGCTGTGGATGGGTAGAAAATCATGAACAAAGGATTTTCGGAAGAGTAAGGAACCCGGAAGACAGCGACGAACTGCGTTTCGGTATCAGCCTCAAACGATTCAACGCAACACTTAAAAAACCTGTCAATGGCGCGCAATGGAGCGGCATCATTACCCGAATATCGACAATGGCTCTGCAAACAAACCTTGTGGATGCGGTGCTTACGCTTCATGGAGAGCCTCTGAAACCAAAAGCAGTGCTTGCTAAAACCGCTCAGGATATTCATGAGGCCCGCGGCAACAAACCCGTACTTTCTCCGGTGCTTCAGGCATTGCATACGGCTTATCGGGAAAAAACGACAAGACTCCTGATTGTCGGCGCTGCCTGCCATGTACATATGGTAAGGGATTTTACAAGAAAAAAACCCTATTTTGCCAATTTGGAACTGTATATCGTAGGCATTCCTTGCACAGATAATCTGGAACCATCCCACCTTCAATGGGTTTTCCGGAATATCAGCAAAAAACCGGAAACGGTTATCAATTTCGAATTCATGCAGGACTACAGGGTACATATTCTGCACAAAGCCGGAAAAGTCGAAAAAATCCCTTTTTTCTGCCTTCCATCAGCGGTTATGAAAGTAGGAGTGTTTCCGAACTCCTGCCTGAGTTGCTTTGATTACATTAACAGCCTTTCAGATATCACTGTCGGCTATTTAGGCGCCCCCTACAGCAAAAACAGAAAAACACAATGGATTATTGTCAGAACTGAAAGAGGAAAAAAGCTGCTGGATCTTATCAATGATGAAATAGAAACGTCACCTGAAGTTTTTTTTGGCGATAGTCATAGTGCGGTACAAGCAGCACTTCAGCCAACTCTCATGCCGATTCTTCAACCGGAGAAGCTTGATGACCGGAAAGCGATGCCTAAATGGCTTGGCATCTATCTGAGCTATAAAAAAGCGAAATCCGGTCCAGGAGGAACTGAATTTGCAAAATACTCAATAGATATACATGCTATAAGGAACTTCTATTTCCTTAAAATGTACCGTCCGGACGATATAGGCATTGTGCCGACCCATATCTATGACCTTCTTTCTCAATATGATCTTTCATCGATAGAAAGAATAATCGAGTCCTGAATTTAACCGAACAAACTGCTATTAACATGAAAAACATCGTCATCACGGGAAGCAGTAGAGGGATTGGCTTGGGTCTTGCGCATGCATTTCTCTCAAAAGGCTGCCGTGTCATGATCAGCAGCAGCAACAGTAGTAACCTTGACAAAGCCCTGAATGAACTGATCGAGCAGCATGGCTCCGAACATATCTCGGCTAAAACCTGTGATGTTTCCGACTACAAGCAGGTTCAGGAACTTTGGAACCATGCGCATAAATCGATCGGCCAGGTAGATATCTGGATAAACAACGCCGGCATTGCCCACCCGTTGCTTCCGTTCTGGAAACTCGATATGAAGCAGATCGGCCATACCCTCGATGTAAATCTTGCCGGAACCATAAATGGGTCTCATGTAGCCATCAGAGGAATGATCGAACAGGGATCGGGATACCTGTACAATCTTGAAGGTCAGGGGGCCGACGGGGGAATAATTCACGGAATGGGTATTTTTGGAACGACAAAGGCGGCTGTACACTATTTCTCGAAATCCCTTATTGAAGAGACCAGGTCGCTTAAGATCAAGGTTGGCACAATCATACCGGGAATCATACGTACGGCGCTGCAAGCTGAAACCGCACAGCAAACCGATGCTGGCCGGCTCTTTCTTTCACTGCTTGGCGAAAATGTTCGGGAAGCAACGGAAGACCTTGCAAAAAGAATTCTTGCAAACAATACACATGGGGCATGCATCAACCGCATGACGCCGCCCGACATGATCGGCAAACTCGCGTCATTGCCTTTCAATTTTTTATTGGGCAGGTGACCTAACTGCAATGGAAATAGCAACCACACAAAAAGAGACAATCATAAGATAACACCCTGAAAATTCCGTTTCCAGGCTTCAAGTCACCTGAACGCGTGTTTCAACCGACAATAAATCAAGTCAGGAATATACGTCTGATGATGCGGGAGCAGTGATGCTCTCCGGTGGGTATGGCTAATCCTCTTCAGGGTGAGGTGGCAATATCAGACCAATGTTCTCAATAACCTTTTCAGCAACCGCTCCTGCAAGAAATCCACCTGCACCGGCAAGCAGAACTCTTGGAATCCCCCTGATAAAAGGTGGAATACCAAGCGGTGAGAGTAAAAAAGCCCCGCTCACAATTGCCGCTGCAGGCTTTGTCAATTCTTCCGGTATAATATTTTGTGGTAGTTGCGGCATTTCTTTTCCTTTTGAATCGTTTTTTAAAAAACCTCCACTTATTTCGTTTGCTGCCCATCGGTAATTTTAGCAATGGAATTTGACAGCATAGTCAGCACCATTTCAACTGTTTTTATCTGCGATAAGCCCAAGTCACCAAAAGCTTTCCAGCAAGTGTTAAAAGCGGCAGCCGTATCTATCGGCTCATAAATAACAGGTTTTTCCTGTTGTTCCGAAGCGGCGGCAGGCTTTACGTTTGCTACGGGTTTCGGCGTCACCTCACGGGGAACTGATACAGCCGGCTTTTCAGAAAAAGCTGCCTTTGTTTCGGATTGCTGCGGTGCAATAGCCGATTTGTTTGGGACGGATTTGTCCTCTTTTCTGAATACGGAAAAAAAACCGCCTTTTCGTGATTCGTTTGCCATGTCAAAACCTGTTTTAGATGGATAAAGAATTCAATTTGAAGCTTTTGATGACATTGCCCAGCCGATCATATTTTTCATCATCCCAAGTGATCCATCCAGACCAAGTTTGCTTGCAGTCGCCATCAAGACACCGGGATATTTCCATGCCACGTTCAAACCAATCAGAAGCAGATCGGATAGCTCCATGGTGTCCTTGAACATTGCTTCCCTGTACCTGGGCGGCAGGCCGTCCAGAACTATCATCACTTCATTCATCAGTTCATTGACAAAATTCGGATGGTCCGTATGTTTATTATAACACATATATTTCATAAGGTTTGCCATTGCGGCAACATTTGGCTCGTAGGCGCTTATCTGTTCGAGATTCTTCTTTTCAAATTCGTTACAGGCCAAGGCTCTTTCGAGCCCCTCTGTCAATGATTTGAGATTGCGAACAAAAGAACCAAAACCGCAAAAAGTCAGTGGGGAACCAAGTGCGGCGGCATCTCCAAGCATCAGGATATTATTATCGGCAACTTGCCGAGTCCGCTCAAACCCATCATGATAATACGCCGGTATAACGCCATACACAGGGCGATGGACGACAAAATCCTTTCCTGGTTTTTTATAGGAAGGTAATTTCCGGAAATATGTTTCAAAGAGACCAAGCAGAGATTTATCATTATCGGAGCTCCGGGAATCATAAAAGAAAAGATAGGTGGTATAGCGATTGCCACCGGCAGGAAAGCCCTCCCATATCAGTTGACGACCTCTTCCTGAGCTGGTATCGGCCGGCTCCGTACTTACAAGAATCTCGCCTATATCCGGATCAACATTTTCAAGGCCGCTGGAAACAGTCCCGACTGTAGGACAGAGATGTGTAAAGGATGCCCCGTCATTCAACTGCATGGCAACCGGAGAATGCACTCCCATCGAATCAACAAATACCTTGGCTCTGAAATACACCCGCTCATGCATATTGTTCTCAACCTCTATCACCACACTCTCAGGAAACTGAAAACACCGCATGAATGTCATATTGTCAACGACCCTGCTGGATTCATCGGCAAGAATTTTCTGCCTGGCAATGGAAAGCAGTTGGTCGCTCTCAACAGCACAGTCAAGCACATTATCGAGATACAGCCGCTTTTTCCGACCATTTTCCACGTAAAACTCAGCCCAACCTGTTTTATACCTGCAAGCAATACTCGCGTTGATCTCTTCATATGAGAAAAGACCGACTTGTTCAAGCTTTTCAAGCTCATTCCAGGAAATATTCCAGTCACGGCTTGGTTTTCCGCTCACATAGCGGTCAAAAACAAGTACTTTTCTCCCGTACTTCGAAGCCATGACCGACGCGTGCAATAATCCCAATGAGCCTCCGGCATAAACCAGATCATACTCGTCGGCAATACATGCATCTTCAGGCATTTCGCTTCCCTGAAAGACAACCTTGCTGCATGGGGAGTGCTCGACATTTTGCCAAAAGTTATCCACCTCCAGAATATGCTCCAGATATCTGTTCCCATTTCTGATTTTACCAAAATACTCGGATACCCTCGGGTAGAGTGTTTGAACTTTATCTGCTATCATTGCAAATGACGTTATTGCTTATGATGATGCCAGCTATACATATAAAATCACTAGTGTCCGGTTATAAGTCAAATAAATTCAACTGGTTATCGGTATAGGTACTCTCGATTGTGCCGGCTGAGTTCGTAACTAATTGTAAAATATCGACTTTCTCGAATACGCTGACACTCAGGATCTGTAGAAATGTGTAGAGAGTTATATCCAAATTGAGTCTCTTTTTCACCAAAGCTATAAGCACGTAAACCGAGATTGCTGACCAGATTTGTGTTTTTACTGCGTTTTCTGATGTTCCGTAAAAGGCCTTGATTCGTAAATGCTGTTTGATCCACTTGAAGAACAGTTCAATCTGCCATCGGCTTTTGTAGAGGTCTGCAATCACCTTTGCGCCCAGTTTGAAGTTGTTGGTCAAGAACACATAAATCTTTCCGGTTTCGGGGTCTGCGTATTTGATTCGTCTCAGCTGTTCGGGATAGTAAACTGAAGGTTCTTTTCCGGTCAGCATGATGGTCTGGTCACATCGAACGCCCATGCTTTTGTCTGCTGAATGGGAGTATTGGCGCCGAAACGACAGGTTTGATTTCGCTCTGATGACAAAGAATCCTTGGGCCTGGTGAATCTGAAACAGCCGATCAAAGTCGACATAACCACGATCCATGATGTAGAAAGAACCTGGTTCGATGATGAGCAGATCAAGAATATTGACATCATGAACCTTGCCATCCGTGATGGCGATAAACGACGGGATATTGCCCCGTAAATCAAGCAGGGTGTGCATTTTCACCGCACCCTTATGTTTCCTGAACTTGGCCCATGGAAACAGCGCCAGACAGAGGTCTATCGTGGTTGAGTCCAGAGCATATGTGGTTTCTTCCAGCGTGACACCAAAGGAGTCTTTGCTGTAGAGTTCTCTGGCATGATGAATCAGGATATGGGCAAAGTCCTGATAAATCCGCCAGTCGCGTTTTTCATTGGCATCTGCTAAAGTACTTCGGGCAATCGTGCCCCTGATGCCCATGTGATAAAGTTTATTCTGCATGCCGAGCAGGCAGGTCGTGATGTCACGAATACTCTCCCGATAGGTCAGCTGAGCAAAGAACAGGCAGAGATATTGATCAAGACACGTGAATGACTGAACCTTATAATTCCCCTTGTAACGATTAACGCACCGGCGGAATTGATGCTGCGGCAAATGGTCCAGCAGCTGCGCGAAAACAGTTTTTCCTGTATTCATCGATCATTTCTTTGCTGAGAATTATGAAATGATCAAAGATAGCAGGCGATTTGAAATCGATAACGCGAAAAAGTCGCCGTATATTATTCTCTTATAACGCTTTGCAGGGATTTATTTTTTCAACAACCGGACACTAGTGATATAAAATAACAACCCTAAGAACCATGATCCAAACGGTAAGCCCCTGGAACCCGCCGTCCTGGATATTTTTCTTTTCTTGTTCCGGACTTATTGGTTAAATTTGTGACCTTAACATTGATTTTCAATTAAAAAAAGGAGACTTCGCCGTATGTCACAGGATTCCGCAAAGTTGTTTCTTGCGAAAATGAAGCAGGACAAGGAGTTATCGGATAAAATACACAATACTGCAACAAAAGAAGACCGCTGGGCAATCATCCTGCAGGAAGGCTTCGATTTCACGAGAGAAGAGCTTGATCATGCGACGGTAACTGAACTGAATCATTTTGAAAGATGGAACTGGGAAGCGAAGTTACTTGCCGACTGGCTCTAAACCATTGCGGAAGATGCTTTTCTGCGTCTATCCTTCCGCCCTGATGCTCCCGAAATACTCGTACGCTTCGGCAGGCGTCATGTTCTCATGGACAACCTTGCCGACCGTTTTCATCATGGCAAGCGGAGCGTCGCACTGGAAAATGTTCCGGCCCATATCCACTCCGGCCGCACCCTCCTGGATTGCCCGGTACGACATGGTGAGCGCCTCGAGTTCGGAAATCTTCTTGCCTCCGGCCATCACGATCGGCACCGGGCAGGAAGCCACAACCGTTTCGAAATCCTCGGGCACATAGTAGGTTTTTACGATCTGAGCGCCCAATTCCGCAGAAATCCGGCAGGCAAGCCTGAAGTATTTGGCATCACGCACCATATCCTTGCCGACGGCGGTGACCGCCATGGTTGGAATGCCGTAACGCAGACCCATATCGACCAGCCTGGTCATGTTGTGGATGGATCGGGTTTCATACTCGCCGCCGATGAAAACCTGCAGGGTTATTGCCGCCACGTTCATGCGGATGGCATCCTCGATATCCACGGCAAGCTCTTCGTCGGAGAGCTCCTTGAGAATGCTCGGACCGCCGCTGCAGCGCATGACGACCGCCTTGGTGAGGGAGGGAGGAACGGTCGTACGCAGAATGCCTCTGGTGAGCATGATGGCATCGGCATGCGGCATGAGCGGCACGATGTTGACGTCGGGACGCTCCAGACCGGTGGTCGGCCCCTGAAAATAGCCGTGATCGATGGCGAACATGACCGTTCTGCCCGTATCGGGCCTGAATATCCTCGACAGGCGGTTTTTCATGCCCCAGTCAAGCGAGTGCGCCCCCTTGAGAAAAAAGCCGTGTTTCTCAACAGGAACGTGGGTGTAATACTCTTTTGCCTGCTTGTCCTTGTCGTATTCAGCCATGATGGTCTTCTCCTCTTTCGGTTAAAGTTTTTTTACAATCTGCAATCAGTTTTTCAGGAACTTCCCTGTCAGCGCAGCGCGGCGGCAATGTTGCCTCCGTCGACCGTAACAATCGATCCTGTCGTCTTCGTTTCGAGCGCCTGGTGCACAAAGGCCTCGGCAACATCCTCGGCGGTGACCTCGACCTGCAGAAGGTTGCCGGCCATATACTCCCGCTCGCTCAGCCCCCGTGCCTTCGAACGGGTCTTGATCATCTCGTCGGTCAGCAGGCCGGTGCGGATCCTGTCGGCATTGATGCCGTTTGCCCTGATGCCGTCGCGTCCGTGATCGAGCGCATACTGGCGCACCAGAAACATCGTCGCCGCCTTGGGAAGGCCGTAGGGCCCGAAATCCGGACCCGGATTGACCGCCTGTTTGGAAACGTTGAAAAGCAGGACGCCCCCGGTTCCCTGCAGTCTCATGATCCGTACCGCCTCCTGGGCGATGGACTGATGCGAAAAAAAGTTGAGTTCGAAGCTCCGGCGCAGCACCTCGTCCGGAACATCGCCTATCCGGCCCTGCAGGGCGACCCCGACATTCGAAACCACAATATCCAGACCCCCGTAACGGCGACACACATCGTCAAAAGCCCGCCTGACGGCACTCCGGTCGGTAACGTCGCACGCAATCGGAAGCACCCCTCCGCCAAGCTCTTCGGCAGCCCGCCCAAGCGCATCGGGGTTCAGGTCCAGAATCACCAGCTCGGCACCCCGCTGACGGAACGCCCTTGCCGTCGCCAGCCCGATACCGCTTGCCGCACCGGTTACCAGGGCAACCTTGCCGGCAAACACGTCGTGGCGGACCTTCGTCATCTTGGCCTGCTCCATCTCCCAATACTCGATATCGAAAACCTCCTGTTCGGTAATCGACTCGAAGCGTCCTGCCGACTCCGCGTCGAGAATTGCCGATGCCGTGCTTTCGGCAATATCAGCGTTGACCGAAGCCGCACGGGCAGTCCGGCCCAGACCGAACAGACCAAGACCGGGCACAAGCACCACCCTGGGCAGCGGGTCGAGCATGGAAACCTCGATTCCCGCAGCCTCGCGCCGGCGCTGGAAATAAGCCCTGTACTCCGCTTCATACCGCTCCACCGCTTCATGAACCGCCGTTTTGAAAGCGTCGAGATCGGAGGCATCGGGAGCCGGAACGACCAGCGGCCGGTTTTTGGTGCGGATAATGAAATCCGGGGTCATGGCGCCCCTCTGGCTTACATCGGAAAGAGAATCGCTGTTGACATAGGCAAGAATATCGGGTGAAGTACGGAATTCGAGCACGAACTGACGGTAATCGCGGCTTCCGGGCATAATCTCTTCAACGACAGCCCCTCTGATAACCGGCGCGGCATCCTCGAGGGATGCGATCCCGGCGGGAAGCGAAACCGAAGGAAAAACCTTTCTGCCTGCCCGGGCTATGCGCTCTTCAAGACGGTTTGCGCTTTCGATCATGCAATGGTACGCCTCATCCGGAGTATCGGCAAAAGTGACGAGGCCGTGCTTCTGCAGCACAAGGCCCCTGATGGAGGGAGTCGACTCGTAGGCCGCAGCGGCCGAACGGGCGAGCCCGAGACCCGGCTTGATATAGGGCACCATGCCGAACGATTCTCCGAGCACCTCCCGGCAGAGAGCCTGGCCGTCGGGCTGGTTGCTGAGCGTCAGAAGCGCCGTGGAGTGCGTATGGAAAATGAACCGGTGGGGCAGAAACGCGTGAAGCAGGGTTTCGATCGAGGGTGAAAGCGAATGGTTCACCATGTGCTCGGTCAGGTAGAACAGGTTCAGATAGAGGAAGTTTTTGAACCGTTGCGTCGAGAACTGCTGTATATCCTCTTCGCTGCTGCGCCCGCCGGTAGCGTAGAGATGCTGCAGCTTCTGCAGCGGCTCAATCCGTACCGGCATAAAATCGTGCGCATCCACCCCCGCCAGATTGACGCCGCTCCCCTTGATGAAAATGACATTGACCCTGTAGCCGATGATATCGTGCAGCTCGCTTTTGACCGAGGTGTTGCCGCCGCCGTGCATTACCAGCGAACTCTCGCTTCCGAGCAGACGTGAAGCGTACACGAGCTCTGCAAGTTCGACAGGAATATCGTTGGCGCTGCGCTGCCCGTTTACGGAGCGCTGAAGATCGGCATCGTTCCAGAGGTTTTGCATAAGTAACCCTTTATTTTAAACGGAATTCTCACATAATGCAGAACAAGAAAACATGTAATAACAATAATTGCCGTTTACCATCGAACAAGCATGGTAAACGGCAATTGCAACTATGCTGTTATGACCTGTTAAACAGGATATGCAGCTGGAAGTTCATAACCCTGTTCATACAATCTGCGTGCAATCACATCAGCTGTCAGCATAATATACTGGGAACGTCCCATTCGCGTATAACCGGGCCTGTGGTCCGTAGCAAGGGGCAAATCAAAACGATCCTGATACTTGAAATAAAGGTCTGCCAGTTTCTCTGAAGCCTCAACAAGCCAATCGGCGTTTGGCGGAGGCATTCTGAACATATCAGCTCCCGGCACAGGCTGGTAAACCAGCATATTGGGATATACCCCTTTCGACATGCGCTCTTCAACACCCTCCAGCATACAATTCATAGGTTCAAGACCCATGAGTATAAAGCTTGTGGTCCCCCTGCCTGGCCCGAAAATCTCAACTGAGGCATCCTGGGCGGCATGCCAGTATTCAAGGGGATATGTTGCACATTTCCCCGGGCAGATCGCCTTGAAATAGTCCGGATCGGTAACCTCGAGATCAAACTCTGTTGAATTGATACCGGAAGCCTTCCAGCGCTCCATCTCCTTAAAATCATCCGGAGGATACAAATTAGCCGTTATATGCAGTTCATTAAACACTTCCGGACTCAACTGCTCACGCAAGGGCGCCATGACAATCTCAACAAGGTCGACAACCTGCGAACGACGTTCCGGAGCAACAAGACCTCCGATAACAACAAGAGTCCCCCTCCACCCGTTATCGGTTGCTATTTTCACCGCTTCGGCCTGCTCTTTTGCAAGAGCCTCGATTTTCTGGAACGGCATCTTTGCCAGGTCCTGCCCTACAGATACATGCTGGTCGGCAAAGAAAAAGCAGAATCTGCATGACCGACCCGTATTGTTGTTATCGCAACTGTAACTGTAATGAATATTGATAATATCCTGGTTCATTCCTATTACGGCAGCATTAACCGGGCGTCCGTTACTCAAAGTACCGTCGCGCCATGAGAACCACTCCTGCATTCTGCCGCTTGCAAGGTGTTTGCCGCAATCGTAAAATTCGACATCGTCCCCGTTAACCTGAACCTCAAGGCGGGTATACGGTTCCGGGCGAACAAGAGTTGCAAGATCGCTGCCATTGAGCACCATGGCACGAAACGGATTGAACCCTGTTTTCGGCGGCTTGTTGACCGTTACCTTTGCCCCCTCGGAAAGCAGCCTTGCTTTTAAATGCACATCTTCCTTCGTAATAATTCTTTTGGTACTCATGGCTTATTAATGAGTTAGCATTAAAAAAACAAATAATAAAAGGAAACAATCACCAAGCAGAAACTGGCTTCGCCCTCACAAATTTACAGCCTTTCCGGAATGCCGTCGCTTGATGTAAAAACCAAGCATGTAAACAGCAATATATCCTGCTGCCAGCACGGAGACGAAAACAATCCGTTCGACGTTATCAGTAAAATGTCCGGAAACCCAGATCATACAGACAAGAACCAGCCATCCTGAACCTGTGTAGATCATGGCCTTATTCCATAACTCGGTAAAACTTCCTTTCAGCATGAATTTCACATTGATTGTTTGACAAACACCATCAAAAGGGCAAAACAAATTTAAAATACCATTATACCACAGCGTCATGACAAGACATTGCTGTTATGCAGAATCTTTTCATTTCTTTTTTCAAGCAGGATTCTGACAAGATACTGCATTGCATTGGCAATGTAAGTGAAGTAGGCAAGAAACGCCTCCCAGACAAGAACCTCGCGGCTTGCACCAGTAAAAGCCAGAATAAAATACAAAACATGAAAAGCTCCGGCCGTAACGCTGCCGATATCCTCCCAGAGAAACTCCCTGGAAAAAATCCACTTGTCGAAAATTTCCTTCTCGAAATAAGCCCCGGTAAAAAACAGCAACGCAAAAAGGAAAGACTTGAAAAGAATGGCTACATCAACCCAGAAAAAAGCAATGATGCCGGGATTGACGAAATACAGATAAGTCACGCCGACACCGGCAAGAAAAACGACAAACTGAATGGGTGCAAGAATGAGCTGAACATCGGTCCAGACCGTAGCGTTCCTTTGTGCAAGCTGCTCAGGAGTATAACGAGGCATATATCTTCGTGTTAATTGTTACAAAGATAACGACTTAAGGATAGCTCCCCTTTTTATCGATTCTTAAATATAGGAAGATCAACGTTTCGAAAAAAATCTCTTCTTCCGTGGAGGTCAAATAAAACTACCATCCCTGCCTGACCTGCCGCCTCAGCATACTGTTTACGAACTGCAAAGGAGCGAAGAATACCTTTACCTCCTTAAGGGTTCTCCTGAAACTGCGACTCACTGCCGATATTTCTGAAATCCCCGCCCATGAAAAGCTTCAGGTTGGCTACAAAAGGTTTTGTCGCTCACGAAATTTTGATAATTTTTATAGGATAACACTCAGCGTTTCGGCCATGCAGCAGATAAACACGGTACCAACTGATCTATGCATGACCTGTACTTCTTGTCAGAACAGATAATCCGGGAACAGAAAATCATGCCGCTCAAACTGCTTTTTATTGCGCCAAAAGGGAAAAAAGACTCGAAAACCAACCAGAAGCCACTGTTTCACATGGCTATAGGCGTACTTGTAAGTCTTACGCCTGCTGAGCATGCTATCGAAATTGCGGACGAACACTTTGGTGATGCCATCAACTATGACGGAGATTACGATCTGGTAGGTATCACATCAAGAACGATAGACGCTACAAGAGCATATGAAATTGCAGATGAGTTCCGAAAAAAAGGAAAAAAGTAATTCTTGGCGGTCTTCACGTTTCGTTCAATCCCGATGAAGCGCGAAGCCATGCCGACTGCGTTGTTTGCGGCGAAGCCGAAAACCTCTGGGCTACCGTACTGGAAGATGCCGCGTCAGGTCGGTTGAAGCCGACATACGATGCAAAGGACTTCCCGCAGGTCACAAAAATAGTGCCCCTTGATTATGAAAGGATTGCACAGGCATCAAAACGAGAAAAAGTTGACGGAACCAAGTCCATCCCCATCTATATCACCCGCGGATGCCCTTATGAGTGCTCATTCTGCGTCACACCGAATTTTACCGGAAAACTCTACCGTTACCAGAATCCTGATGATCTCATCAGGCAGATTGAAACAGCCAAAAAGGTTTTTTTCAAGGCAAAAGGAAAATCATCAAAGCCATGGTTCATGCTTTGCGATGAAAATCTCGGCATCAACAAGAAGAAGCTATGGGAGAACCTTTCCTTGCTCAAAAAGTGCAATATCAACTACAGCGTTTTCTTCAGCATGAATTTTCTTGAAGACAAAGAAACAGTAAGAAGACTTGTTGATTCCGGATGCAATATGGTGCTCGTCGGGTTCGAATCAATCAAACAAAGCACACTGGAAGCCTATAACAAAGGGCATGTCAACTCCGCGGAAAAATTTGCAAGCGTGATCGAAGAGTGCAGAAAGGCCGGGTTGAACATTCAGGGAAATTTCCTGGTCAATCCTGCACTTGACACCTTTGAGGACATGGATGACCTCGTCGAGTTTGTCGGTAAAAACCACGTATTCATGCCTATCTTCCAGATCATTACCCCTTACCCTGGAACAAAAATGTATTGGGAGTACAAAGAAAAGGGTCTGATAACCGATGAGGACTGGGAGAAATACAACGCCATCAACCTTGTCATTCGTTCTGAACACTACGATCCCGTAGCATTTCAGCACAAATTCATGACCAGCTATTACAAAACATATTCCTGGGGAAAAATCGCCAACAGGGTCAGACGCAACCCCTACAAAATGCTGAACCTCATAACCAGTCTTGCATTCAAAAAAAATCTGAAAGAGCAGCTTGAAACCTTTGAGCTAAACAATAACATCAGAACACCATAAGTAACGAACATGCACGAAACCGTAAACTACACAACACTTTTCGCTCCGGTAGCCTTTTACCTTTCCGGGGTAGTTATTGTTACACTCCTCAACCTGTTTATCGGAAAAAAACCTGACCGCACGAAATAACGAACGGTAAGGCGACCTGACTGAACGATCAATAACGACGACTCGGTGGCGGCGACTTACTTTTCGCCCATTTCATCACGGGCAGTTTCCAGCATTTCCACAGTAATTTCCTTGTAACCTTTTTTCATTGCATACTCTTCAGCCATAGACCTGATCTTCTCCTGCAAAAATCCCGGGACAGCTTCAAGCAAATCCTGAGCTTCATCACTCCATATCACGGATCTTTTTCTTGAAACAACGCTCCGTTCATACTGTTCGAGAAGATCATCTACAAAGGACTCGATGGCATTACCGTCTGATGACTCGACGGGATTAAAAATTTTCTCGACAAGGATTCTGTTAGTCAGAAGGTGTATTTTCAACTGCGGCAGGTAAAAAACCGCCGCCATCGATTCTGGGGTCCCACATGTCAGAAAAAGTGCGACTCTCTTCTTTTTAAGATGTTTTTTCAGGTTCCCCTGTAAAAAAGCGCCCAAAAGCTGTGGCGATACAACAAAATTATACACCGGGGCACCCAGGATAACAATATCAAACTCCTTGACAAAACTGTAATCCGCAGTAGCTATGCACTTCGCTTTTTCAACATAAAGACCGGATTCGGCAAGGAGCTGACCGATGGAATCAATCAACACTTCAGTTGAACCCCCTTGGGTTTTACTGTCGTACAAGATAACGGCTTTCATTATTTCCGGATTAAGATACGATTTTAAGTAAATAAAAAGTATTTTTTACCTATAAAAGGAGTGATGCTCCCGTAAATCAAATAAAACCAGCATAAAAGAATAACCTGCTGATACCTGGCGACTGTGCCTGAGTATCTTTTTCCATTTGTTCAGCAGCAGAAAATGTATTAAATTATAAAAAATAAAAAATCCCGTAAAAGAGGGTTAAACTGTTTCAGTTATATAACTTCTCAATAAACCTAAATCATAACCCACTATGTCAAACGGAACAAGCAACGATTTGTCTGGAGCTATCACCAATCTGATGGATACGCTCGGCAAACTTGGCCAGCAGCAGGTTGAAATGCTCAACAGCGGCATCAAAACCGCATCCCAAATGATTGAGCCACTTGGCAAAACATCTACCGATCTTGCCGGTAACGTGCTGAACACAGTCAATCAGGTACTGCAGAGCGTCTCTTCAGCTCTTGCTCCGAAAAAGTAAGCACCTTTTCTTTTCTGAAGCACCTTATACCTCAAGGGATAAGGTGCTTTTTTTTTGTCTTGCTGCAGGGTGCGCCTGTTCAGGTATCCGGTTTTTGCCGACCCTTGCCGGCACAAGACATTCTTATACGCTCCAGAATGAATACCGAGCACCATATACGGGGCTTTTACAGCCCGGAAGATCGAAATCAGCTTCATATCACCCCGATACAGGGCGATGCCTCCACCCGGCGCTATTACCGGGTCTCGGGTCCGAAAGGCAGCGCAATCGCCTGCTGCGACCCCCTGCTTCGCGAAACGAACCCTGACGACTACCCGTTCCTGATTGTGTACGACCTCCTGCGCCGCAATGACCTGCCGGTTCCTGAAGTCATTGCCGTCAATGCCGGAGAGGGCCTTCTGCTGATCGAGGACTGCGGAACGGTGCAGCTGCAGGACCTCGTCGCCATGGAGAGAGAGTGCCTCGCCGCGGAGATATACCGGGAGGTGATCGATACGCTTGCCGGAATTCAGTCCATAACCGGCGATCCCCGTCGGCTGCCATTCAGGCTCAGCTTCGACAGGGAAAAACTGATGTTTGAATTCGATTTTTTCATCGAACACGCCCTGTTCGGTTATTTCGGGGCGGATTTCGACAGCAGCAAAGCCGGAGAGCTTCGCTGCGAGTTCGAATCCATAACTGAAATCCTCGTCCAGCCGGAGCATTTCGTACTCAATCATCGCGACTTTCACAGCCGCAACATCATGGTCCGTAACGGAATGCCCGTTATCATAGATTTTCAGGATGCACGCATGGGGCTGCCGCAGTACGATGCCGTCTCGCTCATCCGCGACTCCTATGTCGTACTCGAACAGTCCCTTGCCGACGAACTGAAAACCCGTCATTTCCGGACGCTTCAGGAGCGCAATGCCGTGACGATGAGCCTCGACGAGTATCTCCACCTTTTCGACCTGATGGCGTTCCAGCGCAATGTCAAGGCGCTCGGCACATTCTGTTATCAGACGGCGGTTCTCGGAAAAACACAGTATGAAGCATCCATCGCGCCGACACTTGCCTATCTTTCGGACTATATCGCATCCCGCAGGGAGCTGAAAAATGCGGGCACGCTCCTGCTGCCGCTTATTGAAAAAACAGGCACCCCATGAAAGCGTTTGTCCTTGCCGCCGGCTTCGGCACTCGCCTGAGGCCGTTTACCGAACATATCCCGAAGCCGCTTATACCCGTTCTCAACGTGCCGTCTCTCTTTTATGCTTTCGCGCTGCTCAAGGAGTCGGGCGTCAGAGAAATCGTCTGCAATATTCACCATCATGCCGCTGAAATCCGCAAAGCCGCGGATGCTTTCGATTTCGGGGAATTGCGCATCACCTTTTCGGAAGAAACGACGATACTCGGCACGGGCGGCGGACTAAAGCGGTGCGAACCGCTGCTGAAGGACGGCGACTTTCTGCTCGTCAACAGCGACATCATCACCGACATCGATTTCCGGGCGCTCATCGATAAACACCGCAGTTCGGAGAAAGCAGGAACGCTCTGCCTGTATGAAACTCCCGGGGCCGCATCAATCGGCATGGTTGGCATAGAGGGCGAGCTCGTCAGGGACTTCGCCGGCCGACGGGGAACCGGCCTCGAGTCCTCATTCATCTACACTGGAAGCGCCGTCTTCAGCCCCGAAATCTTCCGCCATCTCGAGACCGGGTTTTCCGGTATCGTCGAGACAGGATTCTATGGTCTTGTCGACCGGAACACGCTCGGATACCACCTGCACAGAGGTCTCTGGCAGGACATCGGCACCCTCGAGAGCTATCTTCGGGCGAACCTCGACACCCCGCCCGTTGCGGACCGCCTCGGCGCCATCGTAGAACAAGCGATAGGCATTCGGCCGAACCGGATTGCTCCAGACGCCCGGATCGCATCCGGCGCAACCATCACCCATTCCGTCATCGGAAGCGGCTGCGTTATCGGCACAGGGTGCCGGATCCACCGCTCCGTCCTTTTGCCGGGCACGGTGGTGCAGGCAGGCACCCTCATGGAGGATGCAGTTGCCGACCAGTACGGAACAACCCCCGTCAGCTTCAAACCTGCCACCCCGAAACCCATCATGGAAAAGAATCAATGATCCTGACAGGACTTGACAGGCTCCTATCGGAGCCTGAGGCAATAAGCGGACGATCCATTGGACTGCTCGTCAACCAGACGTCCCTCACCCGGAAGGGTGAGTACTCCTGGAATGCTCTCAAAAAACGCGGCATCGTCGTAAAGAGGATCTTCTCACCCGAACACGGATTGTTCGCCATCGAGCAGGACCAGGTAGCGGTTGGCTTCGAGCCGGAAACCGGATGCGAAACAGTAAGTCTCTACGGCAGCACCGCTGACTCACTGGTCCCGAAAACAGAGCTCCTCCGGGACCTCGATCTCATAATTTTCGACATTCAGGACGTCGGCGCCCGCTACTACACCTACGTCAACACCCTCGGGCTCCTGATGGAGGCGGTCTCCGGCATGGGAATCGAGATCATGGTACTGGACCGCCCGAACCCCCTCGGAGGGACAGCTGTCGAGGGACCCATGCTCGATCCTGCCTTCCGCTCATTCGTCGGCGTTTTCCCCGTTCCGGTCCGCCACGGCCTGACGCCGGGAGAACTCGCCCACATCTACCGCGACTACCGGAAGCTCGACCTGGAACTCAGCGTGGTCCCTATGGAGGGATGGAGGCGCGACATGCTCTTCGGTGATACCGGTCTGCAATGGGTCCCCCCGTCCCCGAACATGCCGACCGTCCAGACCGCCGCCGTCTATCCAGGCATGTGCCTCTTCGAGGGCCTCAGCGTGTCGGAAGGCCGTGGGACGACTACCCCGTTCGAACTCTCCGGCGCGCCGTTCGTCCATCCCGAAACGCTTGCAGAAGAATGCCGCTCCTATAACCTTCCGGGAATCGTGTTCCGTCCGACCTGGTTCCGGCCGGGGTTCCACAAGTTTGCAGGGGAAGCGGTGGGCGGGATCGCCCTGCAGGTGAGCGACCCCCGGAGCTTCCGTCCCTTCGCCACCGGCGTGGCCATGAGCGCAGCGCTCCACCGGCTTTACCCCGGTGAGGTCCGCTTCCTCCGTGGTGTATACGAGTTCAACGACACCATTCCCGCCTTTGATCTCCTTGCGGGCAATGCTTCGGTGCGCACAGCCATTGAAGAAGGCTGCTCCGTTGAGGCCGTCATCGACTCATGGAGGACCGACGAAGCAGCCTTTACCGCCGAAAAGCAGGCGTTCCACATTTACGGCCACTGACCTTTCATGCCGACACGACAAGTTTCCTCCAATGCAGCCCCTTGACATCTCGATCGTCGTCATCTTCCTTCTCGGCAACACCATCTTCGGGCTCTGGCAGGGACGGAGCAACCGGAGCACCGGAGACTACTTCCTCGGTAGCCACCGCCTCCCGTGGGTGGTGGCAATGCTCTCCATCGTCGCCACGGAAACCTCGGTACTTACCTTCGTCAGCGTGCCGGGCCTGGCATATCGAGGCGACTGGTCGTTCCTTCAGCTTCCGCTCGGCTACATCGCAGGAAGGATCCTTGTCAGCTCCCTGCTCCTGCCGATGTATTTCCGTGAAGGTGTCACATCCATCTATGAGAGCATCGGCACCCGCTACGGTCGCGGAATGCAGCGCCTCGCCTCCGTGGTATTTCTCGTGACCCGTATCCTCGGCGACGGTGTGCGATTTCTTGCTACCGCGGTGGTTGTAGAGGTTGTGACCGGCTGGAGCATGCCGCTCTCGGTCCTGATCATAGGTGCCGTCACCCTCATCTACACCATTTCGGGTGGGCTGAAGGCGGTCGCCTGGCTCGACAGTTTCCAGTTCGCCCTCTACCTTCTCGGCGGCATCATCACCATCGTCTTCATCGGCTTTCACATCGACGGAGGCATCCCCGCGGCGCTCCAGACGCTTGCCGGTGACGGAAAGCTCCAGCTGTTCAACTTCGACCGGAACATCCTTCTCGACCCGATGGCGTTCGGCGGCGCATTCATCGGAGGCATGTTCCTCTCACTCGCATCGCACGGAGTCGACCACATGATGGTGCAGCGCGTGCTTGCATGCAGCAGTCTCGGAGCAGCCCGAAAAGCTCTCATCGGCAGCGGCTTTTTTGTCCTCCTCCAGTTCGCAATCTTCCTTCTGGCCGGCTCGCTCATGTTCGTTTTCACGGGCGGTGCCCCACGGGAGCAGGACCGGGAGTTCGCAACGTTCATCGTCCAGAGCCTCCCCTCGGGCCTCAAGGGACTCCTTCTAGCCGGCATCCTCTCGGCAGCCATGTCAACCATTGCATCCTCCATCAACTCTCTGGCCTCATCAACCGTCACCGACCTCATGGGCGGAAAGGCCTCGCTCCGGACATCGCGCATCATAAGCCTCGGATGGGCAGGTGTGCTCATCGCCATCGCTCTCGCCTTCAATGAGGGGGACAAGGCGATTATCATGGTCGGGCTGAAAATCGCATCCTACACCTACGGAGGCCTGCTCGGGCTCTTTATCCTCTCAACCGGCCGATGCAGCTTCCACCCATCAAGCCTTGCCGCAGGCCTCGTTGCCGGCATGGGCACCGTCTTCGCCCTTGACGCGGCAGGGCTCGCCTGGACCTGGTACATCCTGCTCTCAGCCGCCATCAACATCCTCGTCGTCCACGCAGCCGACACCTTCCGCCGTGAGAGCTCCGGCGCCGGGGAAAACACCACCCGGAAGTAAGCCGAACTCCGCTTTCTTTTGAGTGGGTGGATTGCTACATTGATGAGACAACCCCCATACGCACAGGCATGGAACATGCGCACGAACAACTGATCAAAGAGAACGAGCGCCTGCGGCAGGAACTCGCGCTGCTGCGGGCAAAGACCTGTGAGGGAAACGTCTGCCAGACGCTTGAAATGGCGGCCGAAGCCAGCCGAACAGGAACCTGGGACTGGAACATCGCCACGGGAGAGCTGAGGGTTAACGGGCGATGGGCGGAGATGATCGGATTCAGCCTTCCGGAGCTCGGTCATTTCACCTTCGACGCCTGGCGCGAACGCTGCCACCCCAATGACCTTGAGCAGTCGGAACTGGTGCTCCGCGAGTACTTCGAGGGCAAACGCGATCTCTATGAGGTGGAACTCCGCATGCTCCACCGCGACGGCCACTGGGTATGGGTCGTGGCGCGCGGAAAAGTGTTCGAACGTAACCGGGAGGGCAAGCCAATCCGGATGGTCGGATCACACCACGACGTTACCGAACGGAAAGCCGCCGAAGAAGCCCTCACCCGAAACCTCGGATTCGAGCGCCTGATTACCGCCCTGTCGAACCGGTTCATCAGCCTCGGCTTTGAGGAAATTGACGGCATGATCATGAGCATCCTCCAGCTCATCGGTGAGTTTGTCGGCGCAGACAGAAGTTATGTCTTTCAGTTCAGCGACGACCTGCAGCTCATTGACAACACCCACGAGTGGTGTGCCGAAGGCACTGAACCGCAGATTGACGCGCTGAAGGGACTGCCAACCGACATCTTCCCCTGGTGGATGGAGCGCGTCAACCGGAATGAATCCATCCTGCTGCCCCGGATCGAAGAGCTGCCCATTGAGGCCGCTGCCGAACGCGACATCCTCGAAGCCCAGGACATAAAGTCCCTGATCGTCATTCCCCTCACCTCGGGGTCAATCCCGTTCGGCTACATCGGCTTCGACGCCGTACACCACGAAATGGAGTGGCAGCCGGACACCGTCGCCATCCTCAAGTTTGCCGGCGGCATCATCGCCAACGCCCTCCAGCGCCAGCGGGCCGAGCAGTGCATCCAGGCCGAACTGGACCTGGCAATCAAACTCAATACATCAGCCTCGTTTCAGGAAACCCTCGCATTCTGCCTCGATGCCGCCATGTCGGTCTCAGGCATGGACTGCGGCGGCGTCTATCTGGTCAACAACGAAAAAAAAACCATCACACTTGCCTACCATGAAGGACTCTCGGACGCGTTCGTCCGTGAAGCCGCCAATTACCCCTTCGATTCCCAAAACGCCCGGATTATCCGGGAGGGAAAGCCGATCTACCACCAGTTCAACCGGCTTTTGAAGCCGGAAAAAAAAGAGATCGATGCCGAAAACCTTCAGGCCATCGCCATTATCCCCATCATGTACAAGGGAGAGGTGATCGGCAACCTCAACGTGGCATCGCACACCATCAGCCAGGTTCCCGAGTTTGCGCGCAAGGCGCTGGAAACGGTTACCGCCCATATCGGTTCAGCCATCATGCAGGCCCGGCACGAAGAAGAGATCGCTACATCAAAAACCAATTTCGAGGTCCTATTCGACACTATCGACGACTTTCTCTTCATCGTTGACATGGATGGTCTGGTCATCCATACCAACCGGACGGTCCGCAAGCGACTCGGCTATACTGCCGATGAGCTGCAGGGCTGCCATGTACTCCACTTCCATCCCGAGGAACAGTGGAAGCAGGCCGAAGCAAACATTACTGCGATGCTCACGGGAACCGGGGAGGCCTGCCTCGTCCCGCTGAAAACCAAAAGCGGTGAGCTCATTCCGGTCGAGACCCGGGTAACGCCAGGCACATGGAACAGCCGACCGGTGCTCTTCGGCACCAGCCGCGACATGTCCGAACGGGTACGGGCAGAAGAGGCCCTCATGGAACGCGAACGGCGCTTCCGGGAGTTGACGGAGTTCCTGCCCCTGCCCCTCTTTGAGATCAACCTGCAGGGCATGGTGACATACAGCAACAACAAAGCGACAGAGGTGTTCGGATACGCTAAGGAAGAGTTTGCAGACAACTTCCCTGTTGCCCGCTTCACACTGCCTGAAGAACGAGACCGGGCGTTGCTGAACATGAGCCAGATGCTGGCGGGACAGCGGCCGGCAAACAGCACCGAATACGGTGCGATAAAAAAAGACGGGAGCCGGATCCCGATGCTCCTCTACAGCTCGCCGATCGCCGAGGACGGCGTAATCAGGGGGATACGAGGCATCGCCATCGACCTCACCGACCTGAAAAAGGCCGAGGAGGCGTTGCGCAACATCGCCATTCAGCAACGTCTGGTCAGCGAGTTCCAGACCCTCATTGACAATATCCCTGGTGCGGTATACCGCATCAACCGGGAGGGAAAAACCGCTATCCTCTCGATGGTTGACGACTTCCAGAGCGACTTTTCAAAAGAACAGTTTGAGGCCGAGCTTTTCAACGAGCCATCAATCATCCACCCCGACGACCGCGAAGCCGTCCTCAGCTCAAACCGCAGCATCGGAGAGTCAGCGGCATCGGCTACCCTCACCTACAGAATCATCGCCTCCAGCGGTGCCGTGCGCTGGATCGAAGACCGCCGCACGCCGGCATTCGCGGAGGATGGCGCTTTCACCGGCATCGACGGCATCCTGTTCGACATCACCGAACGGGTAAGGATACAGGAAGACAAGCGGGATCTCGAGTCAAGGCTCCGCAACACCCAGCGCCTTGAAACCATCGGCACCCTGGCCGGTGGCATTGCCCACGACTTCAACAACATCCTCACTCCCGTGCTCGGTTATGCGGAGATGGGGGCGCTGGAGGTTCCCGAAGAAAACCCCCTCTACGACTATTTCAGGGAGATCGTCCAGGCTGCCGAGCGGGCAAAGAACCTGGTGGCACAAATCCTGACATTCAGCAGGGCACAGGAAAGCGAACCGGCCGCGGTCAAAGTGCAATCCATCATCACCGAAGCCCTCAAACTTCTCCGGCCATCCATCCCCGCGACCATCACCATACGGAAGGATATCGCCCAGAAGTGCGGAAACGTCCTGGCCGACCCATCCCAGATCCACCAGGTAATCATCAACCTCTGTACCAACGCCTTCCAGGCGATGGAAGGCTCGGGCGGCACACTCACATTGGAGCTCAGCGAGATTCCGCCCGGGAGCGGACGGCTGAAAATGTTTCCCCGGATGGAACAGTCCCGGTGCATCCACCTCTCAATCTCCGACACCGGGCCCGGCATGGACGAAGCCACAATGGAGCGCATTTTCGAACCCTTCTTCACCACGAAATCCGTCAATAAGGGCACCGGGCTCGGCCTGTCGGTCGTCCATGGCATCATCACGAGTTACAACGGCGAAATCACCGTTGAAAGCCAGCCGGGTAGCGGAGCCCCTTTTCACGTCTATCTGCCGGTCATCAACGAAGAGATCCACGAGGAGCCGATGCAGGAACCCATGTCGGGCGGAAGCGGGCGCATCCTTTTCGTCGACGACGAAATGGCGACCGTACAGCTGATGCAGGAAATGATCCCAAAGCTCGGCTTCAGCATCGCATGCTTCAACTCGCCCCACAACGCTCTCGAGGCATACCGGAATGGTCCGGACCTGTTCGACCTGCTGTTGACCGACCTGACCATGCCGGAGATGACCGGCATCGAACTGGCTCGAAACGTCCATCAGCTCAATCCGGCACTCCCGGTCATCCTCCTTACGGGTTACGGCAAGGACATCGAACTCACCTCGCCGCTCAACCGATACGGCATCACGAAATTCCTAAAGAAACCGGTTCAGCGAAGCGAACTCGGTGCAGCAATCAATGAAGTCATTTCAGCAAACAAGCCACAACGAGCATGAACATACTGGTCATTGACGACGATGCCGCCGTCAGAAAATTCATATGCACGACCCTTCTGCGGGAACACCACACCGTGCTTGAGGCTGACAACGGCAAAACGGGCCTCCAGATGCTGGCCCAGCACCCGGAGGTCGAGCTGATGGTCACCGATCTCATCATGCCGGAAAAGGAGGGGATTGAAACCATCATGGAGGCCCGCCAGAGCCATCCCGACCTAAAAATCGTAGCCATGTCCGGCGGCGGAAAGGTCGGCCCTGAAAACTATCTGGTCCTGGCCGACGCCCTCGGCGCCAATGTCACCCTGAAAAAGCCCTTCAGTGCACAGGAACTGCTTCTCAGCCTGAAGTTCATGGCCTAGGGCCAAAGAGAAGGGGCTGCGGGGAAAAGGTTTTGACGTTAGCCGATATTTTTACGATATTGCAGAAAAGCGACCCTACCCATCATAAGGGTAGGAAATACCAACCATTTCAGAGGAAACAACAACGATGAACGGCAGCACAGGCGCATTCGTACAGGGAGCAGAAGCTTACGGAAGGCTTCTTGAGGTCTTCATCGACGGGCACTGGTGGGTGGTCGGAGACGCCCTTGAAAACATCGGAAAAACCACCAAGCGCCTTGGAGCCAACGCCTACCCCTATCTTTACGGTGGGAGCGGAGCGGGTATGGGCCTGAGGGGTTCATCGCCGGAAGCCTCCGGGTACGCCCGGCCGGATAAGGACGTTGTAAGCAGATTCAACGACTGAAGCCAGCTTTAGAGCCTAACGGCAGGAAACACCGCGGGACCCGATCAGGGTCCCGTTTCTTTTTGTGCCATAGGCAACGGCCATTGCGTCCCATATGCATCCATCCGTATACCTCAGTCAGGACAGGTTGTCGTAACAGTATTCAAGGCTGTCCTGCGCATGCTCTTCTCCACTCACCACTTCGAAGGTCCGGTTCCGGGCCTTCTCCAGCCATAACGAGAGTACGAGAAGTTCAGCCACGTCAGAGCGGTTCGTCCAGCCCGACCACATGTGGTCACCCTGTCCCACCACCATCGTGTGCTGAAGCGGCTCCCCGTCTTTAAGCCCGCCTGGCCGCACGATGGTGTAGCTCCTGCCATTCTGGGAAAAGATCTTTCGGATGTGTTCCTCGGCCGCAAACTTCATGGACAGCACCCCACCGAACAGGTTGAGAGGATGGTACCAGCGGGTTACGGCAAGCGAGCTCACCAGCCCGAAATGTTTGACGCCAGCAGCCAGAGCTGCCTCAGCCAGCCTAATGACCCCATCCCTGTCCACCGAAGAAGGCGAGGAATCACCCGTCAGGGAACTGGATCCTACCGCAGAAATCACACCCGTGCAACCAGCAACGGCCTTGTCGAGTGCAGCGCGGTCCTGCAGAGTACCAACAGCAATCTCCACATCGGCATCAAAACCCGATGCTCGGTCCCGTGAACGGACAAGCGCACGTACAGGAATATTGTAATGCCGAAGCCGCTTCACAACCCAATTCCCGGTACGGCCGCTTGCTCCCGCAACAAGCACCCTGCCACTGAAAAGATCCCTGCTATCCATGGTGTTCCCTTGGTTTATAATTACAGATGTTCTACCGTTACTAACATGGGAGTCTCAGCCAAAAGTTTCGTACGGCGCCCTGAATTCATTACTTTTCCTTCATACAGCATCAACCCAGACCAAGCCGTCATGAAGCCTCAGCTCCTGCACAGGATCCTCGCTCTCGCCCTTGTCCTCACCCTCTGGCCAAAGGGCGCACCTGCGTTTGACCGCGATGCCCTCCAGATGCTGAAAGGAAGCGTCGCGGGGTGGAACAGCATGCGCGACGCCACTCACGGCTCCACCATCGACCTCTACAAAGCAGATCTTGAGGATGCCGAGCTTTCCGGGGCGAACCTCGGCCGCACGGTCCTCATCCGTTCCGACCTCAGCGGCGCAAATCTCAACGGAGCGAATCTCCGGGAAGCGAATCTCGCCATGGCCTTCATCAGGAAAGCCGACATGAAGGGGGCGGACCTCACGGGAGCCTGGCTTGTGAAGGCAAACCTGAAAAGCTCATTCATGAACGGCTCCAGCTTCAGGGGAGCGAACCTCCTCGGGGCCAACCTTCGCTGGAGTTCGCTGAGAAAAGCCGACATGACGGGCGCCAACCTGTCAAACACCGTGCTCTTTGAAGCCAATCTTGCCGGAGCGGACCTCAGCGGAGCGAACCTCTCGGGCGCGACGTTCCTGCCGAACGCGAACCTAGACGGAGCGATACTGTCCGCAAGCACCATCCTGCCCTCCGGCGCCCGTGCGGATACAGGCTGGTGCAGCCGAAACCGCGCCCGTTTCGTCAACGGGACTCCGGGGACAACGCCATCCTGGTCCGAAAAACCTGCCGTTGAATACCTCCCCCCTGCAGTACACAAAGCAGGAACAGCCCGAGAAGGAGTACCCATGCCGGCCGTCGCTGCCGAAAAGCAGCAGGAACTCCTCTTTGAGGACGTGGAGGCATGGAACCGGATGCGCAGGGACAATCCCGCAATGAAGGTCGAGCTGAAAAAGGAAAAACTCGAAAGCAGCTCGCTGGAGGGTGCTGACTTCCGTCAGGCCGATCTCGGAGACAGCCGTTTCAGCGGATCCACCCTCGATAATGCCGACATGAGGGGTGCGAACCTCAGGAACGCGGACATGAAAAAAGCCGACCTGAAATCAGCAAATCTCGGCGGGGCATGCCTTGAGGGTGCGAACCTTGATCGGGCTTTTTTGAAGGATGCGGACCTCAGTGGAGCAAACCTCCGGGGGACCATGCTCTACGGAGCGACCCTCAGCGGCGCAAACCTCGCCGGCGCAGACCTCAGCGGCGCATCACTCTTTGATGCCGACCTCCGGGGTGCAAACCTCGTAGGAGCCAATATTGAAGGAGCCAATGTCATGGACGCAGATTTCACCGATGCAGTTTTTTCCAGTACGACAACGCTGCCGTCGGGGAAAAAGGCGACGAAAAGCTGGGCCGCCATGCAGCGCGCACGGTTCCAGATACACAAGTAACAGAGACGGAGCTCACGATGGCAAATATCCTTGTCGCCAGTTACTACAGCAGATGGGACATACACACCCATACGGGAAGAATCGCCCTGTACGATTCAAGCTGCCAGCTGATAGAGAACCATGCATTCACCGACCCTGCTGAATTTCAGGTCGTCGTCAGCATGCTGCGCAATGAAAAGCCCCTGTGGTATGAAACCGAAGCGCATCACCTCCGGGCCGGAAACGAACCGGCAGGTGAGGCCGAGGACTGAGCCGCCCTTACTTCTTGATAGAGAGCACAGGAAAGCGCTTCCTGTATACGAGATGGTGGAAAAGACGCGTCCGGGAGATGTTCGGATCGCTTGCAGGCAGGCGGTGGGTCTTGCCGGTACGGGTCACGACGTCAATGGTACCATCGCTGTTGACGCCGGTCACCGTCCAGAACTTGTCAACCACGTAATGGTACTCTTCTCCGCGCGCCAGAGGATATACCTGACGAGCACGTGGACCGGGGCTGTAAGAGCTTTTTGCTTTGTGGTAGACAATGGTGTCACCAACCCTGAAACTGATCATCTCGACCTCCTTCCCGGCATCTTCGGCCGGCAGTTTGAAACTTATTTTGTTGGTAAAACCTGTAAGGTAATAAAAAGACGCCACACGGCAAAACCGCCTGTTTTGCGGGGCGCCTGACCAGGGTCGGAAACAACAAACAAGAAAGGGGGAAACCTCAGGAGAAGCTGAGAGGAACTCAGCAACTTTTACGCAGGATCATCGCATACTCGTTCATGTCGGACATCGGACGGTTTTTCACGTAGAGACTCCACTCCACATCCACGTATGCCCCGTCTCCGGTCAGGAACTTGGAATTGAAGGTGAAAATGCCGTCGTCAGGACTGTCCTCCCTGAGTGCGCTTTCGACATCGGGGTAGTCTTCCGGATGAATGATGCTGTCGAGACGCGCATCATGGAGCGCATTTTTCTCATAGGCAAGAAACTTCTCGATGGATCCCGTCAGCTCCACGATGCGGGCGGCATGGTCGAGCACCGCATAGGCCTCAATGACCGGCTTGTACATCCCTCCGTAACGCCCGATATGCATCCGGACCTGACGAAGCAGCCCTTCGATGTACATACGGTAACGGGAAAGCAGGAGTGCGTTGCCGAGCGGATCGGAAGAGGATGCAGGCGAATGACCGCTGAGCAGCCACTCAATGTCCGCACCATCGCGCTCCAGACGGGCCAGCATTTTCTTGCCTGGAAGACAGCGGCCTTTCAGGTAGGGGGTCATCTGGGCAGGATACTTGATGCCCGCCACTTTGCAGAACGCATTGACTGAGCCGTGCTTCTTCAGAATATACTCCCTCAGGCGCTGACTGAAGCCGTTGCGCGAAGAGAGAGGATGCGATATGCTGCTGGGGGTCATGAAGTCACCTTGGGCCTGAAGGGCCGGTTTTCATTCAATGGTTGAACTACCCTTAAATATAACACTTTTATCCACCATGCAAGATTATAGTCAAACCGCCTATATCTGCACCTGGACACCGATTTCGATAACCTGACCTGACGGGAGGTCGTAGTATGCTGTCGCACTCAGCGCATTGCGGGCCATAAGTGCAAAGAGTTTCTTGCGTGAAGGGAACATCTTGGTCTTCTCTCCGGCAACAATCTTTTCGCGACTCAGGAAAAAGCTGATACCCTCCGGCTTGAAATTCAAGCCCTGCTGGTTCGCCAGAGCCAGCACCTGACCAATATTGGGATATTCAAGGAATCCGTAGCGGGCGATCACGCGGGTGAAACCATCTCCCAGCCGGTTGACCTCGATCTTGCGGCTGTTCGGAACCCTCGGGACCCGTTCAGTGCTGAAATGGAACAGCGCCACCTCGGAATGCAGCACCTTGTTATGGCGGAGGTTGTGCAGAAGCGCAATAGGAACCACGTCCGGGTTCGCCGTGAGGTAAACCACCTGCCCCGGAACCCTTTGCGGCTGCTGCAGAGCCAGACTCTGCATGAACTCGTCGACGGTGAGGGTGCGATCCTTGAGCTGGCGCATAAGGAGCTTCCGGCCCTGCTTCCAGGTGTTCATGATGGCAAACATGACGAAGGCTACCACAAGCGGCACCCATGCGCCGTGGAACAGCTTGCTCATGCTGGCGCCGAAAAAGGAGAGGTCCACGGCGGCGAAAAAGGTGATCATCACGTTGAGGGCCGCAGGGTTCCATTTCCAAAGGTCGCGGGCTATGTAGTAGAAAAGTATGGTGGAAATAAGCATCGTTGCCGTAACAGCCACACCATAAGCGGCGGCCAGCTTGCTTGATGAACCAAACCAGGCAACGATACCGATGGTTCCAACCATCAGCGACCAGTTGGCCGCAGGTACGTATATCTGGCCCATGTGACGCGCCGAAGTGTGCGTCACCGTAAGACGTGGTAGATAACCGAGCTGTATGGCCTGCTGGGTGAGGGAAAAAACGCCGGTGATCAATGCCTGCGAAGCGATGATGGTGGCCGAGGTTGCAAGGAGCACCATCGGAATCATGGCCCAGGAAGGCACCAGACCGTAAAACGGGTGGTGAGCCTCGCCGGGAGAAGAAAGAAGAAGTGCACCCTGCCCGAAATAGTTGAGCAAGAGCGCCGGCAGAACCAGAAGAAACCATGTGAGACGGATCGGGCGTCGGCCGAAATGACCCATGTCGGCGTAGAGAGCCTCGGCACCGGTCACAGACAGAAACACCGCGCCGAGCACCGTGAACCCTTTGAGGTTGTTGCCAAGCAGGAAAGAGATCCCGTGCCAGGGAAGCATAGCCTCGAGAACCTGCGGGTACTTGATGATCTCGATAATGCCGAGGATGGCGATTGCCATAAACCATACAAGAATGATCGGGCCGAACAGTGCGCCAACACGGGCCGTTCCATTATGCTGGAACAAAAAGAGTCCCGCAAGCACCAGCATGGTAAGCGGGATGACCATATCATGGAAGGCAGGCGCGATTATCTGGAGACCCTCGATGGCACTGAGCACCGAAATGGCGGGAGTGATCATCCCGTCACCGTAGAGCAGCGATGCGCCGAAGAGCCCGATGGCAACAAGCAGCCAGCGCTCATAGCCACGGTTTCGGCTGTGGGTGATGATCAAGGCTGTAAGAGCGAGGATGCCTCCTTCACCATCGTTGTCGGCCCGCATGATGAAGGTCAGGTACTTTAGCCCGACGATGAGGACCAGCGCCCAGAACAGGAGCGAAAGAACCCCAAGCACGTTGCCGGGCGAAGCCGAGATGCCGTATTCGCCGTGAAAACACTCCCGGACGGCATACAGTGGGCTCGTTCCGATGTCGCCGAAGACCACACCAAGGGCGGCAAGCGAGAGCCCCGCAAGCCGTTTCATACCGGACTGGGCGTGATCAGTCTTCACCGAACTACGTCTATCAGGATCGTCAGTCTTGGATGCTATGCTCATTCGTGAAAATAGAAGTGGGGGGGGCTACCGCAACCCAATGGTCTATACTGCGGAAGCGGTCGTCGATCGACACCCGGCGATGAACCGGTAAACTCCTAAAGATGCCCGCCATCAGGGAACGACGCAACGCAGGATGGCCGACGCTGCAGAAGAGCGAGACAAATGAAGCGAAGCTAGCTGTCAGCATACGGTAACATTCAATGCAATGCATATCTGTGCAGGTGTCAATATAGGGAATAGTTGCCAAACCAAACAATGCCCGCCACCAACAAGGAACCCTGACAGCCCGCAAACAGCAATGAATAATATTCACAATAAAGAATCAAAATACGCACATTTCAAGGAAATTGCTTTTAAAAACAAAGCGGAAAATCAAAAGGCAAAGAGTCGGCGCCGCAACCGCAAAGCCGCATCAAATCGCCAGAACCGCCTATAAATACAGGGGATTGCGCTGAATTTGGACATATGGGTAGGCCCGTCGTATATTAATCATACGATCACGAATGAATATTGGCCTGATTTTTATTCATAATTATAGCATACCGACACGCATGCTGCAGGCTGAACGCGAACAATAAATGAACACTCTATGGGCACGAGAAAGCTCTTTTTCCCCACAATTCTGATTCTGCTGGCAATTACCACAGTAACATCCTGCCAGAGCTCCATCCAGATTTCCAATCAATCCCTCCGCACCGAAAGCACCGAAAGCGGCTCAGCGCCGGAGTTCGAAGCCGTTGCGGAACATACTGCCGTCGACAGCAACTGCGGACTCCTCCTCGTCACTGAAGGGGTAGCATCATTCTATGCCGACCGCTTTCATGGGCGAGTGACGGCAAATGGCGAAAGATTCAACATGGACGCCCTGACCGCAGCACACCGCACCCTGCCCTTCGGCACCTGGGTCCGGGTCACCAACATGGAAAACGGCAAAGAGGTCATGGTCCGCATCAACGACCGCGGCCCCTATATCAATGGGAGAATCATCGACCTTTCGCGCGGAGCTGCCCGTGAGATCGGGCTCATAAAACCGGGCACAGGCGCAGTGAAGCTCGAAGCATTCGAAACCAATCCTGAAGCCGCATTCAACGGCTGACAACCCCCCGCATAATGACAATGGGGAAGGTGAGGATGTAATTGCCTATATTAAAAAAAGTGAAGGCGCACCTCAATCCAGCCAACCCTCATGGCACCAAAGGAACTGCTCAAGAGACTCGCGGCCGTAGCACTCCTCGTCACGGCAAGCCCCGTTGCCCAGGCTGAGCCGGAACCTGTTGCCGACATCCCGATTTCAGGGTTGCCGCCCGCCGTCTCCTTAATTGATGAAGGAAGCGCATCCTATTATGCCCTGCGATTCCACGGAAGGAGAACCGCAAGCGGAGAAAAACATGACGGTGAGGACCTCACAGCTGCGCACCGCACACTCCCCTTCGGCACCAACGTGAGGGTCACCAACCTCCGCAACGGCAAACAGGTGGTCGTTCGCATCAACGACCGGGGCCCGTTCCGCAAAGGACGGATCATCGACGTTTCGCCTGCAGCTGCAAGAGAGATCGGACTCATCAGAAGCGGAACGACCAAGGTGCGAATCGAAGCCCTCGACTGAGACTCATTTCGGCCGCTCATCCATAACCCTTTTGTAATAGGATCCGCTGGTATAGAGTGCAGCAGCGGGATTGTGGCCGAGCACCCGGTCTTTTACGATTAGGGTCGTGGCCGGCGCCTCGGAATGCCTGCAGAACAGAGCATCGTGTCCCACGCAGAGACCTACCACCACATTAAGATCCGACTTCCACTCATTCAGCATCCGGGCCTGAAGGAGTGGATTGCAGGCCCCCTCAAAACTGCCGGGCCTGATTTTCAGTTCCTCTTCAATCCCAATGTCAGCCTTGTCCACCGACCCCGCCTTGCAGAGCGCCGCCCTGTACTCAAAACCGTTCGCCTTCAGGATTCTGCCGAACAGTCGCGTCTCCCCGATGAGCCCTACGCAGGTGGCTATGCCGACCTTACGGGCCCCGATGCGCCGAGCAAACTCCACAATCTCCTCCACACGGGTCAGCTTCCCGTAGAACAGTCCCTCGACTTCAGCTGCAGCGCGGGCCAAACGGGCATCGGAACCCTCTCCCCCATACTCCGCAACAGCACGCCTCAGGGTCGCCTCATCGAGCGCCTCGCCCGGACAGAAAGGAGGGAACTCACCCTCACGCCGGTAACAGTTGATGGTTCCACACTCCAGACACCCCGGTTCATGCCGGGCGTCGCTCTCAGATGAAGACATAACGTTTTTTCCGATTACAATGAATTTAATGTACCTTATTGCATGAAAAATCCCTCCCCATCGTCAAACACCTGAACCCCGCCGGCCATTAGATGCCTGCCGCAGGCGCCAGAGAGAGCAAACCATTCATCCCTCAATGTAACAATGACACGCAAAATCGATAACGAAGGACTTTCATTCACGTCGAGCAGAATCAAAAAAA
>NZ_LVWG01000022.1 GCF_001622165.1 Pelodictyon luteolum
ACTGATAATTATTCAGGAAGGAGCTTTACATTCTCAACGCTTGGAGGCAGTCAGGTCCTTGTCACCAGCGCTTCCGGCAGCGCCACGGGAATCGACACCCTCAAGGAGGTCGAGGTCATCACGATGGCTGACAAGACAATCCTCGTGGTTGGCGCCAGCGGGTATGCGAGCGTTGCCGATGCGGCGACGGCTGCAAGCACCGGTAACGTTCTGCTCATCGCTGCGGCAGCTCCGATTTCGATTGCGACTGCCGGTACGATCAGCACCAAAACCCTGACGGTCGCGAATTCGACCCTCTCGGAGATCAGCGATACGGCGGCCAACATCAGCGCCGCTAACTTCTCTGATGCTGCGCTTTCGGGCTTCACGACCATTACGAACACTAGCTCAAACGTGACGGCAACCCTCGTCGCTTCCGAGCTCGGCGAGAGGGCGGTCACACTTTCGGGTGATGGCCTCTTCCAGGTCACCGGTACCGTGGCGCAGCTGCTGGCGCTCGATTCGGCGGTGTACTCCAACACCGACAAGCTGATCCTCTCGGACAGCGCGAGCAATATCAGCGGCCTGACCACCACCCAGATCACCACCCTGGTTGACCGCGGCCTTGACCAGGTGCTTGTCAGCGACGGCGGAGCCGTCACCTTCACCATAGCGCAGACGAGAGCCTTCGGGAAGACGGACGCCTTTACCGACACCACCACGATCAATACCACCGACTCTGGTGTCGAACTTCCGGTGTTCACCTATGTCGCCTCCGCCGACGATGACCTTCTGACGGGTACGGCAAGCGCGGATACGATTGATGCCGGTGACAGTGCCGACGTAGTCAACGCCGGAGCAGGCGACGATACCATAACCGGTGGAGCGGGCAACGATACCCTCAAGGCCGAAGCCGGGGATGACCGGATAACGGGTGGCAGCGGAAACGATGCGATCGACGGCGGTACCGGCATAGACACTGCGGTTTATTCGGGCAGCTATGCCAACTACACCATTACCCGAGCTGCTGACAACTCTTCGCTGATCATTACCGACACGGTCGGCACAGACGGAACCGATACGGTCACCAATGTCGAGGTGCTGCAGTTCAGCAACCTCTCTGTGCGTGTGGTCGGTGCCGGCGGGTATGCCGACCTTGCTACCGCCGTATCGGCAGCAGGAGCCGGCAATGTAATTTTCCTCCCCTCCATCCAGGCGGTCACCGTTGCCGATGCGGCGCTTATCGCCTCGAAGAGCCTCTCCTTCAACGTGACGGTCAATACGCTGGCCGATACAACTTCTGCTCTGAGTGCAGCCACGCTGAATATGGCGGCGACCGGCTATACCCGCTATACGACCATTACGGCAACGGACTCCGGAGCGGTGAGTATGGGTGCCTCCGAACTGGGGAACCGGGCTCTGACCCTCAACGGGGATTTCCGGGTCACCGGCACCATTGCCCAGGTGCAATATCTCAATACCTCGACGGCTGCAAGCCAGGTGGACATCTTGACCGTCAGCGACAGCTCCGCAAATCTTGCAGCACTTACGGTTACCTCGATCAACTCGCTCAGGTCGACGTACGGGGTTGATGCTTTCGTCGGAAACGGCGCCATCAGTCTGACGAAGGCGCAGATCCAGGCCTTCTCCACGAGTTCCACGGCCACGCTACTGACACCCGGCGGCGACGTCACGCAAATCGGGACTTCTTCGAGTGAAACCCTCACGGCGCTGGGGACCTCGGACATCGGGTACTCGCTGGCGACCCTTAACACCCTCTCCGTCAATGGCATCGACATCGATGGTCAGATCATCGACGGCCAGGCTGGCAACGACTATATCACCGGCTCTTCGCTGACTGATGTCCTAAAAGGCGGAACCGGTTCCGACTACATCATTGGAGGCAACGGCTCCGACATCCTGCAGGGCGGTGGGGATAGCGATCTGTATTTCGTCAGTTCCGGCGATGTCGTTATTGAAAACACCAACGAGGGAACCGACGAGGTCCGCACCGATCAGACCTCCTACACCCTGACGGCTAACGTCGAGAACCTGCGCTATACCGGGACGGCGAACTTTACCGGTACTGGCAACACTCTCAACAACCTTATTTTCGGTTCCTCGGGTAACGATACCCTCAAGGGCGGAACGGGCGACGACACGCTCTTCGGCGGCGCCGGCGCGGATAGGCTTGAGGGTGAAGGCGGGAACGATACCTTCATTGTCGGCTACGACTCAAGGACCAGCCCTTACCTTTCAAGTTATACCACCGTTTCGGGCTCGATCGCGGACTATGCCAGCGACACCCTGATTGGCGGCACCGGGACCGATACCCTGCAGTTCCAGGGTACTGCTGACAATCAGGACCTGGTCGTGCATGTCAACACGACGGGCATCGAGCGGTTTGTTGTGCTGAGCCAGTATGGTAGCTCCACATCGGATGCCCTCGATATGAATCTCACCTCGCTCCTGGACGACGGCGAGGATCATACCCTTACCGTATATGCCAATACGGAAGTTTCTACCAAGGTGAGCGTCGGTTCGATCACCATTGACGGCGCCGAAATCATCGGAAGCACCGGCGCCAACACCTTGATTGGATCCGGCTATTCTGACGTGATACTCGGCGGATCTGCCGAGGACGGCCTCTATGGTGGAGGGGGAAGCGACTTCATTTATGGTGAGGAGGGTAATGACCAGATCTGCGGTGGTGATGGCAATGACATCATCGTCGGCGGAACAGGCAACGACAATGTTTACGGCGACGCCGGCAACGACCTCTTCGTCGGTGGTTCCGGAAACGACTACTTCTCCGGTGATGCGGGTGCCGACAAGGCCCTTGTGGCAACGGGATCGATCATCTCTGTCTCCGGTGATGATCGCTTTCTTGCTGTCGCATCGGCAACGGTCACCGGTACAGACGGTACAGACCGGTATGAAGGGGTCGAGGTCATCAACCAGGGCGGTTCTTATACCGTAGCGAATGTCAGCGGATCCGATCCCAGTCAGGGATTTACCATTACCCAGACTGACGGCACGAACGTTGACATGTCGTTCGCATTCCGCCTCTTCGCTTCGGACGGAGTAACACTGGTTGGTACATACAACTCGCTGGCAGGTGCCCTCAGCGCTGTGACCGTAACAAACGGTGTCACTTCGCAGGTCATCACCGTTGCCGACGGAGCGACCGTTGACTTGACCAGTTCGGGAAGCCTGGTTTCCGGCCTCACCATCATCGGATCGGGTACCGATTCGGCCGCCAGGTTTAGCGGTACGCTGAATGTCAACGTCACGAACTTCACCCTCGATGGCGTTCGCTTCGAAGCGGTAGCCGACAGCTCCACGGCAGTCAACATCACAGCCACTGGCGCAACGATCGACCATGTCACCTTCATCGGCGACAGCTCGCCGTCGTCTGCCGTCGGTGTAACGGTCGCTTCCACGGGCCTCGGCGTCACGCTGACGAATAACGACTTCGACAGTCTGACGACCGGCGTTGTGCTGCCTACGGATTATGCGGCTCAAGCAGTTATCACCGGCAACACGTTTGCCGACAGTACTACGGGTGTTTTCCTGGACGGAATGACGGGCGCTGCTGACGTATCCATCGACAGCAACATCTTCACCGGCAACAGCAAGGGCGTGGTGTTCGATGTCGGAACGTATGCAGCTGATTCTGAGCTGAGCATCTATGCGAACCGGTTCGACGTGGGGACGTCCGCCTCGGGCGTGTATGCGGCACTTGTTGCATTTGCCACCGGCGGTACGCTCGAGAGTGGCCTCGGGGCGACGCTTCCGTACAACACGTTCGAAACGGTTTCCACCGACAATACGAGCATCGCTATCAATGCCACCAATACGTCTGGTGCGGTATACCCGTTTGCCGGGGTCAGCTACATCGTTGCGGGTACCACGGCATCCGATGACACTGCGGTGTTCGACCAGCCTGACAACGGCCTGACGCTCGACCTGACCAACACGGCGGCGGTCGATTTCAATAATGATGGCGACACGGGGGATGCCTCGGAGGGTACCTACGTGGTCGGAACGCTCGGTGAGTCGAATGTCTATCTTTCGACCTCCGGTTCCGTCTCCACGATCGAGAATGTCACCGGCACGGCACAGGACGACGTCATCACGGGCGACAGTCAGGCCAACACCCTGCGCGGCCTTGAGGGCGAGGATCTGCTCTCCGGCGGAGCCGGCGACGACATACTCTACGGCGACGCGGGCGATGACGAAATCAACGGCGGTGCCGGCAACGACACGCTGTATGCCGGAGCGGGCGACGACACCCTCAACGGCGACGCCGGCAACGACCAGTACGTCGCCCTTGAGGTGTCCGGCACCACGAACTATTTCGTGGGCGGCGACGATACCGATACGGCGACCTTCAGCCGAACCATCTCCAGCTACCTGATCAACAGGGCCGACCATCTGCTGACGGATCTCGATGGTTCCCTTACGGCGAGTGAGGGCTTCACGGACGACTTCTTCAGCGAGTCGCCCGACGGGGTCGTCTACGGCACCGATTTCGTTGCGGGCGAGCCGATTTTCCAGGTCGATTACATCTTCACCGACGGAACACGCCAGACCGACTATGTCCAGGCCGAGAACCTCCAGTTCTCCGACGTCACCCTTGTCTGGGGAACGCTTGCTGAACTCGAGACTGCGCTCAGCGTTTCAGGCTTGGCTGATGCGGTTGATCCTTCGGCGTCCTTCCGGACCTACGATTTCGTCACCTCCAGCAACGGAACCACGCCGTTCACCTACAATGGCGGAGGTTTGCCGGAAGAACTCACCGATCCAAACTATGTCCTCGGCAGCACGGGTAGCGATACCGTGGTTGGCGGTGACGGCGCTGACGTGATCCTTGGCCGGGCGGGCGATGACAACATCACCGGCGGTATCGGTGCCGATTACGCAGATGGTGCTGAGGGCGCTGACAACTACTTCATCACGCCCCAGGTATACAACGATGACGGCGATACCTTTGTCGGGGATGAATTCACCACGAACGAAGTCATCAAGGACACCGGCTCGAGCAGCACCGACCTCGACGAGGTGCATATCATCGCCGGCGGTACGGTGCACTTCGACTGGGGTACCCTTTCGGGTGTCGAAGATGTCCTGTATGACAGCTACAAGGAAAGCGGCCGTTATACGGAAGACACCTCCGCTTCGGGCAACAGCGTCTATGCGACGAGTGGGCAGTTCGACGGTGTCAACAAGTTCCTTGCGGCCAACGGAAATTCGGATTACCTGGAAATCGAGTTTACACAGAATGACACCTCCCTTACACAGACGACCGTTGATGGTGTCGAGACGGTGGTTCTCGATACGCTCACGGACGGCACGGGAGGCGAGAACAGGCTCGATGCAGCCAACATCACTGACGACGCGATTATCTATGTCCGTGCCGGGGCTACCAGCGACAGCATCAGGGTCGACAATCTGGTTGCCGATATCCGGGGCTACTACGGAGGCACCTATGACGGGTACCTTGATGTGAATCTCAAAGTCGATGCCGGTTCGGTCAATATCCAGACCGGTTCAGACGGTACCACGGTTACAACCCGCAGCGGCAGTTCCGCCATCATCGATGCATACTACCTCGGCGGCAACCTCGATCTGGACGGTGTTGGTGCCGTTACGGTGACGAATGCAGGCTCTATTACGATTGACGGCTCCGACGATCTCAGTTTCGATTCAGACAGCTCCCCCCTGACCGGAACACTGGTCGTCACCACGAAGTACGGGGCAAACCTGCAGCTTCTGACGGGCACCAACAACACCACGCTCAACAGCAGCGGCGGCAGGGCCACCGTTGATGCGGCGGTACTCAACGACGATCTCCTCCTGACACTGACCGGATCTTCCGATGTTACCGTCAGCAATCTTCAGGGCAACGTTGCTGCATCGTCCAGTTCCGGCGTGCTCGACATCACTACCGCAACGACGGTCGGAGACGGTGAGGTCACCATCACCACCGGTACCAGCAACGCCACCATCACCGGCACGACCGACGGCCACACCGTGAACGTGGACGCCGATGCCATGTCGACTTACGATGTACTCGCTGTTGACGGTGCCGCGGACTTTGTCGTTACGAAGGTGGCCAGCGGTGTCACGGTCGATGCTGACGGCAACAGCACCGGCTCCGCTCTGCAGGGGACCTTGAGTGTGACCACGGATGCAGCGGCCACAAATGTTTCCGTCTATACCGGTGTTGCGGCGACAACGATCAACACGCTCTCGACTGCGGGTGGCTCTGTAAGCGTTCAGGCTGCGGTGCTTGCAAATGACACCACCCTCGACCTGAACGGCGCTTCCACCATCTATGTGAGTGGTCTGACCGGCGACGTAGATGGCTCGGGCATGACATCTGGTTCACTGGTCGTTGGGACCGCAGACAATACGGTCGACAACGATATTTCAGTCCTTGCCGGCAATACAGATGTTTATGTCAACACTGCGGGATCCAACGATACGGTCAATGTCGATGCAGCAGCACTGACCGCTTCGACGACCGAGCTCTATCTCGGCGGTTCGTCCAGCGTGGTCGTCACCAATCTTGTACGCAATCTGGACGCGAACGGGTTCGGTGTTTCTACAGGCTATCCGTACCTCACGCCGCTGAGCGGGTCGCTGACGGTCACCACCGGAGAGCTCGTCAACAACGGCGGCATTTCGTTCGTCCTCGGTTCTGGAGAGACAGTCATTGCGGCCGATGAGGTCAATACTGGTGCTGGTGTTGCAATCGATCTGACGATTGATGCGACCCTTCTGACAACGAACTCCCTGACTCTCAGCGGTGATGCCGAGGTGGCGGTCGATTATGTCAGCACGGACGTCAATGCCGGCTCGCTGACCGGCGGGCTTGATATTGATGCGGCCGTGAACGGCGGTACCTTCACTGTGACGACCGGTTCCGGCCATACGGTGGTCTCCGGCGCCACCGGCGCGACCATCACGGTCGAGGGCGACAATCTGGCGCAGGATTCTACGATATCGGGTGCCCTGGCGAGCGCCGAACTGGTTGTCGACGGTTCAGGTACGGTCACGGTCAACGACCTGCTTGCCGACCTGAACGCCGCGGGCTTCAGCGGAAGCCTCCTGACCGTCAACACGCAGGCGCTGACGGGTGACGGCACCAATCCCGCCATCGAGATCGTCACCGGAACGACGAACATGACGATCAACGGCGACGACTCGAACAATACCGACAAAGATGTCCTCGACATCCGTGTCGATGCTTCCGCCCTTGCCGGCCAGAGCGTCTCCGACGTCAACCAGAAGCTGACTCTTGCGGGTGACGCCGAGTACCTCATCAAGAATACGTCGACCGGCAACACCCTCTATCTCGACATCTACTCGATTGCCGACGACAACACCGTGGCCCTTGAGGGTACTGGCGGGTTCGATCTGACCGGTACGAGTGCAGATGTTGATGCGAGTGCACTTTCCGGCGCAGTTACGGTTCATACGAAGGATACCACTACCGATAATGGCGATGATATCATCGTTACCGCCGGTACGGGCGTGACGACGGTAGATGCGGTTGAGTCGGTCGACAAGATCACCCTTGAAGCAGGGCTGTTGCTGGACGATGAAGCCGATACCTACAACGTAAGCTCCTCGGATGATTCCGAGGTGATCATCAAGGGACTTGGTGATGTAACGGTCAATGCGCTGAAGGCCGACCTTGACGCCTCGACCTTCTCCGGAACGCTGACGATCAATCGCGGTCAGATCACCGGCGGCGCCATTGATGACGTCGACATTCAGGTCGGTGTCAGTGGCGCCCTGATCAATGCCGGGCAGGCCATTAATCTTACCTACATTGACGCCTCTGCGATGGGGGTCGACGGGACCATCACCCTGCTCGGTGACGGCGCCCCGATCGTTGTCGACAAGGTTGCGAGCGGTGCGGCAATCGACGCGACGGGTGGAACGGGCGGCTCGGCGCTGACCGGGACCCTCAGCATCACAACCGCAAGCGGTGCGACCGGAGTAGAAGTCAAGACTGGATCGGCCGCGACGACAGTGGCTGCCGATGCGGGTTCCCTCAGCGTCGACGCCACGGTACTCAGTGCCGCCCTGACGCTTTCCGGCAGCTCTGCCTACACGGTTACGAAGCTGGAGACCAACCTCGTCGCTTCTGCCACGAGCGGTACCATCACCGTATCGACGGACGCTATCACCGGCAGCGGCACGACGCCGAAACTGACCATCACTACCGGTACGGGCAACATGACCGTGAATGGTGACGACAGTGTCGATGGCAATACCACCGACCTCGACATCACCATCAACGCAACCAGCCTGTCGGACACCAATTCGGATACCGATCTCGTGCTTACTGGTGATGCCGAGTATCTCATCACGAGCACCGCCGGTACGGGCATGGTGACAATCGACGCGAGCGCCCTCGAGGCCGATGGTGGTCTCACCCTTTCCGGGACGGGCGATTTCCGCCTCATCAATACAACGCGTAACGTGCAGGCTCCGAATCTTTCGGGTCGCCTGCTTGTCGAGACCGACCAGGGCGCCGAGAACGACATCACGGTCACGGCCGGTACCGGTTCACTTGGCGTCAAAGCTGTCGACAGCAACGATGACATCATTGTCGATGCCCTGAATCTGACGGATGACGAATCCGACAATGAGATGTCGCTCGGCCTGAACAGCGGTACCGACGACTGGGAACTCAGTGCTGAGGGTGCAGGTACCGTAACGGTCAACAATCTCGACGCCGATCTTGATGCCAGCAGCCTTGCCGGCAACCTCACAGCGAACGTCACTGGTGGTACAGATGTCGACATCAAGCTGAACCAGACCAATGCACTGATCAATACGGATTCTTCATCCGTGACGCTCGATGCAACTGCCATGGGCAGCGGTGACACCGTTACCCTCAAGGACGGCGGCACCGTGAATCTCTTCAACGCAAAGAACGGCATTACCGTCGATGGCAGCAGTAGCTACACCGGCGCTTTGACGGTGAAGACCGCAAGTCTCGCAACCGGAGAACTCGTGACGGTCAAAACCGGCTCTGCTGCCACGACCCTCATCGGCAGCGGAGGCACAGTTAGCGTTGATGCTACGGTTCTCGCCGACAATACGAACCTGACGGTACAGGGCAGCTCGGCCGTGATGGTGACGAGCCTGCAGGGCGATGTAGTGGCTACCGACAGCACAGGAACGCTTGAGGTGACCACAGTCGCAAGCGCAAACCTGAACATTGGCACCGGTCATGGCAATGCGACAGTAACGGGTACCAGCGGTACGGTTGCGGTCAACGCCAATTCGATGGATGCCTATAAGACACTTACTGTTGACGGAGCTGCATCCTTTACGGTCTCAAATGTCAAATCATATGTGACAGTTGATGCTGACGGTGACGGAACCGGCAGCGCTCTTTCAGGTGCACTGACGGTCAACACGGCATCAGCCGCGGTCGGCGTGACGGTCCTGACCGGAACCCAGGCGACGACGGTTGCTACGGGCGCAACCGCTGGCGGCAGCCTTACGGTCGAGGCTGACAAACTGACCAACGACTATACCCTTACCCTTACGGGTGCTTCAACCGCACGAGTCAATGACCTGATTGGAGACGTCAACGCTTCGGCGCTTACCGGCACCCTCAAGGTATACGCCGCGGATAATACGACGGATAACGATATCACGGTCACCCTTGGCAATGCAAATGCTCTGGTGAGCGGTGCGTCTTCGATGACCACTCTGGACACGATCACCGTTCATGCGGCGAACATGCAGGCTGACAGCAATGTGCTGGTCCTTTCGGGTGCCGCGAAGATCGTTGTTGACGGACTTGTCGAAGATCTTGACGCGAACGGTGATACCTCCTATTCTGTCTCTGCCCTTTCAGGAGAATTGCTGGTTACCACCGGGGAGCTCACGGACAACTCCCGCTTGCAGATTGATTTGGGATCGGCAAGCTCGACCATTGTAGCTGACGAGGTCAATACCGGTGCCGGCAGCAATACTGAAGTCGTCATCAACGCCGCCTCGATGACCTCCAGCGGTGCGGTCCTCACCCTGTCCGGGGACGCGGAAATCGAGGTAGACAACGCGAAGAAAGACATCAATGCCAGTGCGCTTACGGGAGGCCTGGATGTCGACACCTACAGCGGGTACAACTTGACCGTCACGACGGGTAGCGGACACACGGTGGTCAGTACTGCTGTCTCCAATACCGTGACAATCAACGCCGACAAGCTGACGGTTGACTCCAACAGCGGAGCGGTCACCTATGAACTGGTCGTCGACGGTACTTCCGCGACAGGCCGCGCCGATGTCATCAATCTTGCTGCCGACCTTGATGCCAACTCTCTGGCCGGTGAACTTGATCTCGTGACGGCAGAGAATGCCTCAGTCAACGTGAAGACCGGCAGCAACAACAGCTACATCGATGCCAACGGCACCGGTAGCACTGTTACGGTCAGCGTCGCTTCCATGGGTAGCGGTGTCCGCCTGTATGCTTATGGTGAGGGCGACTTTACGGTGATCGATGCCGGAACGGGTGTTGTGATCGATGCCAACGGCAACACGCTTGAGAGTGTCAACAACAGTGCGCTCTCCGGCACTTTGGATGTTACAAAGAAGCTCAACGCCATAGGCACCGTTGTCTATACCGGAACAGCCGCGACGAGCATCACAGGTACCGGCGGCAGTTCAATGGTATATGCAGCAGACCTCGCCAACGATACGCTCCTGACCCTCAGCGGCAGTTCGACGACGACCGTGACAGGGCTGGTCGGCGACATCGATGCAGGCGGCTCGACAGGAACGCTTTCGGTCACGACCGCAAACAATGGTGTCGACAACGATATCGCCATCGAGACCAGTGCCGCAGCTACGACGATTGCGGCCAACTACTCCGGCGATACGGTAAATGTCGATGCAGCGGTGCTTGCCGATGGCACGAAACTGACCATTACCGGTGCCAGCAATTTTGCGGTCACCGCCCTGAAGGGCAACCTTGAGGCAGACAACGGAGCTGGTACGCTTGCAGTCTCCCTTGCCGATGCCACCGATGTTTCTGTGGATACGGACCGTGCCGCGACGATCAACGCGGCATCTCTTGCCGATGATCACACGCTCCAGCTGACCGGCAGCGGCACTCTTACGGTGAATAACCTCGTCGGCGATATCGATGCCAACGGCGTCACAGGCATCAACAGCGGAGCTGCCCTGACGGGTGCTCTGACGATCAATACTGCAGCGGTCAGTGGATCGGCAGCCGCGTCCGCGCTGACCATCACCACGGGTTCTGCGTCCACGACAGTCAACGGCACGGATTCGGTCGCAGATGATACCGAGACCATCGACATCACCGTCAATGCCCTGGCGCTTTCCGACAGCAGCGATTCCACGGTGCTCTACCTGCAGGGTACGGCCGAGTATGAACTGCAGAACAGTACCTACACCGCAGGCAAGAAAGTGCAGGTCAATCTCTCCGGCGCCGCTGATGCCGGCATCGTCAAACTGACGGGCGCGGGTGAGTACGACCTTGTCGAGACATCGACGAACATCAATGCGGGTTCAGCAACAGGTCCGATTACTGTCACGACGCGTGTTTCTTCTGCCGACACCATTACCGTGACTGCCGGAACCAACGACCTCACGGTCGACGCAGCCAACAGCGGTGACCTGGTGACGGTCAATGCCGCGAGTCTCGTCGACGACTACAACGATGCCGAGATTAGTTCTGGTAGCGTGGTGGGCAATGACGGCACCCACGATTCGTACGAACTGATGGCTGAAGGCGTGGGCCAGATTGTGGTGAAAGACCTCGGTGCCGACCTTGATGCATCGACGCTCAGTGGCAGCCTGGCGGTCACCCTTAAGACCAACAGCATGATGGGCTCCGTCAACGATGTTGACATCAAACTCAACTCTTCGAGCGCCTCAATCAACACGCTGGCCTCGGATGCGACTGCTGTCACCCTCGATGCGGCGGCGATGGGCAGCGGTGACACCCTTTCGCTTGCCGGTGTTGGCGCAGTCGAGATCTTCAACGCCGACAACGGCGTGACGATCGACGGCAAGACAGGCCTTACGGTCAACAGTTCGGTGGTTGATTTCGGCGGTACGCTCGACATCTATACTGCGGCTCTGGATGCTTCAGAACTTGTTACTGTGAAGACCGGATCGGCAAAGACTACCGTGAGTGGCGCCGGCTCTTCGTCGGCAACGGTGTCGATCGATGCAGGGAAACTTTCATCCAGCGCAAGCAGCGGAGATGACGACCTTGTACTGAAAGGCACGACGGCCTTCGTCGTCGCGGCGCTCGGCGCCAGCGTTGATGCGCATCTGGCAGAGGCAGTGGTGGACATCACGACCGAGGCTTCGGACTCGGTGGCTGATACGCTGGTCGTCATAACGGGTTCGGCCAATACGATGGTTACCGGCACGGACGCTTCTGACAAGCTTCAGGTCAACGCCAATGCTATGGCGACGGGCGATACGCTGACCATTGATGGTGCAGCGGACTTCGAGGTGACAAACATTTCGACGGGCATGACGGTCGACGCCGACGGTTACAGCAAGGGAGACAGTCCGCTTGCCGGTACCCTTATTGCAACGCTTGAAGCGGGCGCAACGGGCGTAACGGTGCTGACCGGCGACGAGGCTACGACTATCCATACTTCGGATAGCGGAAGCGTTACGGTGAATGCCGCGGCCTTGGACGACAATAAGCTTCTGACGCTTGATGGTGCGGCAAATGCCACCGTGATCGGCCTCATCGGCAACGTCGACGCCCATACGCTTACCGGCACTCTCGGCGTACAGACGGCCAACAACGCCAACGCGGATACGGTTTCGATCATCACCGGGCACGGCACGACTTCGGTCGACGCCTACGCCGGCGATACGGTCACCATCGGCGCAACCCTGCAGGAGGACAATGATGTCCTCACGCTGACCGGTAACGGCACCTATGTTGTCAATTCCATGAAGGGCGACATCGATGCTGGCAGCGGAACCGGAACGCTTACGGTCGATCTGGTCTCTCCTGGTGACAACACGATCACCGTCGACTCCGACAGGACGACAACCATCCAGGCCGGGCTCCTGTCGGCCGACAATACGCTTGTGCTCAAGGGTTCCGGCGACATTTCTGTGGTCCGGACGACCGGCGGCATGGCAGACGGGACCACAGATGTAGTGACGGACGGCCTGTATGCGCATGTAATCGATGCATCGCTGAGCAGCGGCTCGATTGTGGTCGAGACAGCGCCGATTGCCGGCACTACGACCGTGTATTCCGACGGCGTCTACCAGAGCGGTGCCGCCCTGACGGCAACCACCGGTTCGGGAGACTTTACGATTACCGCCGACGATTCCGTCGATGAGTCTGCGATTGCGAGCAGCACGGACAAGGCGACCGCATTTGCCATCATGGACGTCGTCGTGAACTCTTCGGCGATGGCGTCTGATGACATCCTGACCCTCAAGGGTGACGCCGAGTACTATCTCACCAACGTGAGCGCCATTGTCCGGGCGTCGGACGATGTGGACGGCACCATGGGAAGCACGACGGACGAGTATGCGGACGACGTAATGGTTTCCGACCCGGCGTCTGTAGACCGTGCCAACTTCCCGAACGACCTGACGGCCGTGGCGCCGGAAGATTCGACGACGGAGGTCCCATATGGCGGGATCGACTCAAACCTTTCGGCTCTGGCTTCGGGCAACGTCTCCATTACTGGTTCTGCGGGGGACAACATCTTCACCCTCGGCAGCGGTAACGACATGATCGACGGCGGTGCAGGCAGCGACTACCTGCGAGGTGGCGACGGCAACGACTGTATCTTCGGTGGTACGGGCAGCGACTACCTCTTCGGCGGTGACGGCAACGACATTCTTTTCGGCGGTTCCGGCAAGGACGGCAGCGACTTCATCAGCGGCGGTGACGGCATTGATACTGCGGTCTTCGTCTATACCACGATCGTTGAAGGCGAATACGTTCTGCAGCTCGGCTCCTCCGGCAATATCCTTACAGCTGATCAAGCGAAAGTAAGTGGCGCAGTGAGCGAGACCTACGTGTATTCATTTGACCGCACAACGAGCGCCCAGGGCAATCAGGTCGAGGTCGAGGTTACGCTGACGAGCGGCACGACGCATTATACCGACCGCGTGCTTGCCGATGTGGAGAAGTATCTTTTCATCACGCCAGATGACAACCCCTGCACCACCACTATTGAGGCAAAGGAGATTGACGACCTTGTCGGTTCGGTCATCAATGTGAATACAGGTGAAAAGTTCGCAACGATCCAGGCCGCCATTGACGACAGTGATACCCTCGACGCCCATGAGATCCTGGTCATGCCGAATTCCTACAACGAAAACGCCATCGTCTCGAAGGATCTCACCTTCTTCATTCAGTCGGGTTCGACAGGTGTCACACTGACGCTCGGTAACCATTACGATGCACAGACGGAGCATGTCCTTAATCTCTCTGTTCTCAGTGAGACGGACATCACCATCAACGGAAACGGCGGAGACAATACCATCACTCTGCTCTCCAAGTCCGACCTGGTAGGCTGGGACGACGCCAATGCTGCTGACGTGCATAATCTGGACACGAACAGTGCCCTCTCTCTGGACGGAACGACGTTCAATCTGATGACGGGTACATCGACCCTGCTCGGCCAGATCCATCTCTTCGACAACACAACCTATACGGTGTTCGGCCTTGAGGGCGACGACAACATCGTTCTCGATTCAAGCACGACCATGAAGCAGAACTTCTTTGGTGGCAGCGGTGACGACTTCCTCTCGAGCGGCCAGGGGCTTGACTGGCTCGACGGTGGATCGGGCAACGACACCATCATCTCTGTTGGCGGCGACGACCGCATCCTAGGCGGCAGCGGCGACGATCGTATCGTGCTTGCGACCCAGGATGATACCACAGGAGGAGACGGGCGTGTTCTGATTCTTCTTGGAGGCGGCAAAGACGAGGTTATCATCGGCGCCCTTGACAACACCGATCATCTGTATACGGCCGGCGTTCAGGGTATCGACATCGATGCAGTCATCGGAGACTTTGCGCGTGGCGACGACCGGATCAACATCGAAGGACTGCTTGACAGCCTGGGGGGCACGGTCGATCTCTCCGACCTCAACAACGGCAGCCATCTGCTGACGAACGGACAGATAAGTCTTGCCGGCTTCGATGCGCTCTATATAGATGACGATGGTGATAAGCAGATCCTTGATGCCGAAGGCATGCTCCAGCTGCTCGGTGTCAATACGGCCAGGCTGTCGGCATCCGATTTCATCTATGGCTGTGATGGCACCTGGAGGGATGAATACGAGTCCCTGCTGGGTCTTTCGGAGGCCGGTTCGTCAGCGCTTGCCGTTTAATCAGTAATCAAGCCGGTCTTTCGGGACCGGCTTTTTGGCATTTTTTTCTTTGAACCTTGTTGTCAGTTTCCCAAATCCATAAGCCTTTGCGGTCCGGAGGATTCGAGATGGCAGTATTGGGCTCGGGTATTTCCAGACACTTGTTAATGGCTATGGATCCATGCGGCTGAAGAACTGGGCCCGCCGGGCAGGCAAGCGCATAGCCCGGACCGTGAGTTCATGGCCATCCAATCTTGGCGTCGGCATCGGCCTCTATGTTTCCCATCTCTTTTATGAAAAGTGGGCGGCCTCGCACCTGGAGTTGCCGCAGGGGGAAGAGCAGGACGACGGGCTTACGCTGGATGTGAACGCCGCCCTTGGCGCCGCCATCCCTGACCCTCTTGACGAAACCTCCTCCGAACGGGAGGTGTTCACTGTCGCCGACCCGCTTCCTGAAAAACCCCCTGCCGATCCAGAAGAAGTTGTCACACCTCCCGATTCCGAAGGCAGCTCCGTGATTATGGAGTTTGACGGCGGTGAGGACATCCTCAGCTATCTGGTTCCTTCTTCCGATACCGGCTATGCGCTCGTCGCCGACTACCAGGTCTACACCCTCGAGTACGTCGAGCCGCAGGAGCCGATGTACTCTGTTCAGGAAGAGGACGATGACGACGACAAAGGGCTCTTCTGGCTGGATCCGGCAGCGGTGCTTGCCGTTGGCCTGGGTTTCTTTGCCGGGACCCGTTCTTATTATGATTTCGACGTGCAGCCTGCGGCCGACAACACCTCCCCCCTTGCCCTGATCGACGGCGGCTCGGTCGATGAGGACGCCACGCTGGCCGTCGATGCCGCCCATGGCGTGCTCTCCAACGACACCGACGGTGATGGCGATGGCCTGAGCGTGACGGCGCTGCGGACGGGTACGGAGTCGGGGTACGGCTCCATCGGCACGGTAGGGGAGGCGCTTACGGGCACCTACGGCACGCTGACGCTCTCGAGCGACGGCAGCTACACCTACACCGCCGACCAGACGGCGACCGACGCACTCGGAGAGGGCGAATCGGCAACGGACAGCTTCACCTACCAGGTCTCCGACGGTCAGGGCGGCACAGACTTAGCCCAGCTGGATATCACAGTGAGCGGTGTCAACGACGCTCCGACTTCGAGCGACGACAGTGTCGTGTCGAACGAAGGAACGACGATTGTGCTTTCTCTCGACGATTTCGGCACATACACCGATGTCGACGGCGATTCCGTCGCGGGGGTGAAGATCAGCTCGCTGCCCTCCGCCGGCAGCCTCGAGTACAGCGCAGACGGTTCGACATGGATGGCGGTCAGTGCCGGTCAGGAGATCAGCACGGAGTCGATCGACGGCGGACGGCTGCGTTTCGTGCCGGAGGCCGGGGCATCGGGCGATGATTATGCCTCGATCGGCTTCGAGGTTTATGACGGTGCGGCCTACAGTGAGGGCGGTTATGTCCTCAGTGTGGATATCAACACTCTGCCCTCCTCAACCGATGACAGCGTGACGACCGACGAGGACGTCGCCTATGCCTTTACCCTTGAGGATTTCGGGGCATTTTCAGATGCCGACGGCGACGTACTGGCCGCGGTGAAGATCTCGACGCTCCCGACCGGAGGAACGCTCGAGTACAGCAGCGACGGGGTTGCCTGGGAGACGGTCCCGCTCGATCAGGAGATCAGCACCTCGGACATCGAAGCCGGGCGGCTGCGCTACACGCCGCCGGCCGACCTGAACGGTACCCCGTACACCACGATCGGCTTCCAGGTGTCGGACGGAAGCTCATATAGCAGTTCGGACTATACGCTCACAGTGAATGTCACATCGGTCAACGATGTGCCGACTTCGACTGATGACAGTGTAACGACTGAAGAGGATGTGGCTGTGCTGTTGGCTGTATCCGACTTAGGCAGCTTTACAGATGTAGACGGTGACTTGCTTGCTGGCGTTCGGATCACGACGCTTCCTGTGGCTGGCACGCTCGAATACAGCAGTGATGGAACGACATGGACAGCCGTAAGCGATTCACAGGAGATCAGCACGTCGGACATCGAAGCAGGACGCCTGCGTTACACGCCGGTTGCTGATGCGTATGGGGTCCCATACGCATCGCTCGGCTTCGAGGTATATGATGGTGTAGCCTATAGTAGCTCGGAGTACACCCTGACACTGAATGTCTCATCGGTCAATGACGCTCCGAGTGCTGCAGACGACACCGTCACGATGGATGAGGATACCTTCGTGGTGCTGCTTGCCGACGATTTCGGCACCTTCAGTGATGTCGACGGCGACTCGTTTGCCGGTGTTCGGATCACAGCGCTCGAGAGCGCCGGCGACCTCGAGTACTACGACGGTTCCCAGTGGGTCGATGTTGTTGCTGACCAGCTTATCAGCGCCTCGGACATCGATGCCTGGAATCTCCGCTACACGCCTGCCGACGATGCATACGGGACCCCCTACGCCACGATCGGCTTCGAGGTGTACGACGGCACCGACTACAGTGCCTCAGAGTACACGCTGAGCGTAAACGTTTCGGCGGTGAACGACATGCCGGCGGTTGATCTCAAGCCTCTTGATGACTCCGGCATAGACAACACCGCCACGTTCGTCGAGGTCGCCGGAACGGATGACGGTTCGGCGGCTGTCGCATTTGCTGCTGAGGGGGTGAACCTCTCCGACGTCGACAGCGCGAACCTCACGAGCCTCACCGTCTCGATCGCCTCTTCGACGGTGGAGTCCGGAGACCGGCTGGTGCTCGGAAGCACAGTGATTGATCTGTCGGATACCTCGGACAATGTCGGTGAGGTGAGTTACGATGGCACAGCTTTCAGTTACAGCGTGACCGATGCGGGTGAAGATCGGACGGTCGTCTTCACGAGCCTCGTAGAGTCTGGAGGAGAAGGAGCCCCTGCGGTGATCTCCAGCTATGAGTTACTGCTCGACGCGCTTAAATTCAACAATACCGCCGACGATGTCACCAGCGGTGAGACGCGCACCTTCAGCGTCGTGGCTTCCGACGGGACGGATTCGAGCGATGCGGCCGACTTCACGGTCACGCTGCAGGGGACCGACGATCCTTCCGACCTCATTTTCGACATGTCGGCCGGACCGTTTATCGACGACGGAACGGTGGTCGTCAATGCGTATACCAGCGCGGGAGAGCTGCTCTTTTCGATTGAGAAGATCGATGGGGCGTACGAGATCGTCGGTGCAGATGCCGAGGATGTGCAGTTCATCGGGGAGGGGGCCATCATCGACACGAAGATCATTTCCGGTACGGAGGTGGTGGTGGTCGAGGAGTTCCAGGTGAGGCTGTTCCATTACTTCGGCGATGTGTTCCTCAGCCTCGAAAGCGGCAGCTATGTCGACGAAGCGACCGGAGCTACCACGGCGCTCGACGTGGCGCTCCGTGCCGTGGTTGACGTTCCTGAAAACAGCGTCAGCGAGGTCAGCGTCACCCCCTACACCGAGAGCGCCGTCCGGCTGATTGAACTGGCCGCAGGTGTCGAAGAGCTCTCGTTTGACGTGGCAGCGGATGCCGAACTGATTTCGACCTACTACGCCGCGGCCGCATCGGGAATCTCGGAGCTGGTCGGTATCGACATTGTCAGCACCAGGGCAACTCCTGTCAATGATGAGTCGGATTTTCTTGCCGCTCTGGGGGAGGATGCCACTGATGAGGATATCGAGAGCAACCAGTACGGCCTCAAGCTGGCAGCACTTTCCGAGCTGGTTGCTTCTGACGACCAGCTCGCCTCCAAGGTCGATTACGGGGTGTCGAGCATCGTCGACGGTCTTGAGGTGACATTCAACGATCTTGGCGGGCTGGACTTTGACCTGATTTCCTTCACCACGACGCAGGTCGAGCTTACCGACTCGTTTACCGACTACAATTCAACATTCACCTATACTACGACTGATAACGAGGGCAATACAGTGACCAATCCGCTGGTCCCCCTCGATGACAACGGCAATCCCGTTGCCGGCAGTACCCTGGTGCGTGACGCGGTGGCTCCCGAGACGGCCTCCATCCGCCTCATCAATCCCGAGTCGGGTGCGTTCTTCATGCGCGGATATGTCGACCTTGTCGACAGCCTGAATGCCGCTGAGGAGTCTGAGTATCTGGAGTTCAAGCTGATCTTCGATGACGTCCAGTATACGGCGACCTACAACGAAGAGCTCGGCCTGTGGCAGAGTTCTTCGTATGATGCGGATACCCGCCTGACGAATTCCTCTGATTCGACCTTCACCATCACCTCCTTCGATGCCTCGACCGGCGAGGCTTCCTGGCAGTTCCTGCTCCCGGAGGTCGTCACCACCGGTACCTACGAGACGATTCTTGTCCTGACTGACCGAGCCGAGAACGCGAGCCTCGTCGTCAAGTCGTTCACGATAACCGACGGCCCGCCCGAACTCTTTATCACCATTGCCGATCCGGTGCTGTATGCGGGGGAGACGACTACGGTCACCTTCGACTTCAGCGAGGAGGTGACGGGATTCGACCTGACGGATGTGTTCTGTTTCGACACCGTTTCAGGTCTTCAGCAGGATGCCCTCGATCCCACGCTGTGGACGGCCACGCTGGAGGTGAGCAGCTCGCAGGGCCTGGCGATGCCGATGGTGGTGAGCGTCGGTGACGGCGCCGTCCTTGACCGGACCGGCAACGAAAACACGACGGGGGCGTCAGCCGTCTACACCGTCATGCCGTCGTCCCCGATTGTCGGCGACATCACCATGATTGACGATACGCTGTGGGGCACGGCATCGGCGGATGTGATCGACGGCCTGACGGGTGACGACATCCTCTACGGAGAGGGCGGTGACGACCTGCTGCTGGGTCATGAGCAGGACGATGTGCTCATGGGCGGAGAGGGCGACGATACTTTCCTTGCAGGAGACGGCGACGACATCGTGAGTGGCGGATATGGCGACGACATCTACTACGCCGACGCGTTCGGCGATTTCACCTACACGCAGAACTATGTGGTCGGCGGTGAGGGTGAGGATACAGTCTATTTCCACTACGGTATGTCGGAGTACAAGATTGCGTTCGTCTCCGCTTCCCAGTTCGACTTCCTCAACACGCTGCTCGGCGACGAGGCGGGCTTCCGCGGCATCACCGAGTATGATCTCTCGTTCGAAGAGGATCTTCCTGTGCTCAGGATCGAGCGTGTCGACAATTTCTGGGAAGACCTGTCGGGACAGGTTGACTACGTGCAGGTTGAAGAATATGTTTTTGCGGATGCAATACTGCAGTTCACGGCAGTCACCGGCGATCTGGTTTTCGGCACCGGCTGGGTGCTGAATGTCGCTTCCGCCGACGGGGCGCTCCTCATGGACGGCGCTTACGATCCGCTGCAGACTACCATCGGCATCAAGGTCGAGGGGAGTCTGTACGGTGACCGGCTGATCGGCGGGCTCGGCGACGATGTGCTTGCCGGAGGCGGGGGTGACGATGTGATCGTCTCGCTCGGCGGCGACGATCATCTGTATGGCGGTACGGGAGACGATGTGCTTATCGCCACCACGGCATGGACCGGTGCGGATCCCGGCGAGGTCGTCCTGAACGGCGGCGAGGGGGCCGATACCTTCGTGTTCCTTCCGCAGGATCCGGAGCAGGGCGCGTCGCTCGTCATCGAGGACTTTTCAATCGATGAGAGGGATCTCATCGACATCACGGGATTCTATCATGAATCGACGGGCGGGCTCCAGGCGCTTACTGCCGCCGATCTTGTCAATACTGATTTCATGGACGATTATTCCTCCTACCTGAACCTTGACGACGGTGCGGGTTATGCATCGCTGCACCTCGAAGGGTTCGTCGACGCCGACGGGGAGGCGCTCGCGGATGTGGATGTCCGCATCGATTTCGATCCTGCGAATGTGCCCGACACCGTCTCTTCGGACTGGTTTGCTCCGGTCGACAGCGGGGTCCTCAGCGAGCACTGGTGGGATCAGCTCTATTCATCGCTCGCCAATTGAACATTTACGGAGTGATTCCACTATATTCTTGCCATGACCACCTATACTGACGAAGCTGACGTAGAGATCCTTGAGCCGAAACCGGTCAAGCTGGCCTCGAATTTCGAGAAGATCATTCTCGACTTCGCCCGCCAGTCCGGCAAGTCGCTGAGCCTGGATCTCATCCGCAGCGCCCTTCCCCAGGGTAAGGCGCAGGCGGAGATCGAGGACATCCAGGATGTGGCCCGTGTCTGCGGTCTGCGGATATATGAGCTGCCGAAGGATGTGACGCGCCTTGAGGATGAGGATCTTCCGGCGCTCGTGCAGCATAACGTCGACAAGTTCGTCGTCATCACCCGGCTTGCCGAGGGGGGACAGGCCGATGTGCTCGAGCCGGAGGGTTCGAAGGAGGGACTGAAACTCCAGGAACAGGCTTACTCCCGTAACATTGAGCGCGTCTACCGGATCGGCTTTGATTCGGCGAGCCTCTTCAGCCGCTGGAGCTGGCTGCTCCGTCCTCTTGAGGAGAGCAAGTGGGCTTACGGGCAGGTCTTCATTGCCGCCGTCATGACGAACCTGCTTGCCATGACCACATCGATCTTCTCCATGGTGGTCTATAACCGTGTTCTGCCAAACAACGCGACCGAGTCGCTCGTCGCCCTCACCATCGGCGTGTTCATCGCCCTTGTTTTCGATTCACTCATCAAGATGCTCCGCTCCTGGTTTCTCGACGGGGCGGGTTCCCGGGCTGACGTGCGCATCGGCGAGAAGCTGTTCGAGCAGCTGGTGTCGATAGATCTTTCGGCCAAACGCGATTCGGTCGGAGGACTCAGCAGCGTCATGCGCGAGTTTGAAACCCTGCGCGACTTCCTCACCTCCGCCACCCTTGTCGCACTCATCGATCTTCCCTTCGTCATCGTCTTCCTCATTGCGATCTTTGTCATCGGCGGCCCGGTGGTTCTTGTTCCGGCGGTGCTGGTTATTGTGGTTGTCGCTTCCGGCGTCATCGCCCAGCCGTTCCTCAGCAAGCTGGCCCAGGAGTCGCTTGAAGAGGGAAAGTCGAAGCAGTCGATCCTTGTCGAGACCATCAGCGGCCTGGAGGTGATGAAGACCTCCATGGCGACGCGCGAGATGCGCAAGCGCTGGCGCGAGAGCCTGCTCGCCCAGTCGGGTTCAGCCGTCAAGTCCCGCCTCGTCTCCCAGATAGTCGTCAATTTCAGTGCGTTCGCCCAGCAGATCGCCCAGGTCATGATCATCGTGGTCGGAGCCTACGAGGCGGCGGTGGGCAACATGACGATGGGCGCCCTCATCGCAGCAGTCATCCTTGCCGGTCGCGGCATGGCACCGCTCGGCCAGATTGCCGGCCTGCTCACGAGGCTCGTGCATGCGAAGGCTTCATTCCTTGCTCTCGACCGCTTCATGGCCCTTCCGCTCGACCGGCCCCCCTCGACCCGGTTCCTGAACAAGGAGAAGATGCTCGGCAAGCTGGAGTTCCGTCAGGTCAATTTCGCATACCCCGACCAGCAGCAGAACGCCCTGCAGGACTTGTCGTTCACGATCCAGCCGGGTGAGCGGGTCGCTCTTCTCGGCAAGATCGGTTCCGGCAAGAGCACGGCCGCACGGCTCATGCTCGGACTCTATGGGCCCTCTTCCGGTTCGGTGCTGATCGATGATACCGATGTCCGCCAGATCGACCCTTTCGACATCCGCCGGCATGTTTCCTTCATTATGCAGGACAGCTGGCTCTTTTCGGGTTCGGTGCGTGACAACATCGCTTCGGGTGCCCTCGCCGTTTCCGACGAAGAGCTTCTTCGGGCGGCCCAGATTGCCGGTGTCCACGATTTTCTCGGCGACCACCCGAACGGCTACGACCTCATGCTCCGAGAGCGGGGTGAGGGGCTCTCAGGTGGCCAGAAACAGGCGATTTCGCTTGCCAGGGGTCTGGTCGGGAACCGCTCCGTCTTCATCATGGACGAGCCGACGAGCATGATGGATATGGGCTCGGAAACGAAGTTCGTCGAGCGGCTCTCACAGGTGATCATCGGCAAGACGCTTGTCGTCATCACCCACCGCAGCGCCATGCTGAAGCTTGTCGACAGGGTGATCATCTTCGACAAGGGGCGCATTATCGCCGACGGCCCGAAATCGATCCTCGACCGGAAAAACCCGGCTCCGGGAGCTCCCCCCACTGCCATGGCGGTGAAAGGATGAGCAGGCGAGGGTGCCGACAATGCACTTGTCGCTATGGAATGGAAAACCTATTTTAATTGACGTTATTTACTGCAGTACCAATCCCCAGAAACCCTCAACAGGAGAACACTTATGGACCAGTTCATTGACGATATCGGCCTCATCCGCATCGGCGGCGGCCTTGTGCGCATTCAGACCGTCCGCAGGATGCAGGACGAAAAAGGCGAGCAGCGTGCACAGGAGAGAGGCGACCTCGTGCTGCCTATCGCTTCATTTCTCCGGATGCATACCGGCATCAATCGCGCCATCGAGGAGATGCTCGAGAAAGGTATACTGAAACGCCGTGAGGACGAGAAGATCGAAGGCGAAGGTGATGCTTCCGATGTCATCGACACACAGGTCAAGGAGTAAGCTCCCCGTCTGTTGTCTCTGTGGTTTACAGTCAGGAACGAAGGCCCCCTCTGGGGGGCCATTCCTGCTTTTGAGTCTTTCATTTTCACCAATCAGGAGGGATCGGCTTCTTGAAGTTTCCGTTTCTAAAGGGCAGGTCTGCCGAAGAGATCCTTGCAGGGTTCCTCTCGCCGCACTCTGAGGGTGAGGAGGAGTCGCGTTTTGCCCGGTTCGTCTCTTCCAGCCTCGAGCGCATCGACCGCTTGAACCGTCTCTGGGGCGGGAAGCAGTCGACGCCGACGTTCCTTCTGCTCTCGATCACGGTGTTTCTGGCGGTCATGCTCATATGGGCGTCGTTTGCAGAGCTGGACCATGTCGTTACCGGGCAGGGCAAGGTGGTTACGCCGAAACAGACCCAGCTCATCCAGAGCCTCGAGGGGGGCATCATCGAGCACATCTATGCGCGTGAGGGTGATGTTGCAGAGGAGGGGAGTGTGCTGGTGAGTCTCGATCCCACCCAGGCAAAGAGTCTTTACGGCCAGGCGCAGAAAGAGGAACGGGCGATTGCGGTGCGCGTCGAGCGCCTTCTTGCTGAAAAAGAGGAGCGGGATCCGGTTTTTCCTTTTGAGGTGATGCAGGAGGAGCCTGAGCTCATAGCCGCCGAACAGGCTCAGTACCGGGAACGGAAGGCCGTGCTCGACACGGAGTTCCAGCTGCTTGACGCGCAGGTAAGCCAGCGCAGGGAAGAGCGGATGCAGACTGAAGCCGAGCTGCACCGGGCCAAAAGGGAGCTTGAACTCGCCAGGGCCGAATACGGACTCATCAAGGATCTTGTGGACCGCAGGCTCGAAGCGCGTCTTTCACTGATCAATGTGGACCGGGAACGCAACGAGGCCCAGTCGCAGCTCAATAAGGCGAAAGTATCCCTCAAACGGGCCGATGCGGCTCTTGCCGAAGGGCGTTTCCGTCTAGCCCAGTCGCGTATGAATTTCATGAGTCAGGTCGGAAACGAGTATGCAGAGGGTGTGGGGCGACTTGCCGAGGTTCGACAGAAACTGCAGGGTCTGAGTGATCGCCTGAACCGTACCCAGCTCGTTGCTCCGGTGAACGCAATCGTCAACAAGATCCACGTCCGCACCGAAGGCGGGGTGGTCCAGCCGGGTCAGCCGATTCTTGAGCTGACGCCGATCGACGGTAAAATCGAAATTGAAGCCGCCATCCAGCAGAAGGATATCGCTTTCGTCCATATCGGACAGACCGTCTCCGTCAAGCTTACGGCCTATGACTTCTCACGCTTCGGCGACATCAAGGGCAAAGTTACCGTCATCAGCCCCGATGCGCAGCAGCTCGAGGATGGCCGGGAGTTCTTCCAGGTCCGCGTTGAGCTCGACCAGTCCTATCTCGAGAACAAGGGCAGGCACTACCCCGTCACTCCCGGTATGGCGGCCAACGTCGATATGGTGATTGCCAAGAGGACTGTGATGGAGTATCTGATGGAGCCTGTATTCAAACTCCAGGACCGGGCCTTCAGGGAGTGATGCCGCATGCTGAAACGACTGATTCTTCTCATAACCCTTTCGGTATCTGTTCTCTCGCCATTTGCTGATGCGGCGCCGCCTGCGCCGCAATCCGTAAAGCGCGCCCTTACCCTCACCCCTGAAACCTCCGTTGCAACCGCGTTTCTTATCGCTCCAGGCTACCTCCTCACCGCCAACCACGCAGTCAGGGGCAAGCAGCGGCTCTACGTCGCCAAGGAGCGCGATCGGGTCTTCACGGCGGCAAAGGTCGTCGGATACAGCGACGAGCTCGACATCGCCATCATTGCTGCCTCCGTTCAGGGCCGACCGCTCGAGTTCGGTCAGTGGCAGACTTTTCCGAGGGGAGCGGAGACCTTCGTGCTCGGTTTTCCCAAAATCGGCAATTACGTTTCCGAAAAGCGTATCACTGCAGGCATCTTCAACGGCGACCAGAAATTCCGGGGCCGTGAGGACTGGTTCCAGCTGAGCGCTGAAATCCAGCGCGGCAATTCAGGCAGCCCGGTGATCGGTCCGGACGGCAGGGTATACGGCCTCATCAGTCACAAGCTGGACGCGCAGAAGGCGCTGCAGAAATACGGGGACTTCCCGCAGAATGTCAATTTCGCCCTGAAAAGCTCCCTCATCCTGAATTTCCTGGAGGGGTACCACATCAAGGTGCGCAGCGCCGTTTTCGATCCCGTCAAGGAGCTTCGCCCGTATCAGGTCTTTGCCGGCAATCAGGACAGCATCTTCCTGCTTCTGGGGACCAGCAAGGCTGATTGAGCCGGATGTGGTTGAAATCAGCTATAGCGGTCCGTGGCATTTCTTATCGCAGGAGCTCCTTCTGCACGGTATTTTTCCTCATGATGCTGAACATGTGCGACCCTTTTTCTGAATATTCTATATTGGTAGCAAAGAGAGCTCTCATGAAGGAGGCGATAGACCTATGGCACAGGTACGAGTACGCAGCGGTTACCAGATAACCATTCCAGGGCGCATTGCCCTCTCCTGCATCGATTGACACTTTTAGTGCGGCATTGCGGTTTCCGTTTCTACAGGATACTCAGTATCTTCCCTGACATGTGCTCCGGATGCTGGGGCCTTCTCGTTTTCATCGACCACTTACAGACCATACACAAATGGCAAACATCAATTTCGGTTTCGAGCACCACGCCTCAAAGCTCTACTCGGGTGCGATAGAACAGGGTATCCAGAACTCGCTGGTGCCGATGGTCATCGAGACCTCAGGCCGCGGTGAGCGGGCCTTTGACATCTTTTCCCGTCTGCTCCGCGAGCGCATCATCTTCCTCGGCAGCGGCATCGACGAGCATGTCGCCGGACTCATCATGGCGCAGCTGATTTTCCTTGAGTCTGAAGATCCTGAGCGCGATATCTACATTTATGTAAACTCCCCCGGCGGCAGCGTATCGGCCGGCCTCGGCATCTACGATACCATGCAGTACATCCGCCCCGATGTGTCGACGGTATGCGTCGGCATGGCGGCAAGCATGGGCGCGTTCCTGCTTGCCAGCGGCGCAAAGGGCAAGCGGGCCTCGCTTCCCCATTCGCGCATCATGATCCACCAGCCCTCCGGCGGCGCACAGGGCCAGGAGAGCGACATCATCATCCAGGCGCGAGAGATCGAGAAGATCCGCCGCCTGCTTGAAGAGATCCTCGCCAGCCATACCGGCAAGGATGTACAGCAGGTGCGTGAGGACTCCGAGCGCGACCGCTGGATGAACGCAGAGGAAGCCCTCGACTACGGCATCATCGACCAGGTGTTCGCAAAACGCCCCGCCCCGGAAAAGAAAGACTGACAACGGCCCTTTTCGGCCGCAACCGATTTACCTCCCTGCAATGAGCGACCAGCAAGTCCCCTTCAACCTTGAGAAGACCTATAACCACAGTGAAGTAGAGGACCGGTGGCGGAGCGCCCACTGGGAGGCGCTCGGCACCTTCCATGCCGAGCACTCCCGGGTCCATGGCGAGGGCCGCAAGCCCTACAGCGTGCTCATGCCGCCGCCGAACGTGACCGGCAGCCTGACGCTCGGCCATGTGCTGAACCATACCCTTCAGGACATCTTCATCCGCTACAGCCGCATGACGGGAAAGGAGGCGCTCTGGCTTCCGGGCACCGACCACGCCGGCATCGCCACCCAGACCGTGGTGGAGCGGAAGCTGCGCAAGGACGGCATCAGCCGCCACGACCTCGGCCGCAAGGATTTCCTCTCCCATGTCTGGCAGTGGAGGGACGAGTACGGCGGGCTTATCTTGAAACAGCTCCGGCGGCTCGGGATCTCCTGCGACTGGCGCCGGAACCTGTTCACCATGGACGAGCGGGCTTCCGAAGCGGTCATCAATGCCTTCATCGCCCTCTACCGCGACGGACTCATCTACCGCGGCAAACGCATCATCAACTGGTGTCCGGTGTCGCAGACTGCGCTCTCCGATGAAGAGGTGATCATGAAGCCGCGCCGTGACCAGCTGGTCTATGTGCGCTACGCGCTTGCCAAAGACCCTGCCCGTTTCATCACCATCGCCACCGTGCGGCCCGAGACCATCCTTGCCGACGTGGCCATTGCCGTGAACCCTCAGGACGAACGCTTCCGTGACCTTGTGGGCGAAATGGTGGTGGTGCCGATTGCAGGCCGCCACATCCCTGTCATCGCCGACGACTATGTCGATATCGAGTTCGGTACGGGCGCGCTGAAAATCACTCCTGCCCACGACCCCAACGACTATGCGGTTGCAGGCCGCCACAACCTGCCGGTGATTTCCGTCGTCGGCAAGGACGGCAGGATGACCGACGAATACGGCTACATGGGCATGGACCGGTTCGATGCCCGCAAAAAGATCATTGCGGACCTTGATGAGCTCGGAAATCTGGACCGTGTCGAGGACTACGAACATAACGTGGGATACTCTGAGCGAGCTGACGTGGTCGTCGAGCCCTACCTTTCCGAGCAGTGGTTTGTGAAGATGCAGCCCCTTGCAGAAAAAGCGCTGCAGGTTGTCAACGATGGAGAAATCCGGTTCCACCCCCCGCACTGGATCAACACCTACCGCCACTGGATGGAGAACATCCAGGACTGGTGCATATCCCGCCAGCTCTGGTGGGGGCACCGCATCCCCGCATGGTACGGACCCGACGGTCAGGTATGGGTGGCGGATTCCTACGACGAGGCATGCCGCCTTGCCGGCACCGACAAACTGGTGCAGGATGAGGACGTGCTTGATACCTGGTTCTCATCCTGGCTCTGGCCCCTGACCACGCTCGGCTGGACCGGCCCGAAAAGCGACAACGAAGATCTCAGGGCGTTTTATCCAACCGACACGCTCGTTACGGGTCCCGACATCATCTTTTTCTGGGTTGCCCGCATGATCATGGCCGGCATGTACTTCAAGGGCGACGTGCCGTTCCGGGACGTCTACTTCACAAGCATCATCCGTGACATGAAGGGCCGCAAGCTCTCCAAATCGCTCGGAAACTCCCCGGATCCCCTGAAGGTGATTGACACATACGGTACCGATGCCCTGCGCTTCACCATCATCTACATCGCCCCGCTTGGTCAGGACGTGTTGTTTGGTGAGGAGAAGTGCGAGCTCGGAAGGAACTTCGCTACAAAGATCTGGAACGCGTCGCGCCTGGTATTCATGCAGCGCGAAAAGCATTTCGAGGGCCCGGCGGACTTTGCCCGATACTACGAAGGGTTCGATCCCTCCTTGGAATCATTCGATATGGCGGGCCGCTGGATCCTCTCCTCCTACAACGCCATGCTGGAGCGTTACCATGCGGCGTTCGCACAGTTCCGGATGAACGACATCGTCAAAACAGTCTATGAGTTTTTCTGGGGCGACTACTGCGACTGGTACCTCGAAGCACTGAAGGTAACGCTTGCTGAGGGGTGTTCGCCCGGGGAAGCAAGAAAGGCTGTTGCGCTTGCCGTGTACGTGCTTGAAGGGAGCCTGAGGGTTCTGCATCCCGTGATGCCTTTCATCACCGATGAAATATGGCATTCGGTTCTGCCGCGCCCCGCAACCCAAAGCATCGCATCGTCGGAGATGCCCGTGCCGGCAGCCGCTCCGGTTGCTGAGGAAGGCTTCGGGCTGGTGCAGAAGGTGGTGACGGAGATACGGAGCCTTAAGGCACTGTTCGGCGTGCCCCCGGGACTTCGCGCAGAGGTGCGCTTTAAAGGAGCCCGGAGCGTTGCCGGGGAATCGCTCAACAGCGGCCTTGCCTTCATTGCCGCGCTCGGCCAGTGCACCCCTTCGATTATAGAGGACGATGCCCGGCCGCCGCATGCTGCCGCTTCGGTGGTCGAGGGACATGAACTCTTTGTGCTTCTGGAGGGTTTAATATCATTCGAGAAGGAACTCTCCCGCCTGGAAAAAGAGATACAGAATGTATCGGGTTATGTCACCCAGCTTAAGAAGAAACTATCCAATTCAGGATTTGCCGATCACGCACCTGAAGATGTGGTGGCCAAGGAGCGCGAAAAACTGGCCGACGCTGAGGCCAACCTCCTGAAACTGGAGGGTAATCTGGCGGTGCTCAGCGACTGAAGGGCACTCAGGGAAGCGGATGGATAGCCAGAAAAAATCGGTTTTTTGGATTATGTACTGAGCGATTATATTGTGATTTTGCCGGTTTATAGTATAGGCCGGCCGCGCCGGTTCAACACACGTGAATATTTGAGGGGGAATGGCACATATGAGGCAGCTTAAAATAAGCAAGCAGATAACCAACCGCGAGAGTCTCTCGCTGGACCGGTATCTGCAGGAAATCGGCAAGTACGATCTTCTGACGGCAGATGATGAAGTTCGGCTGACGAAGGCCATCAAGGAAGGCTTCGACATGCCGGTGGATACGACAGAGTACAAACGGGCTAAACGGGCGCTGGACAAACTGATCAAGGGCAACCTCCGCTTTGTGGTGTCCGTTGCCAAGCAGTACCAGAATCAGGGGCTCACGCTTGGCGACCTCATCAACGAAGGCAACCTCGGCCTCATCAAGGCGGCCAAGCGCTTTGACGAAACGAGAGGGTTCAAGTTCATCTCCTACGCCGTGTGGTGGATCCGCCAGTCGATTCTTCAGGCCCTTGCCGAGCAGTCGAGGATTGTCCGCCTGCCACTGAACCGTGTCGGCACCCTGAACAAGATCAGCAAGGCCTACAGTCAGCTTGAGCAGGAGTTCGAGCGCGACCCGAACACCAAGGAGCTGGCCAACCTGCTCGACATGGACTCGCAGGACGTTGCAGATACATTGAAGATCGCCGGCCGCCATGTGTCGGTGGATGCGCCGTTCGCCCAGGGCGACGACAACCGTCTGCTCGACGTGCTGCAGAACGACGGTCACCTGCCGGACCACGGGCTGAACCGCGATTCCCTCACCCTTGAGGTAGAGCGTTCGCTGTCGGTGCTTGCTCCGCGCGAAGCTGACGTGATCAAATCCTACTTCGGCATCGGCATGGACAACCCCCTCACCCTCGAGGAGATTGGCGAGAAGTTCAAGCTCACGCGCGAGCGCGTGCGCCAGATCAAGGAGAAAGCCATCCGCCGTCTCCGTACGTCGGCCTACAGTAAGGTGCTGAAGGAGTATATCGGTAGCTGAACGGTATTTCCGGACATTTTTTACGTTGTGATGCAGAAGCCGCCCTTCCGGGGCGGCTTCTTTTTTCGATCTGCGATCTGCAGGTTCGTGCAGGGCGTTGCCAGTAATCCCCTTCAGGCCGCCAGGTTTCCTTTTGTCCCCTGAGCAGAGAGAGAGAGAGAGAGAGTGTGTGTGTGTGTGTGCGTGTGGTGGGGGGGCGCCGGAAACATCCACCCTAAGGGAAGGCAATGCGCCTAGATGCGTTCAAGCCTGATCCGCTCACCCCGGCTCAGGCCGAAGCGTTCGATGGCACTGGCATTGCGGACACCGACTTCCAGGGTGCCGAAGCTGCCCCGGTAGGCAAGTGGTTCGCCTTCCGGGACGTTGCCGTAGGTTTCCTGAACCGGGAGCGCGGTGCCGTCCGGGAGGACGAGGCGCCATCGGTCTTCTTCGGCAGCGAGGCTGCTGTCGATGGATGTGACGAGGTTGCCGAACCGGTCGGCAAAGATGACGCCCCCTTCCCATACCCCTTTTCCGAGTGCCGTGCAACCCGGCATGGCGAGCTTCATGCAGCCGGCAGGATCAAGTGCCGGGCCGAGCGCTTCAAGTGCTATGCCGCTGGCAAGATGGGCTGCGGCCGGTGAAAAAACGTCCCTGCCGTGGAATGTTCTGCTCCGTTCGGGGGCGATGTACTGCCTGTTTGTCACTTCGACACACGCTCCGCAGCCATGCATATTGAGGATGGTGGTGAGCAGGCCGTTGTCCGGTGCAAGGAATCTCCGCCCTCCGGCTTCCACGGCGATGGCCCTGCGGCTGGTGCCGACTCCCGGGTCGATGACGGCTACGACAATCGATGCCGGAGGAAGGTAGGGGAGAGCACGTTCAAGCAGGAATGCGCCTTCCGTGATGTCCTGGGGTGTTACGGCGTGCGTGAGGTCTATGATGCGGGTTTCGGGTGCGATGGTGAGGATGACCCCTTTCATCTGTCCGACGTAGGTGTCCCCGGTGCCGAAGTCGGTCATGAGTACGACGGCGGGCGGGTGCTGCAGGGGATGCATCGGCTCAGTCAGGGGAGTAGCGGTAGATGACGTACCCGACGCCGAGAAAGAGCAGGTTCGGTAGCCAGGCTGCAAGCATCGGCGGCATTACGCCGTTGTAGCCGAAGGTGGCGATGGTTTTCTGGAGGCCGAGGAAGAGGAACCCGGCAAACAGGCTGATGCCGATTTCAGCGGCAAGTCCGCCACGCTTTTTCTTGGCAGACAGCGGTACGCCGATGAGGATGATGATGAGCGAGGCGAAGGGCAGCGAGAGCTTGGTGTGCAGCTTGACTGAGCTCCGCTCGAGGCCTGCGAACCCGGCATGCTTCTTTTCTGAAAGGTACTGCCAGTGGCGCCCGATGTTCATTTCATCAGGCCGGAGGTTGAGCTCAGCCAGAGACTGGAGTGAGAGATGGAGTTTCACCGGCAGGATGCTTTCGGTCCGGAACCGCTCGCTTCCGTTTTCGAACGTTCGCAGCGAAGCATTCCGGAGCACCCACTCCTGATTTTCAGGGCTGTAGCGCATGCTGTCCGCATCGGAGCGGGAAATGATGCCGCTGTCGCTGAACTGCTCGATGGAGACATCCCTGGCACTCGACATGTCGGGGTTGAGCGAACCGAGGGTTATGATGTGGTTTCCGGGTTCGAGGATATGGAGGTTGCTGTTGCCGCCTTCCTCATCCCTCTGATGGTGTCCAAGTTCGTTGCGCTCGAAGTTGTTGTTGCGCATCGTTGCGGCCGGGGCGATCCAGAACGAGTTCGTGAGGTTGATGGTACTGATGATCATGCCTCCGAGCAGGAACGGGTAGAGAAGCTGGCCCATGCTGACGCCTGCTGAACGGATGGCGGGCAGCTCGCTTGAGACTGCAAGCTTGCCTGCCACGAGGATCGCGGCAAGAAGAGAGCTGACCGGAGAGGTGATGAGAATAGTCTGCGGTATAGCGAACAGGTAGTACTGTGCGATGGCATCGAATCCCTGATTCCTGTCCATGAAATCGTCGAGGTTCTCGACCATGTGGATGAGCATGAACAGGGCTACGAAGGCGAGGCTCGTGAAGACGAATGTCTTCACGAACTGCCTGAATATGTAGCGGTCAAGGATTTTCATTCGCTCTGGGGTCAGTACCCGAATATGTTTTCAAGCGTGAGCTCTCGAACGGTTCCGTATTTGCGCAGGGTGTTTATGTCAAGCTCCTCCTTTTTGCCGAGGACCAGCATGACATGCTTTCTGTTCCTGAAGTGGTTTTCGTGGAACCGCTGCACATCATCGATGCCCATCTTTTGCGCACCTTCAAAGATTTCCCGGCGTATATCGCCCTCATGTCCTAACCGGACGGCGTCTTCATAATTAAAGAGCACCTCGGTGCGGGTGAGCCGCTCGCTGGAGATCTTCTGCAGGATTCCGTTCCGGGCCGAGGCGAACAGTTCCGGCGATAGGGGCAGTTCCTGCATCAGTTCGCTGATGCCTCCGAGTGCTTCGGGCAGCTTGTCCGACTGGGTCCCGATGTAGCTGAAAATATAGTTATGTTTTTCTTTCTGTTTGGGTGTCCGGTACACGGAAAATACTGAATAGGCCAGAGCCTTGGCTTCACGGAGCTCCTGGAATACCACCGATGACATCCCTCCCCCGTAATATTCGTTGAAGAGAGAAATAAGCGGCACCTCCGAAGGGTCGTAGATGGCGTCACGCGTCAGCATGATAACCTCCGCCTGTGTCATGTCGTAATCGACTACGAAGATGGTGTTTCCTGTCTGCTCAAGCTCAGGGAACGGATCGGATGTCGGCGGGGCTTCGGGTGCGGCCGGGTAGCTGCGTACCGTCTGGAGTTCACGGACGATTGTTTCGGCCGAATCGGGCCCGTAGTACAGCACGCGGTGGCGGTACTGCATGAGGTGGCGCACCTCTCCCAGGAGCTCTTCGGGGGTGAGTGCTTCGAGTTCGCGGTCTGAGAGGACATTGGTGAATGGTGACTTCGGGCCGTACTTGCCGTAACTTGACATTGCTTCGAAGAGGATTTTCCGCTTCGAAAGCTTGTCGTCTGCACGCTCCTTCCGGATGCCGGCTTTCAGCTTCATAAGGGCATCCCGATCGGGGCGGGCGTTCTCCAGGAGCGATTCAAGCAGGCGGAGCGCACGGGGAAAGTTCTCCCTGAGCCCTGAGAGCTTCAGATAGACGAAGTTCTCCGAAGTAAAGGCCGAGAAGCTGGTGCCGAGCCGGTAGAGCTCGCGGCTGAAATCCTCCGGGGGAAGTTCAGCCGTGCCGAGATAGGAGAGGTAGTCGAGAGCCAGCTCGATTTTGCGGCTTTGGTTCTTTCCTGTGTCGAACACATAGTAGAGCGAGTACAGGTCGTTCTCGCGGTTTTCAACATAGTGAAGCTTCACGCCGCTCTTGACCTCATGAACCCCTATGTCCTTCCGGTAGTCGAGATAGACCGGCTCAGTGCCTTTCGAGGGCATGGCGAGCAGTTCACCGGCAAACGTCGAGAGGGTATCGCGGTTGACTTTGAGCGGGGTGATCGGGGGTTTCTGTATTTTGGTCTCGCTTTCCGGCGTGCCATGCTCTTTCTGGACCTCGACGTAGTTCGTTTTATAGTGCTGTCTGGCGAAGGCGGTGAGCTCCTCTTTTGAAATTTTGCGGAGTCGGTCGATCTGGGTGCTGTACTGCTGCCAGTCCATGCCCCAGATGAAGGAGTCGACATAGGCTTCGACCCTGCCGCGGTTGCTTTCGTAGAGCTTCAGCTGTTCTATTTTCAGGTCGTTGACGGCAGCCTCGAGGAGCCAGTCCGGGAACTCCCCGTTTTTCATGAGTTCCACCTGCTCCTGCAGAAGGCGGGAGACTTCTTCGAGGCTCTGGCCTTCGCGCGGCTTGGCGCTGAGGATATGAGCTGAATAGTCTTTCATCAGCACCAGCATGGAGCCTGCGTCGAGCACCTTCTGCTTCTGGTTCAGGTTCAAATCGATAAGTCCGGCCGTCTGGTTGTAGAGCACCTTGTCGAGCAGGGTAAGGAGGTCGGCGTCGCGGGTGTTGACGCCCTGGAACCGGAACCCGATTACAACCTCTTCGGCTTCAGGGCCCTTGACCCGTATCACTTCTGGCTTATTCAGGGGCTCTTCCTGTGGCGGGACGAAGGCCGGCAGCGCTTTGGGCTCGAGGACTGAGAACTTCCTTTCAATCAGCCGGATGGTTTCGTCGGGGTCGAAATCGCCTGCGATGCAGAGCGCCATATTGTTGGGTACGTACCAGGTACGATAGTAGTTCATGACGTTCCGTATGGACGGATTCTTCAGGTGTTCCGCTTTTCCTATGGTCGTCTGGGTGCCGTAGGTGTGCTTTTTGAAGAGCCCTGCGAAGAGATTTTCCCATATTTTGCGGCTATCGCTGTCCATGGTCATGTTCTTCTCTTCGTACACCGTTTCCAGTTCGGTATGGAAGAGGCGCATGACGGGGTTGCGGAACCGTTCGGCTTCGATGGTGAGCCACTGCTCAAGCTTGTCGGCCGGGATGTCGTTGAGGTAGACGGTCTGCTCTACCCAGGTGTAGGCGTTGGTGCCCTGAGCACCGATTGAGTTCAGCAGCTTGTCGTACTCGTTTGGTACTGCGTAGCTGGCGGCCACGTTGGAGATGCTGTCGATGTCGCGGTAAATGGCGGCCCTTTTTTCAGGGTCTTCGGCTGCACGGTACTCTTCATACAGATCGGAAATCTTCTCGAGCTCCAGATGCTCTTTTTCATAGTCGAGTGAGCCGATGGAGTCGGTGCCCTTGAAGAGCATGTGCTCAAGGTAGTGGGCCAGGCCGGTGGTTTCGGCCGGGTCATTCTTGCTGCCGGCACGCACCGCGATGGAGGTATAGATCCTCGGTTCGTCCCGGTAGGGGCTCATGTAGACGGTCAGGCCGTTTTTGAGGGTATATATTCTGGTGTGGAGAGAGTCTCCGGGGATGGTCTGGTACGGGTAGCTGCCGGCTTCGGCGGATGCATTCATCATGGGCTTGCAGGAGGTTACGGAGAGGAAAAAGGCCCCGGCGGCAAGTATCGGGACGAAGATGTTCGTGAAAGCCCGAAAGGCCGCTTTTCCGGGTAAAAAATTAAAATGGGATTTATGGGGCATAATTGCAACCGGCAACGTCATCCTTACCCCATCTGGCTTGAGGCCTCCGGCCTGAAGCCAGATGGGGCTGAATCATTATGATATCGCATATTACGATGAAGAACTAACAATTGAAGGGAATAGTTCTTTAATTAAGGATAAACAGCCGGGGTCTCTTCAGGTATCAACAGCCGGGAGTCCTCTTAAGGTGTTAACAGCCGTTGGTCCTCTTTAGGTATTAACAGCCGGGAGTCCTCTTAAGGTATCAACAGGCGGAGTCGGTTCGTATAAACAGCCCGGGTCCGGGTTGACGCGCTCCGGGCATGATTCGACGGTATTCAAAACAAGTATGTAGCAGGGAGTGTGTGTGCAGAGAGATCGGAAGGGGATTGGGATGGATAAGGGAGTGTACCGGCTGGTGAGCCCCTACGAACCTGCGGGCGACCAGCCGAAGGCCATTCGGGAACTCACTGCAGGCTTGCAGGCCGGTAGTCCGTTCCAGACGCTGCTCGGTGTGACTGGATCGGGAAAAACCTACACTATTTCCAACGTGATCGCCCAGGCCGGGCGGCCGGTGCTCGTGATGAGCCATAACAAGACACTTGCCGCGCAGCTTTACGGGGAGCTCCGGCAGTTCTTTCCAGACAACGCTGTCGAGTACTTCATCAGCTACTATGACTTCTACCAGCCGGAGGCATACCTGCCCTCGATCGACAAGTACATTGCCAAGGACCTGCGCATCAACGATGAAATCGAACGCCTCCGGCTGAAGGCCACCAGCGCCCTGCTCAGCGGTCGGCGTGACGTGATCGTCGTCAGCTCTGTCAGCTGCATATACGGCCTCGGCTCTCCGGAGGAGTGGAAGAGCCAGATCATAGAGCTTCGCACCGGCATGGTGAAGGAGCGCAACAGTTTCCTGCAGGAGCTTATTTCCCTCCATTACGTGCGCGACGACGTGGATCCCGGTTCCGGCAAGTTCCGGGTGCGCGGTGACATCATCGATCTCATTCCCGCCTACGACCAGCTGGCGCTCCGTGTGGAGTTTTTCGGCGACGAGATAGAAAGCCTGCAGACCTTCGACATGTCGAGCGGCGAAGTGCTCGGCAGCGATCCCTACGCATTCATCTACCCCGCCCGCCAGTTCGTTGCCGGAGAGGAACAGCTGAAACAGGCTATGCTCCGGATTGAAAATGAACTGGCCGGCCGGCTTAACGAGCTTCGCTCGGCCGAAAGGTTTGTGGAGGCGGGGCGGCTTGAGGAGCGGACCCGGTATGACCTTGAAATGATGAAGGAGCTCGGCTACTGCTCCGGCATCGAGAACTATTCACGCCACATCGCGGCTCGCAATCCCGGCGAGCGGCCGCACTGTCTGCTTGACTATTTCCCCGAGGACTATCTGGTGGTGGTCGATGAGTCGCATGTGACCCTGCCGCAGATCCGCGGTATGTACGGGGGTGACCGCTCACGCAAGTCCATTCTTGTCGAGCATGGGTTCCGTCTGCCCTCTGCGCTCGACAACCGGCCGCTCCGCTTCGATGAATTCATGGACATGGTTCCTGAGGTCATCTGCATCAGCGCAACGCCCGGAGATCTCGAGCTTGAACGCTCGGGCGGCGTTGTTGTCGAGCAGGTGGTACGCCCGACCGGGTTGCTCGATCCTCCGGTGGAGGTTCGCCCCGTGAAGGGTCAGATTGACAATCTCCTTATGGAGATCCGCCGCCATAACGCCGGAGGGCACAAGGTGCTGGTGATGACCCTGACGAAGCGGATGAGCGAAGACCTGCACGACTTCCTCCGCAAGGCAGGCGTCCGGTCCCGATACCTTCATTCCGAGATCAAGAGCCTTGAGCGGATGCAGATTCTGCGCGAGCTCCGTACGGGGGAGATCGATGTCCTTGTCGGTGTCAACCTTCTTCGCGAGGGGCTTGACCTGCCGGAAGTCTCCCTTGTGGCGATTCTCGATGCCGACAAGGAGGGGTTCCTGCGCAATACCCGGTCGCTCATGCAGATTGCCGGCAGGGCTGCGAGAAATGTTGAGGGTTTCGTGGTGCTCTATGCCGACACCATCACCCGCTCTATACGGGAAGTGCTCGACGAGACTGCCCGCCGGCGCGAGATCCAGCAGCGGTATAATGAGGAGCACGGCATCACGCCCCGCTCCATCACAAAGTCGGTCGAGGAGATCCTCGACACCACCAGTGTCGCCGATGCCGAGGAACGCTACCGCCGCCGCCGGTTCGGACTTGAGCCGCGTCCTGAACGACTGCTTGCAGGTGTTCTCGAGTCCATGACCCCCGAGGAGGGCCGTGCGATGGCTGCAGAACTTCGCGCCGAGATGCAGCAGGCGGCGCTTGCCATGGAATATGAGAAGGCCGCATATCTGCGCGACGAGATTGCACGCCTCGAAGATCGTCTTGGCGGCGCGGCACCTCCCGGCAAAGGAGAGCAGGCATGAGGTTGGAGTAGTTTTTCTTCGTGCATTGTTTTGTTAATGGCGAAATAAAGTTTTATAGAGAAGAGACGGGGGGCCCGGAGCGGGACCCCCTTCAGCATCTACCACTTTTTTTCAAGGGGAGCAGAAGCGGCTATGTTGGCCCAGATAGAAAAGGAGCACTACCAGAAACTCCATGAGATTCTGCGTCTTGCACGCCAGAACCTCAAGCAGGTCGATGAATCGCTGATACAGCGGGCGTTTTTCATGTGCTACCGTGCCCATGAGGGGGAGAAGCGCGCTTCCGGCGAGCCCTATTTCTACCATCCGGTGGAGGTCGCAACGATTCTGCTCAACGAGCTGCCGCTTGATGGCGTATCGGTCGCCGCCGCGCTTCTGCACGACGTGATCGAGGACAGCGGCTATACCTATGAGGACATTTCCGCCGAACTCGGTCTTGAGGTCGCAGACATCGTCGAAGGGCTGACGAAGATATCCGGGATCATGATCAACCGCGAGACCACGCAGGCTGAAGGGTTCCGGAAAATGCTGCTCTCGATGGTGAAGGATATCCGCGTCATCCTCATTAAGTTCTGCGATCGGCTGCATAATATGCGCACCCTCGAGTCGCTCCCCGAGCACCGGAGGCTGAAGATCGCTCTGGAAACGCGCGACATATACGCACCGCTTGCGCATCGGTTCGGTCTCGGCAAGATGAAGGTGGAGTTCGAGAACCTCGCCCTGAAGTACATCGACCCGGAGATGTTCGCATTCCTGCAGCAGAAAGTCCGCCTGACGAGGGGCGAGCGGGTCGCCTACCTCAACAAGATGATCGATCCCATCAAGGATGACCTTGAGAAGCAGGGCTTCCAGGTCGAGGTGCAGGGACGGGCTAAGCACCTGTTTTCGATCTACAACAAGATGCGCAACAAGAACAAGACCTACGAGGATATCCACGACCTCTACGGCATCCGTGTGATCATCGATACGGAACGCATCGCCGACTGTTTTGCCGTTTACGGTTTCATCACCCAGAAGTATCCGCCCGTTCCGCAGCACTTCAAGGACTACATATCCATCCCCAAGCATAACGGATACCAGTCGCTCCATTCTGCCATCATCGGCCCGAAGGGCAACATGGTGGAGCTGCAGATCCGCACCCGGCGCATGCACGAGTTCGCAGAACTCGGCGTCGCGGCGCACTGGCGCTACAAGGAGAAAATCAGCAAGGACGACGCCAGCATCGACTCGTTCCTCCGCTGGGCCCGCGAGCTCATCAAGGACGCCGATTCTGCGGCCGCATTCATGGAGGGGTTCAAGCTCAATCTCTACCATGACGAAATCTATGTTTTCACCCCGAAGGGCGACATGAAGACCATGCCGGCCGGCGCAACCCCGATCGATTTCGCCTATTCCATCCACACCGAAATCGGCAACGGATGCATCGGCGCGAAGGTCAACGGGCGCATTGTCCGGCTGAACGCCGAACTCAAGTCGGGAGACCGGGTAGAGATCATCACCTCCAAGAACCAGCAGCCCAAGGCTGACTGGCTGAAGCTGGTGGTGACCCACCGTGCTAAACTGAAGATCCGTTCGGCCATCAACGAAGAGCGCCGCCTTCAGATCGAAAAGGGTCGCGGTATGTGGGAGAAGATGCTTACGGGGACGAAGAAGCTCCTCTCGGACAATGACATCGTGCGTTACGCCCGACGATACGGGGTGAAGACCCCTGCGGACTTTTTCAGCGCCCTGGCAAACCAGCAGATCAACGGCGAAGAGGTCATCAAACGCGTCAACAGCGAACAGCGGGAGCCGGAATCGCTTGAGGTCAGGGAGGATCCGAAACAGCTGGCAGAGTATCTTCGCACGGCCCGGGAGGGCGGCGAGGATCGGAAGGATCAGCCGAAAAAGCGGGACGAGGTCACGATCGCCGGAATGAACAATATCGCATACGCTTACGCGAAATGCTGCCAGCCGGTTCCGGGAGATGATGTCATCGGGTTCGTTACTGCAGAAGGCGTGGTGAAGATCCACCGGAAAAACTGCATCAACGTGAGTAACGAGAACCTGCAGAAAAGTGAGCGGGTGGTGTCGGTATCGTGGAACCGGAAGGTCGAAACCGACTTCCTCGCAGGCATCCGAATCGTCGGAGAAGACCGTATCGGCATCACCAACCAGCTCACCCTCGTCATGTCGAAGTTCGATACCAACATCCGCAGCATTTCGCTCCATGCCCGCGACGGGATGTTCGTCGGCACCGTCATGGTCTATGTACGCAACACCGAAAAGCTCAGTGCCCTTATGGACAAGCTGAAGAAGGTGGGCGGCGTCTTCACCGTGGAGCGGCTTATCAGCTGAACGGAATGCTTTTGCAGAATTGTTTGTATGTTTACCCTTGCAATCATTGAACAACCAACACCATACCCCATGAACACCACCTCCAGAAAACCGATGGCTATCCGTGTCATACAGATCTTTACGCTGCTCTTGTTCTTCGGTTCCCTTTCAGGATGCGGCTACAACAGCATCCAGCAGAACGACGAAGCCGTGAACCGTGCATGGGGTGACCTTGAGTCGCAGCTCCAGCGCCGAGGGGATCTCGTGCCGAACCTTGTCGCCACGGTGAAGGGTGCGGCGGATTTCGAAAAGGAAACCCTTACTGCCGTCGTCGAGGCCCGCGCCAAAGCATCGTCGGTGACGATGACGCCCGAGATGCTCAGCGACCCTCAGGCCATGCAGCGCTTCCAGAGCGCACAGGGCGCACTTTCCTCAAGTCTCTCCCGCCTCCTCGTGACGGTTGAGCGCTACCCTGAAATCAAGGCCAACCAGAACTTCCGCGACCTCCAGAACCAGCTGGAAGGCACCGAGAACCGCATTGCGGTTGCCCGCCAGCGCTACAACGGCGCTGTCGAAACCCTCAACTTCTCGATCCGCCAGTTCCCGAACTCCATGACCAATTCGCTGCTTCTGAAACTCAAGCCGAGAGAGTACTTCAAGGCTGATGAAGCCTCGAAGGCCCTGCCGGAGGTGAAATTCTGAGGATGGTCCGGACCTTCTTCAGAGAGAGAGTGCACGACGCCGGGGCCCTGCCCGTAAGGGCCCTCGGCGTGCTTGTGCTGCTCATTCCGCTCCTTGCAGCCTTTTCTTCCACACTCTTTGCCCTTGATGTTCCGGCGCTGTCCGGCAGGGTGAACGACTACGGCGCAATGATCTCTCCCTCTGCCCGGGCCTCAATCGATCGCAGCCTTGCGCGCCTTGAAAAAGAGGAATCGACCCAGGTAGTGGTGCTGACGGTTCCTTCACTCGAGGGAGACGCAATAGAGGATTTCTCCATGCGGGTAGCCGAGGCATGGAAGATCGGCCGCAAAGGCAAGGACAATGGCGCGCTGCTCATTGCTTCGCGTGATGACCGCAAGATCCGCATCGAGGTCGGCTATGGCCTAGAAGGGAGCCTGACCGACCTTACGGCCGGGCGCATCGTCCAGAACGAAATGGTTCCGCTGTTTCGCGCAGGCAGGATCGATGAAGGATTCCTGCAGGGAGTTTCCTCCATCATAGCAGCTGTACACGGGGAATACAGGGCTGAACCCGGGGCTCCGAAGAAGGGGGGACGGGTGTCGCTGCCGATGCTTATGCTGCTGCTCTTTTTCATATACTTCAGCGGCCTTTTCAGCCGCCATCGCGGTGGCGGTGGGGGGCCGTTCATCTCCGGCGGTCCCGGAGGCGGTTTCTACGGAGGCGGCACCTTTGGTGGTGGAGGCGGTTTCGGCGGCGGTGGCTTTGGGGGCGGAGGCGGCGGATTCGGTGGCGGCGGCGCTTCGGGGAGCTGGTGAGGGCGAAGGGTCCCACAACAATGCAGGAGGAGAAAATGAAATACAATCCGGTACGGAAGCTGCTCACTGAATCCGGCCAGCGGCAGGTAGAGGAGCGGATCAAAGCGGCCGAGGCGAGCACTTCGGGGGAGATTGTCGTGATGGTGGTCGAGGAGAGTTCCCGCTATCGCCACGCTTCGGTGGTCGGGGCCTTGTTTTCTTCAATGATCGTCGCTGTGGCGGTGGGGCATTTTCAGGGCGGAGACGGCATGTGGCATTTTCTCGGTGTCTTCGTTCCGCTTTTCATCGTTTTCCATGAACTGCTCGTGCGTCTTGCACCCCTGCGCCGCATGTTTGCCCGCAAAACGGATATGCAGGACGCTGTCGCAAAAGCCTCCCTTGCAGCGTTTTACCAGAAGGGGATCAACGGCACCGAGGCGGCGACGGGCGTACTCATCTATATCTCGCTTTTTGAGCACATGGTCAGGGTTGTGGCCGACAAAGGCATCAACGAGAAAGTGGACCCCGGAGCATGGACGGAGCTCGTCGGCGGCATAGTCCAGGGCATCCGGCGCGGTGATGCTGCAGCTGCCCTTTGCGAGGCTGTCGGCCGTTGCGGTGAGCTGCTTTCCAGGCATTTTCCGATCCGGGAGGGCGACAGGAATGAGCTCAGTAACCAAATCCGTTACTGAGGCCTGTTTGATGAAGAAGCTCTGCCGGCTCGAGGAAAAGGATGCGCTGCGCCATGCCGGGCGCGTGGCCGAGGAGGGCGGGGCGCGCCATATATGCCGCAGGTGTGCCCGTGTAGCCAGAAAGAAAGATGCGCTCTGCAAGCCGCAGAAGATCAAACGCGACAAGCAGAAAGGCCGCCACTGAAAAGTGCGCCGACCTCTTCAGCAAGCGTTGTGGATTCGTATATTGAAGAACAGGAGACCTGCGGAAGGGCCACCTTCGCCCGTCCGCAGCCTGAAGAGTCCAGTTCCGTAAGGCCAACACCAGAAGAGTGAGTACATGAAAAAAACAGCATTGTATCCCTGGCACGAGAAGGCCGGGGCGAGGATTATTGATTTCGGCGGATGGCTTATGCCGGTTCAGTATTCAGGCATCATTGCCGAACATCGGGCCGTCCGAAGTGCGGCGGGCCTTTTCGATGTCTCGCACATGGGGAATTTCTATGTGAAGGGGCCCCGTGCGGAGGAGTTCCTCCAGCATATGACCACCAATGACCTCAGCCGCGCTAAAAACGGTCAGGCCCAGTACAACGTGATGCTTTATCCAAGCGGCGGTATCGTTGACGATCTCATCATCTACCGCATCGACGCCCAAACCTTTTTCATCATCGTCAACGCAGGCAACTGCGAAAAAGATTACCAGTGGCTCCAGGAGCATGTGGCAGAATATGATGGTGTCGTGCTTGAAGACCATTCAGCGGCGATGTCGCTGATCGCCCTTCAGGGTCCGAAGGCGTTCGATATCCTGAAAAAGGTGCTGCCTTCCCTCGTCGCCCCATCTCTCGGGTCGTTCCACTTCTGCACACTGGAGTATCGCGGTGTGGAGCTGATGGTGGCCCGCACCGGTTATACCGGCGAGATCGGTGTTGAAATCTGTGTGCCGAATGAGATGGCCCTTCCGCTCTGGGAAGAGCTGCTCCGGTCCGGACAGCCTGAAGGAATCCTTCCAATCGGTCTCGGCGCCCGCGATACCCTCCGCCTTGAAATGGGATATTCTCTCTACGGGCATGAAATCGATGAGGATACCAACCCCCTTGAAGCCCGCCTGAAATGGGTGGTGAAATTGGACAAAGGGCACTTTATCGGCCGGGAGGCCTGTCTTCAGGTGGAACTGAATCCGAAACGTTCGGTTGCAGGATTTGTGCTTGAGGGGCGCGCACTGCCGCGCCAGGGCTGCAAGCTCTTCAACAGCGATCATCAGGAGATCGGGCGGGTGTGCAGCGGCACCCTCTCGCCGACCCTTCAGGAGCCGGTGGGTACCTGCAGCCTCCTTCGCGAGTACCAGAAGCCGGGCACGAGGGTGTTCGTCGAGATACGCGGCACCATGCAGCCGGGTACGATACGGCCCCTGCCGTTCGTGAAAACCTCCCTCTCCTAAGGGGGAGGGTTCAATCATTCAACCACAGAAACTCAAGGGTGAAGAGGAAAAAGGACAACAGCGCGGATACCGGGAAAAAATCGGGGCACGGGGCTCTTAAACGGGAGATCGGAGGGATTGTCCTGATGCTTTCCGCCCTTTTCCTTGCCGGTTCGACCATCACCTTCCATCCCGGTGACCAGGCGGTCTATCTCCAGTTGCCCTGGTATGACATTTTGGGCCCTGCAGCACGTGATGCTGTAGCCCACATCCAGACCCCCTTCGGGCTTCTCGGCGCAAGGGTGGGGTCCTTTTTCGTCCGCTCTTTCCTTGGCTTCCCCTCGCTCCTGCTCTTTTCCGCGGTCTTCTTCTGGGGGGTCTCTCTGTTCCGTTCAAAAAGCCTGAAGTCGGCCTTGATCTTTTTCCTGTACAGCGTGCTGATGTCGCTGGATCTGGCGGCAATGGGGGGGCTGACACCGTTCGCATTCAGCGACCTTCTTGCTGGAGCTGTCGGCAGGATGCTTGCCGAGATGTTCTCTACATTGCTTGGCGCAACGGGAGCGTGGGCGCTTTTGCTGGCTATTGCTGCTGTTCCGTCATTCTATCTCAGCCGCATCATGCTCCCCGGCGTAGGGGCGGGTGTTGTGCCTACGGTTGCGGCCATGCCATCCCGCCTGTTTTCACGGATCGGGAACGTGTTCCGGGCTCTCGGTAAAAAAAAAATGAACCCGCTGCCGTACCGGCTGCCATAGCAAGGCCCGCTGAGGCTTCTGTAGTTCCTCCCCCCGCACCAGAACGCCTCGAGGGCAACGCCCATTTACCCTATAGTACGCCTGCCCTCTTCTCTTCCCCCCCCGGCGTAAGTCGGGATGACGGTGTGGAGCTTGTCGTTCAGCAGGCCACCCATGAAATGGAGGCTGATCTCGACGATCGCAAGCTGAAGGTGAAGACGAAAGACCGCGATACCTACCGCATACCCTCCATCGACCTGCTTGAAAAGGGACCGGAGGGTGATGGCGGGATTGATGAGGAGCATCTTGCCGAAAGCAAGCGACGTCTCCTCGAAAAGCTCTCCATCTACAAGATCGAGGTGATGAGGATACAGGCGACGGTGGGGCCGAGGGTGACGCTGTTTGAGATGGAACTTGCGCCTGATGTGAAGGTCAGCCGGGTGACGGCGCTGGAAAATGACCTTGCCATGGCCCTTGCCGCCAGGGGCATCCGCATCATCGCGCCCATCCCCGGAAAGAACGCCGTCGGCGTCGAGATCCCCAACAGCCGCCCTGAGACCGTCATGCTCCGGAGCGTGCTGCAGGTGGAGAAGTTCAAGAACAGCCGTTACATCCTGCCGATCGTGCTCGGCAAGACCATCTCAAACGAGGTCTATATCGATGACTTGACCGCCATGCCGCACCTCCTCATCGCCGGCTCGACCGGCTCGGGCAAGTCGGTCGGCATCAACGTCATTCTCTCCAGCCTCCTATACTCCTGCACTCCCGACAAGGTGAAGTTCGTCCTTATCGATCCGAAGCGGGTCGAGCTGTTCCATTACCAGCACCTGAAAAACCACTTCCTGCTTCGATTCCCCGGATTCGATGAACAGATTGTAACGGAGCCGCAGAAAGCGGTCTACGCCCTGAAGTGCGTCGAAAAGGAGATGGAGCTGCGCTATATCCGCCTCGAGCAGGCCGGGGTCCGCAACATCGGGGACTTTAACCGGGCGAACCCCATGGATGCGATGTACTACATCGTTGTGGTCATTGACGAGCTCGCCGATCTCATGATCACCGCCGGCCGCGACGTCGAGGAGCCTATCACGCGCCTTGCCCAGCTGGCCCGCGCTGTCGGCATCCATCTCATCGTGGCTACCCAGCGTCCTTCTGTCGACATCATCACAGGCATCATCAAGGCGAACTTCCCTTCGCGCATCGCCTTTCAGGTGGCAAGCAAAGTGGACTCGAGAACCATTCTTGACGGGTCCGGCGCCGAACAGCTTCTCGGCGATGGTGACATGCTCTACCAGCCGTCTTCACTCCCGAAGGCCATCCGCCTCCAGGGGCCATATGTTTCGTCGAAAGAAGTAGAGGCAGTGACGCGCTATATCGGCAGCCAGCATGCCCTGACGGATGTCCGTGACGTTCTTCTGCCGAAGGGTGAGATGCGGAAACGGGGAAGCTCTGAGAATGGTGCCCCACAGTCGTTTGGTGCAGAAGATGATGAGCGGGACCCGGCATTTGACGAGGCAGCAAGGCTTGTGGTTATGAGCCAGCAGGGTAGTACTTCGCTGCTCCAGCGGCGGCTCCGGCTCGGCTTCAGCCGTGCGGGAAGGGTTATGGACCAGCTGGAGAAAGAGGGGATCGTAGGGCCGCAGGATGGAAGCCGTGCACGTGATGTGCTCATTGCCGACCTGAGTGAACTTGAAGTGAGGTTGAACGCGCCCCCCGAAGAGGATTACTAGGAGCGGTATAAGCAGTGACCTCTTGATGAAACCGGCTCCCGGACCTCAGCGGGCCCGGGTCGATTTCTCTCCTTGCGGTCAGCAGCTTAGACGGATTCCACCCGGACGATTTCCGGAATGGCTTTCTTGATGGCCTGCTCGACGCCCGCCCGAAGGGTCAGGGTGCTCATGGGGCAGCTGCCGCATGCTCCAAGCAGTTTCACATCCACAACCATATCCTTGGTGATGCCGACAAGCTGGCAGTCTCCGCCGTCAACCTGCAGGTATGGGCGTACGGTTTCAAGTGCGGCGATCACACGGTCATAGAGTGCATCGCTGTTCGGCAGGTAGTCTTTGCTTGTGCTCATGGCATACATCTTTTAGTAATTGGAAATACAGGTGAACCTCCCCGGAGGAACAGGGTAATATCTACCCCGGTCCTCAAAAAAACAACTCTAAACCGTTTCATCGTTCCCGCATCCGCATCCGCTGCCGCAACCGGTGTTCTCGTCCCGGCATGAGGCGTTCGTGATGGATATCCTGCGGGCAGTCTCCATTGCAACACCCTTCAGCGCTTTGGCCGACGTGGATTCGGGTTTGCCGAGGACGTAGGGCATGCCGCTGTCGCTGCCCTCTCCGACACCGCGCTCGATCGGAATGGCTCCGAGGAACGACAGCCCCTGGGCTTTGGCGAAGCGCTCTCCGCCTTTCTGGCCGAAGATGTAGTCTCTTGAACCGTCCGGAAGTTCGTACCAGCTCATGTTCTCCACGAGGCCGAGGATGGGGACACCTACTTTCCCAAACATGCTGACGGCTTTCGAAACGTCGGCTAGTGCCACGTCCTGCGGAGTGGTGACGATGAGGGCTCCGGTGACGGGGATGGTCTGTACGAGCGTAAGCTGTATGTCTCCGGTTCCGGGAGGAAGGTCGAAGACCAGATAGTCGAGCTCGCCCCAGTCGACGTCGGTGATGAACTGCTTGATGGCGCTGGAGGCCATCGGACCGCGCCATATGACGGCGGTGTCGGTTTCAATGAGGAAGCCGATCGACATCAGCTTCACCCCGAATTTTTCAAGCGGCCGGATTTTCTTGCCCGACATTTCAGGCTTCTCGGAGTGGAGCCCGAACATGGTAGGGATACTCGGTCCATAGAGATCGGCGTCGATGAGTCCGACCTTCGCGCCGCTTTCTGCGAGGCTGACGGCGAGGTTGACGGCGAGGGTCGATTTTCCTACCCCGCCCTTTCCTGATGCCACGGCGATGATGTTTTTCACACCCTGGAGCGGTTTGTCATGCCCGCCGCACTGGCCGCTCGAGCACTGGTGTCCGTTGTCATGGCTGTGCCCGTCACCGGGCTCATGGCCGTGGCTGCAGCTGGAGCCGGAAGTCACTTTCGCCTCCAGATTTACCCTGATGGTGCCGACTCCCGGCACACCGGCCTTTACGGCATTGATGCAGGCCGTTTTGATCTCTTCCTTCAAGGGGCATGCCGGTGTTGTGAGCACCACGCTGAACGACACATCGCCAGCATCGCTGATGGCAATGTCACGGATCATGCCGAGGGTGACGAGGTCTTTTTTGAGGTCGGGTTCCTGCACGGTGGAGAGTGCCTGGAGAATCTGCTGCTGGTCTATTGCGGGCATGGCTTTATCGGGTGGGTTAAATGATTGCGGAAGTTACTTCTGCATGAAGCGCAGCGAGATTGTGACACCCTCTAAGCTGAACTTCTCTCGCAGCTTGTTTTCGAGGAATTTCCTGAAATTGGTCTGTACAAGCTCCGGATTATTGCAGAAAAATGCAAATACCGGCCAAGGTGCCTCGATCTGGGTCATGTACTTGATTTTCAGCTCCTTGCCCGTCCGGGTGGATGGGTGGTTGGCGGCAAGAGCCTCCTCGAGGAATCGGTTGAGGGCGCTCGTGCTGATTTTCCGCGAGCGGTTCTGGCTGATCTCTTTTGCTGTATCGATGGCGCGGTAGAGGTTCTTTTTCGTCAGGGCCGAGGTGAAGATAACCGGGACATAGGAAAGGTTTCCCATATGGGAGCGGAGGGTCTCTTCGTACAGCTTGCTCGTCTTGGAGTCCTTTTCGACGAGATCCCACTTGTTGACGAGGAGGAGCACGCCGCGTTTGCGTTCAGCGGCGATGTTGATGATCTTCAGGTCCTGCTTTTCGATGCCCGGTGTGGCATCGAGCATGACGATGGCCACTTCGCAGCGTTCGATGGCCCGTTCGCTGCGCAGCGAGCTGTAATACTCGATTCCGGCACTGATCTTTGTCCGCTTGCGCAGACCTGCCGTATCGATCAGAAGGAACTCCTGCTGTTTACGGGTGAAACGGGTGTCGATGGCGTCGCGCGTGGTGCCGGGAATGCTGGAGACAATCTGGCGGTTGGTGCCGAGGAGGGCATTGACGAAGCTGGATTTACCGACGTTCGGGCGGCCGATGACGGCAAGCCTTATGGCACCGTCTTCTTCCGGGGGGCCGTCGGACTCGGGGAAGTTGAGGAGGATCTCATCGAGCAGGTCGGCCACGCCGCTGCCGTCACGTGCCGATATTGCCCAGGGTTCAGTGAATCCTGTGCTGACGAAGGATGCCGCTTCAATGGCAAGCTGCGGCGACTCCGCCTTGTTGACGGCAAGGAAGGTCGGCTTGTCGGAAAAGTTCCTCTTGAGGATCTTGGCGAGCTCAAGGTCGTCGTAGGAAAGGCCCGAGCGCACGTCAGTCAGAAAAATGATGATGTCGGCGTCATGGATGGCCATCATGGTCTGTTCGAGCATGGCCGTGCTGATGACGCCATCCTCGGGAGCGTACCCTCCGGTATCCATCAGGCGGAATTCGCGGCCCTGCCAGTGCCCTTCAGCGATGTGGCGATCGCGGGTCACTCCGGGCGTGGGGTCGACGATGGCAGCCTTCTCGCGGAGGATACGGTTGAAGAGGGTTGATTTGCCGACATTGGGTCGGCCGACCAGGGCGATTAGAGGCTTCATCTAAGGAGTGCTGCTAAGGGTTCGTTCCCCCCGGAGAGGCTGTGAAAAGGAGAACGGTATAATTTGTAGAATTAAGTGAAATAATTTACATTGATAAACTTTATTTTTCGGAAAAGTCCTGTTAAAACCATTGTACACACAGCATGAGCAAGACGCTAAGTTTTAAAACATATTCGGCGAAGCCTGCCGATGTCGAACGGAAGTGGTATGTCATAGATGCCGAAGGCCAGGTTCTTGGCAGGATGGCGGCTGAGATCGCCAGAGTCCTCAGGGGGAAGCACAAGCCCCAGTTCACTCCGCACGTTGATACCGGTGACTTCATCGTGGTCACCAATGCCGAGAAAGTAGCCCTCAGCGGAAACAAAGAGAATCTGAAGACCTACTTCTCCCACTCCCATTACCCGGGCGGCGTCAGGGTAGACTCCGTGAAGGACCTGCTTCGCAAAAAGCCGGAAAAGATCATTGAGCACGCCGTATGGGGCATGCTTCCGCACAACAACCTTGGCCGCCAGCTCTTCAGGAAACTGAAGGTATATGCAGGTACTCAGCATCCGCATGAGGCTCAGGCGCCGACTGAAATGAAAATACACTAAACAATAAAGCGAGAGGGAATGAAAGAGGTTATCGATACCGTTGGACGCCGCAAAACCTCCGTTGCACGGGTGTTCATGACTCCGGGCAAGGGCAGGGTCATCATCAACAAGCTGCCGGTCGAAGAATATTTCCGGGACGAGGTCAAGCGTCTGCATGCACTCCGTCCGCTGGTACTGACCGAGAAGACTGAAGACTTCGACATCAAGGTCAATGTGAAAGGCGGCGGACTCAGCGGCCAGTCGGGAGCGGTCAGCCTCGGCATTGCCCGTGCTCTCACCGAGTTCGATGACGCGGCCCGTGCGGTCCTGAAGCAGGAACGCCTTCTTACCAGGGATCCCCGCATGGTCGAGCGCAAGAAGTTCGGCCGCAAAAAGGCGCGCAAGAGCTTCCAGTTCTCCAAGCGTTGATATTTCCGGATTACTTTTTTTCGTACAACATCCCACATACCGCGCCGTTCCGGGGGTTTCCCCCGGATGGAGCATTCCGGCAGTGTCCGGCGCTGTTGCGCCGGGTCCCGGCATGCGGGCGGCGGTAGAGGCAACAACTAAACACAAGGACACGACAAATGTCACACTTTCAGCTTGAAGAGATGCTCCGCGCAGGAGTCCACTTCGGCCACCTCGCACGCCGCTGGTGCCCGAAAATGAAGCCGTACATCTTCATGGAGAAGAACGGCGTTCATATCATCGACCTTCAGAAGACCCTCGTTCTCGCCGATGATGCCCTCAACGCACTCGATGCCATTGCCCAGACCGGCAGGGAGATCATGTTTGTCGGCACCAAAAAGCAGGCCAAGCAGATCATCGCAGCCGAGGCCACGCGCGCCGGCATGCCTTTCGTCTGTGAGCGCTGGCTCGGCGGCATGCTCACCAACTTCTCCACCATCCGCCAGAGCATCAGGCGCATGAACTCCATCGAACGGATGGAGACGGACGGTACCTTCGACATGATTACCAAAAAAGAGCGCCTCATGCTTGCCCGCGAGCGCGAGAAACTCATGCGGATCCTCGGCGGCATCGCCACGATGACCCGTCTGCCTGCAGCACTCTTCATCGTCGACATTAAAAAAGAGCACATCGCCATCAAGGAAGCCCGTTCGCTCGGTATCCCGATTTTCGCAATGGTCGACACCAACTGCGACCCGGAGCAGGTTGACTATGTCATTCCTGCCAACGACGATGCGATCCGCTCCATTCAGCTTATGGTAAAGGCCGTGGCCGACACCGTCGTCAACGCACGTGCCATGAAGGTCGAGCAGGAAGTCCTCGCAGAGATGGATGAGCCGGAAGCTGCCGAGGGTGCAGAGGAAAGCGCAGAGTAACAAGCACAACAAGAATTACAAGACAACAGCCTAGAGACATGAGCCAGATTTCAGCAAAAGATGTAAAGGACCTGCGCGATACGACCGGTATCGGCATGATGGACTGTAAAAAGGCCCTTGAGGAGACCGGCGGCGACATGGAGAAGGCCATCGAATACCTTCGCAAGAAAGGTGCCGCTCTTGCCGCCAAGCGTGCAGACAAAGATGCCAGCGAAGGCATGATCTGCATCAGGGTGTCGTCGGACCGCAAGTCGGGCGTCATTCTCGAACTCAACTGTGAGACCGATTTCGTGGCTCGTGGTGAGGTGTTTACCGGCTTTGCCGGAGCACTTGCCGAGCTCGCCCTGCAGAATCGTATCGCTTCGGCTGCTGAGCTCCTGAAGCTCAGGATGACGGAGGAGATGGGTGGCGAACTCGTCGACGATGCAATCAAGACCATGACCGGGAAGCTCGGAGAGAAGATTGAATTGAAGCGTCTCGTTTTCACTGATGCTTCAGATGGCCTCGTCGAGTCCTATGTCCACCCCGGAGCCCAGCTCGGAGCCATCATCCATGTGGCGACTGACAAGCCTGATGCGGTGACGGGCCTTACCAAGGACCTCGCCATGCAGGTCGCAGCTGCAGCACCGATCGAAGTCGACCGTTCCGCCGTTCCCGAGGAACTGATTGCCAAGGAATCCGAGATCTACCGCCAGCAGGCGCTGGGCCAGGGCAAGAAAGAGGAGTTTGTCGACAAGATCGTTCTCGGTCGCCTCGATAAGTACTATCAGGAGGTGGTGCTTCTTGAGCAGGCCTTCATCAAGTCGAACAACCTGAAAGTGTCTGCCGTGCTCGATGAGTTCAGCAAGCAAGTGCAGACCAAGTTGGAAGTGAAGGAATTTGTCCGCTACCAGCTTGGAGAATGAGTAATGAAAAAGCCTCGGTATCGGGGCTTTTTTTTGCCCGGTTTTTTTGTGCAGATTTAAAGGTGTAGGCTTTCTTCAGGGTACCCCTCTTAACCACTTTCCCGGAGGATAATGACTATGCAATACAGGCGCATCCTGCTGAAACTGAGCGGAGAGGCTCTTGCGGGCGTTGATGGCTACGGCATCAATGCTGAAATGCTTGAGCGGTTTGCCGAAGAGGTGAAAGAAGCCCGCGACATGGGGGCCGAGATCGCACTGGTCATCGGTGGCGGCAATATCTTCCGGGGTGTTTCCGATGCAGCCAAGAACATGGACCGCGTCCAGGCCGACTACATGGGCATGCTTGCCACCGTCATCAACTCTATCGCTTTTCAGGACGCTCTGGAGCGCCTTGGAGTGTATACGAGGCTGCAGACTGCCATCAAGATGGAACAGATGGCCGAGCCGTTCATCCGCCGTCGGGCAATCCGCCACCTTGAAAAAGGAAGGGTTGTGATTTTCGGTGCCGGGACAGGCAATCCCTACTTCACCACCGATACGGCCGCTTCGCTTCGGGCCATTGAGATTGAAGCCGATGTCATTGTCAAAGGCACCCGTGTCGATGGCGTTTACGATTCTGATCCCGAAACCAACCCCGGTGCGGAATTCTTTCCGAAAATCTCCTACCTTGACGTCATCCGCAAGAACCTCCGTGTGATGGACATGACGGCCATTACACTCTGCCGGGAGAATACGCTGCCGATTGTGGTGATGAACATGAATGAGAAAGGGAACCTCTCACGGCTGATCCGTGGAGAGCATGTCGGTTCGCTTGTGCACGCCTAGCTTTCTTCTTCATTTTCCCCAAGGGGGCTCCGGCCCCCGTTTCCCTGCATAAGTGTCTCAAGCGCCTCCCGGATCTCCCCCCACATGAACCCCCTTCCCAGCAGGAAACGTACCAGTTTTTCCTTTTCTCTGGTTCCCGGTGAGCCTCCAATCGCCCTCAGCTTCTTTTCTGCGGCATCGAGGCACGCTCCAGTGCTATCGTGACGCTTTAGTATTTCGTCGATGATGGCGTCTTCGACGCCCCGTTTGCGGAGTTCCATCTTGAGCTTGATGCGGCCGGCCGGTTTCATTCGGCTCCGGCTTCTCATGAACTCTTCGGCAAACGTACGGTCATTGATGAGGTTCAGCTCAATGAGCCGCTCAATCGAGCCGGCGATGTGCGCTTCTTCAAATCCCTTTTTACGGAGTTTCGTCTCTAGTTCCATCCGGCTGTGGCTTCGGAGCCCGAGGAGTTTGAATGCGTGGGCCGAGGCCAGGCTCAGGGAGCTTTCCGTCGCCTTCCTGCCCCGGTGAGCGCTTTGCCTACCGTACATTCCGGAGACTTTCTGAGGAGAGGTTGTGTGCTGCCTCGAAGGCTTTGAGCTCCGAAGTGAGGTGGTGGCGGAAGGCGAGGTTTGTGATGAGGTTGATCAACTTTTTCGGGTTGTACCAGATCCTGCCGGCGATGTGGCGCCAGGAGTATATGCCTTTGTAGCTTCTGAGCACCTTGTACTGAAACAGCACGGGATCATAGCGGTCGGACTTGATGACGAGGTGCAGTGCGTTGTATTTCTCCCAGTCCTCTATGGTGATAAGTCCGTCGCGCTTATAGTCCATGTACATCTGTGTTCCCGGATAGGGAGTGATGATCTGGAAGATGGGCATGAAGATATGGTTCTTTTCGACGAACCGCACCAGCTCATCGATATCCTCGAAGGTGTCGATGGCGGGGTTGAAGAGGAAGTTCCCCTGGATGTTCAGCCCGGCTCTGCGGCATTCCTCGATGATTTTCGAATACTTCTCCGCGGAGTTGACGTGACCTTTGTTATAGGCCTCAAGGGTGCTCTGCTTGATGGACTCGAGCCCGGCGAGCACGAAGTTGCAGCCGGCATCGACAAGTTTGTTGACCGTTTGAGGGTCTTCAAGGAAGTTGATCGAGAGAAAGACACTGAAGGTGATATTGCACTCTTTGAGGAGGTCGAGGGATTCCCAGAGCTTTTTCTTGTTGATGCCGAGGTTTTCATCGGTGAGCATGAACCAGGGCTTTTTTGAACTGCGGCTCGCCTTGAAGAAATATTTTTTCGCCTCTTCGACCTGCGTTTTCAGCGATTCGGCCTTCTGGGCCCTGTACTGCTTGCCGGTGAAATTGGGTGTAACGCAGAACGAGCAGTTGAACGGGCACCCGCGGGTAACGTAGATCGGGATCGACTTGGTGCCGTCGACTTTGCCCCGTTTCGAGGAACGAGAGATGCGGGCGTAGTCTATCGGCACAATCTCCTTTACTGGAGGATATTCCTTTGAGTCATAGAGCGCTTTAAGCACTCCGTTTCCGACATCCTCAATGAGAGCTGCCCAGAGGTTGTCGGCTTCCCCGACAACGATGCTGTCTGCGTGGATGGCTGCTTCTTCGGGGTTGAATGAGATGTGCAGTCCGCCGAGGACGACTTTCTTTCCATGGGCACGGAAGGTATCGGCTATCTCGTAGGCACGTGTAGCTTCAAGGGTTCGCGAGGTGATGCCGACGAGGTCGTAGTCACCGTCGTAGTCGATATCGTCGTGGAAGTGCTCATCGACCATTTCAATGGTATGTTGCGGGGGAGTCAGACTGACCAGCACGGCAAGCGCCATGTGAAAGAGCGGCTTCTGGTTGCTGTCGTCGTCCATTTTCCCCTGGGGTGACACCAGAAGGATTTTCAGGGATCGGGTTGCGGTCGTCAATGGCATTTGGTCCTGTTGGAAATCTCGGCGTTGACAAAGCTTCGCGGTAACCGGGGCAACCGGTGCCGTCACTCCCCGAAGGAGGCACGCTGGAAGGACATGGCATTAATCTTTCAATTTATATGAATTTTCTAAAAAAACAGTGCGTGAGCATGACCGCAGATGTATTTTTTCATCTTCCCGAAGCCCTTCCGATGCTTTTTCTCTAGGGGGGATTTTGCTATATTCCTTGCTTTGAGTTTTGCCGCCACCAGTCACCAGCCTATTATTTTATGCCTCGTTATACCCCGGAGCAGCTGGCAAAGAGGAACGCCTCGGTATGGACCGACATACAGATTATCCTCGCTCCCATCCAGTTCATCATTTTCCTTATCGGCGTCACGGTGACGGCGCTCTATCTCAACGGCATCATCACCTCCTTCTACTGGGTGAGCCTGGCGATCCTCTTCAAGACTCTTTTCTTTGCCCTTCTCTTCGTGACCGGCATGTTCTTCGAGAAAGAGATTTTCGACAAATGGGTATACTCGAAGGAATTCCTCTGGGAGGACATCGGCAGTACCATCGCTGCGGCGTTCCACCTTCTCTACTTTGTCATGGCATGGATGGGCTACCCCGAGGAGGTGCTCGTGTGGGAGGCATTTCTTGCCTACTTTACCTATGTGCTCAATGCTCTGCAGTATCTGGTGCGCATAATCCTGGAGAAGCACAATGAACGCAAACTCCGCATGGGCGGCCATATCTGAAGGCACATGATACACTACAGTTTCACGAAGCTCTGGAACCTCACGTTTCTTTTTATCGCACCCTTCTGGTTCATCCTGGTCTGGATGATCTGGTCGTCCGGCCAGCTCGCAACGGACGCTGACCGGTCTGTCTTCGTCTTTTTCGTGGTGCCGGGGTTCCTCGTCATCTATCTTTCGGGTTTCCTGATAGAGGGTTGGCACAAGAAGAAAAAAGCGCAGTCTTCCCGTTGAGGGGGCGCTGCCATCCACTTTAAATAAGCGGGAGTTTCCATGCAGAACCTCTGGAATGACAGCGATGTATTGAAACCGTCCGGAGGGCATGATATGCCCCCGGAGCTTTCCGAACTGGTCTATGCCTCCCGCCTGCTCGGCAGGGAGAGCTCACTGGTAATGCACGGAGGAGGGAACACCTCCGTAAAGACCCAGCTGCACGATATCATCGGCAACGGGGTCAACGTGATATTCATCAAGGGGAGCGGCGTCGATCTTGCCGATGTCAATGCACACGATTTCACCCCGGTCCGCATTGATCCTCTCCAGAAACTCCAGCACCTTTACGCCACCGGCGAACGCAAGAGCGATGAAGATATCCAGAGGTTTTCAACACGGGAGTTCAAGCACTTTCTCTACCTGAACCTGTTCCAGCTGACCGACCATATGGTCAGCAATGCCCTCACCCCCTCAATCGAGACGCTGCTCCACGCTTTCCTGCCGCATCGCTTTATTTTTCATACCCACTCACTTGCTTTTTTGACTCTTTCCAACCAGCCGGAGGGAGAGACGCTATGCCGTGAAGTGCTCGGTGACGGGTTCGGTTCCGTGCCATACATCAAGCCGGGCCTCGGCCTGGCCCGCTATGCCGCCAAGGCTTTCGATGCTGATCCTGCCATTCACGGACTGGCGCTGCACAAGCATGGTCTTGTAACCTTCGGCAACACCGCTCGTGAGGCTTATGAGCGTATGATTGCTGCCGTCAGCGCGCTTGAGTCGAGCATCGCCGCATCGCCACGTGGCGTGCTTCCCCCGGCAGCACTTCCCGCATCACTGCCTCCGGTGGAGGATGTCGCTCCGGTCATCCGCGGAGCCTGCGTCGAGGAGAAGGAGCCGGGTACGAAGGACTACGACCAGTTCATTCTGGACTTCAGGAGCTCCAACCGGATCCTTGAATATGTCAACTGCAGAGATCTGGCGGAGATGAGCCGGAAGGGTGCGATGACGCCTGACTTCATCGTGCGGACAAAAAACCGGCCGCTCGTTCTCCCGGCTCCCGATGCCGCCGATATGGCAGGATTCAAAATGGCGGTTCACGAAGCCGTACGGCAGTACCGCGAGGAATACGAAGCATACTTCACCCTGCAGAAGGCCGCAACCGGCAGCGACGCCTGCATGCTCGACTCCCTTCCGCGCGTCGTTCTCGTGCCGGGAATCGGCCTCTTCGGCCTCGGCCGGACAGCGAAGGCGGCCCGGGTCAACGCAGACATCGCTGCCGGTAGCGCCGCGGCCATTCTTGACGCAGAGTCGATCGGCACGTTCCGCTCGATCACTGACCGGGAGGCGTTCGACATCGAGTACTGGGAGATGGAACAGGCCAAAATGCAGAAAGTCCGCCATCTTGCTTTTGCCGGCAAGGTTGCCATGGTCACAGGTGGAGCTGGCGGCATAGGACTTGCTACCGCGAAAGCCTTTAAACAGATGGGCGCCGAAATCGTGCTGCTCGACCTCCACATGGACGGACTGGAGCGGGCGGCTGAAGAACTGGGGGGCGGCGTACTCGCCATGACCTGCGACGTCACTGACCGCAATGCTGTTCGTGCGGCTTTTCAGGCGGCATGCCGCCGGTTCGGAGGTGTTGACATCATCGTCTCCAACGTGGGTGCAGCCCTCCAGGGGCGCATCGGAGAGGTTCCCGACGAGGTGCTTCGCAAGAGTTTCGAATTAAACTTCTTCTCCCATCAGTCAATCGCCCAGGAGGCGGTCAGGGTGATGAAACTTCAGGGGACCGGCGGCGTTCTCCTTTTCAACGTCTCGAAGCAGGCTGTCAACCCCGGTCCCGATTTCGGTCCCTACGGTCTGCCGAAAGCCGCGACCATGTTCCTGGTACGCCAGTATGCGCTCGACCACGGTCGCGACGGCATCCGTGCCAACGGCATCAACGCCGACCGGATACGAAGCGGCCTTCTCACCCCCGAGATGATCAAGGCGCGTTCTGCTGCCCGGGGGCTCAGCGAACGGGAGTATATGGCCGGCAACCTCCTCCAGCTGGAGGTAACGGCCGAGGATGTCGCTGATGCGTTCGTCCATCTTGCGCTTGAAAAGCGTACCACCGGTTCAATCACCACGGTCGACGGTGGAAATATCGCAGCGGCGCTCCGCTGAAACCAGTACCAGCACCAACATACCAACTGCAAACAGGAGACCATCATCATGGCTGAATACGATAAGGACAAGCAGGCCAAAGAGTATTACACCGATATTCCGGTGAACAACTACGGCTTTTTCCTCAAGGGTGCGCACTCGCTCGACTGGGGTATGAAGAACCGCCTTTCCCGGATTTTCCGTCCTGACACCGGCAAGACCGTGATGTTCGCAATCGATCATGGCTACTTTCAGGGCCCGACAACCGGTCTTGAGCGCCCCGACGTCAACATCGTCCCCCTGATGCCGCATGCCGACGCCATCATGCTTACCCGCGGGATTCTTCGCACAACCGTGCCTCCGTCCCTTACAAAGGCGGTTGTTATGCGCTGCAGTGGTGGTCCGAGCATCCTGAAGGAGCTTTCCGACGAGGAGCTGGCCGTCGACATCGAGGATGCGATCCGCATGAACGTGGCTGCCATCACGCTTCAGGTCTTCATCGGCGGCGAGTTCGAGACCCGCTCGATCCATAACATGACGAAGCTCGTCGACATGGGTCTGCGTTACGGCATTCCGACAATGGCTGTCACTGCAGTCGGCAAGGACATGGTGCGCGATGCCAAGTACTTCCGCCTTGCATGCCGCATCTCTGCGGAGCTTGGCGCGCAGATCGTGAAAACGTACTATGTACCTGAAGAATTTGAGAGCGTCGTAGCCTCCTGCCCGGTGCCGATCGTCATGGCCGGAGGAAAGAAGCTGCCTGAAAAGGATGCCCTCACCATGTCATACCGTGCCATTCAGGAAGGTGCTTCCGGCGTGGACATGGGCCGCAACATCTTCCAGAGCGATTATCCGCTTGCTATGATGAAGGCGGTCAACCGGGTAGTGCATGAGGGACTGACTCCCGACGAGGCATTCGAATATTTCAACTCGATCAAAGGCGAAAGCTGAAGTCTTTCTGCTTCTGGGCTGCGCGGGGCTGATGCCCCGGCATTTTTTTAACGGGAACCCCCGGAGGCCTGAGGGGGATGAAGCTTTGCTAATGAATACTGATGACATCAGAGGCTTTTTCGCCTCCAGAGAGCAGCTTGACATGGCTGATTACCTGACGCTCGAGTACTATGTCGAGTGTGTGGGGGACATCGAAACGGCGCTTGCCCATTTCTGCAGCGAGCAGTCGACTGCGCAGTGGCGCAGGGTTGGTCATGACGAGGATTTCCGGCCGAGGTTCGGGGCCAAGGTCATCGGACTCCGGATCGAAGGCGAGCTCGAGCAGCTGAGCTATCCCGTCCAGCATTCGGAAACAGGGCCCATCCATGCCTGCCGGGTCACCATCGCGCATCCCCACCGCAATTTCGGCCCGAAACTGCCGAACCTGCTCACCGCCGTCTGCGGAGAAGGGGCGTTCTTTACTCCGGGCATCCCGGTTGTGAAGCTGCTCGACATCACCTTTCCCGAGCCCTATCTCAACGCGTTCGAGGGTCCGAAGTTCGGCATCGAGGGCATTCGCGACCTCTTGCAGGCATACGACCGACCGATTTTTTTCGGTGTCGTCAAGCCGAACATCGGGCTCAGCCCGGCACATTTCGCAGAGATCGCCAGTGAGAGCTGGCTCGGGGGTCTTGATATCGCCAAGGACGACGAGATGCTTGCCGACGTCGAATGGTCAACCCTTGCCGAACGATCGCTTGAGCTCGGTCGCGCCCGGATGCGGGCCGAAAAAGAGACCGGTGAGCCGAAAGTTTACCTGGCAAACATCACCGATGAGGTTGGTTCCCTGAAGGAACAGCATGATGTTGCGGTCCGGAACGGAGCCAACGGCCTGCTTATCAACGCACTTCCTGTCGGACTCAGCGCCGTGCGTATGCTTGCCGCCTACACCAAGGTGCCGCTTATCGGCCATTTCCCCTTCATCGCGGCTTTCAGCAGGATGGAGAAGTATGGCATCCACTCGCGGGTCATGACCAAGCTTCAGCGGCTTGCAGGCCTTGATTCCATCATCATGCCCGGATTCGGCAGCCGGATGATGACCCCCGAAGAGGAGGTGAAGGAGAATATCGCCGAGTGCCTCCAGGAGTTCGGACACATCCGTCGTTCGCTGCCTGTTCCCGGCGGCAGTGATTCCGCCCTGACGCTCGAAACCGTTTACCGGAAAGTCGGCAGCGTTGACTTCGGCTTTGTTCCCGGCCGCGGTATTTTCGGCCATCCCATGGGTCCGAAAGCCGGTGCTGCCAGCATCCGTCAGGCCTGGGAAGCTATTGAAAAGGGCGTGCCGCTGGCAACTTACGCCGAAAGCCATCCGGAGCTCGGAGCCATGGTGGCCGGCGCTGGCAGGAACAAATGAGTTCCGGAGGGTGCTGATGCAGAAGCTTCAGGGACGGGTCACGATCATCACCGGTTCGACAAAAGGCATCGGCAACGCCATTGCGCACGCTTTCGTCCGTGAAGGGGCTAAGGTCGTCATCACCTCCTCATCCGAATCCAATGTCCGTCATGCCCTTGAAGCTTTCCCTGAAGGAACGGCTTTCGGCTTTACCTGCGATGTCACCTCAAGGGTGGAGGTCGAGCATCTCATGGCGGCCGGTGTGACGCGTTTTGGCCGGGTTGACTGCTTCATCAACAACGCAGGCATATCCGATCCGTTCGGGAGCCTTGCAGAAAGCGACCCCGACCTCTGGGGCCGTGTCATCGATACCAACATCAAGGGAACATACAACGGAAGCCGTGCCGCCATCCGCTATTTCCTGCAAAACAACCCGAAAGGCAAGCTCATCAATATGGCCGGTTCGGGAACCGATCCGCAGTCGAACACTCCGTGGATCAGCGCCTACGGCTCCACCAAAGCCGCCATAGCCCGCTTCACCCGTGCCGTAGCCGCCGAATACCGCCATACCGGCATGTCGATCATGCTGCTTCATCCGGGCCTCGTGCGGACGGCTATGGTGAGCCCTACTGATCCCACCAGGGAACTGCAGAAACAGCTGCATACGTTCAATACGGTGCTTGATATCTTCGCCCAGCCTCCCTCCGTTGCCGCCCGACTGGCCGTGCAGATGGCTTCGGAATGGAGCGATGGCCGGAGTGGAATCTACCTCTCGGCCCTGAGTACCTGGAGAAAAAAAAGGTTGCTCCTGAGCTTTCCTTTCCGTAAAATGTTCAACAGAATCGATCGTAGAACCTATTAACCTGAGGGGACTGTACCATGCTGAAGACTGCTGTCGCGAGGGTGCTTCCTCTCCCGCTTCTCTTCCTGCTCCTCTTCATTGAGGGGTGCTACAGCATGTCGGGCGGCTCTCTGGCGCCTCATCTCAAGACGGTTGCAGTTCCTGTGTTTGCCGGCGGTAGCGAGTACCGTGCTGATCTTACCCGGGCGATGACCCGCAAAATCGAAACTGAAAGCAGTCTCCAGGTTGTGAATTCGATAGCCCGCGCCGATGCGCTCATAGAGGGAAGCATCACATCCTGGTCCGATACCGCCAACCAGCTTTCCGGTTCTACTGAGCGCGCTGCTACCAACAGGATCACCATCGTCGTTCAGGTGAGTATGGATGACCGGGTGAAAAAACGACCGGTGTTTTCCGGGCAGTTTGTGGGGTTTGCCGATTATACCATAGGCGATTACCTTGGTCAGCAGCAGGCCCTTCGTTCCTGCATGCAGCAGGTTGTCGATGAGGCGTTCGACCGGATCGTTTCCGGATGGTAAATGGGATTTTTTCAATTTCAATCAACGGGCCGGTTCGTGAGTGCTTCGCCACTCCGGCCGCCGGGGAGGATAGTATGGGTTTGCATGAGGATGTAGGATACCGTCTCGATCTTTCCGGAGGCTTCCTGAAAGAGGCGGAACAGGATTTCGGGCTTCACCGCTGGCGGTCATGCACCGCAGGCTCAGTCTTGGTCGTTGAAAATGCCGGCATTGCGGTGCTGATGCTCTTTGGTGTGTCGCCTTCGACCCACAAGCCGGGCATGCACCTGTCCCAGCTGCTCTCGGAAGGTACCCTTGAGAGCAAGGCCGCCGAGCTGATCGAAGAGCTTCTTCCGATGTTCGAGCAGCATGACTCGCATGAAAAAATGCTCGCCAAGTACGGCGATGAGGCCGGATATCGTCTTCCCTGGGAGCTCTTTGGGGAACCGGAGGCATCGGCAGCCCTTGGTGCCGCCCGGAAAGCCGTCCGGATCGCAAGAGACCTTGCAGCCATCGTGCTGCCTATGACATGAAGGACTGATTTGATGAAAGGAATCATACTTGCCGGGGGATCCGGCACCCGGCTCTATCCCGTGACGAGGGGGACCAGCAAACAGCTTCTTCCCGTCTACGACAAGCCGATGATCTACTACCCCCTCACCACCCTCATGCTTGCCGGCATCAGGGAGATCCTCATCATCACCACTCCTGAAGACCAGCCGTCGTTCATGAAGCTGCTCGGAGACGGCAGTGACTGGGGAATCAGGCTGTCCTACGCCGTGCAGCCCTCTCCCGACGGGCTGGCCCAGGCGTTCATCATTGGAGAAGAGTTCATTGACGGGGATGATGTGGCGCTGGTACTCGGCGACAACATCTTTTTCGGATACGGCTTCAGCCAGATGCTGCACTCCGCGGTCAAAACGGTCAAGGTGGATCGGAAGTCCTGCGTGTTCGGCTATGCGGTAAGCGATCCCGAGCGGTACGGCGTTGCCGAGATAGATGCGGAGGGTAATGTAATCTCCATTGTCGAAAAGCCCGAGCATCCCAAATCGGACTATGCCGTCGTGGGCCTCTACTTCTATACTGCTGATGTGGTCGAGGTTGCTCATGGTGTGCTTCCGTCCGAGCGCGGCGAACTGGAAATCACCGCAGTCAATGAAGAGTACCTCCGCCGCGGCCAGCTCAAGTGCTCCATGCTCGGCAGGGGGTTCGCCTGGCTTGATACCGGAACGCACGAGTCTTTTCAGGAGGCAGGAAATTTCATTCAGACAGTCGAGAAGCGTCAGGGCCTGAAGGTAGCCTGCCCCGAGGAGATTGCCTGGCGAAACGGCTGGATCTCAGGAGATGCCTTGAAGGAACTCGCTCTTCCGCTCATGAAAAACCAGTACGGACAGTACCTTATGCGGTTGCTTTCACGTCCCTAGGTGCCCCGTTCCTGCGGCGTTGTTCAGGGCCGCCTTTCCGATAACAAAATGTTGCTGTAAGCATACTCCATGCGTGTAATTGCAACCGATATCCCCGACGTTCTCGAGCTTGAGCCCGATGTGCTCGGCGATCTGCGGGGTTATTTTCTGGAATCTTTCCGCCAGGACGTCATCGAAGAGTCTGTAGGCCGGGTCCGTTTCGTGCAGGACAATGAGTCGAAATCGCGCAGGGGGGTGCTCCGCGGGCTGCATTTCCAGAAACCGCCCTATACCCAGTCGAAACTGGTGCGCGTGGTGTCGGGCCGTGTGCTCGATATCGCTCTCGATATCCGCATAGGGTCTCCGTGGTACGGTCGGCACGTTGCCTGCGAGCTTGACGGGGAGCGGAAGAACATGCTCTGGGTCCCGAAAGGGTTCGCGCATGGGTTCGTGGTCCTCTCTGATGAGGCTGTCTTCGCCTACAAGTGCGACAACTACTATATGCCCTCGCATGAAGGCGGCATCCACTGGAACGATTCCGCAATCGGCATCGACTGGAAGCTCGACCCCTCCCTCATCCTCGTCTCCGCCAGAGATTCCTCCCTTCCCGGTCTTTCTTCAGCTGACTCGTTCCGATACGAGGAATTTTCAAGCGACAGGATCTACCGCCGATGAACATATTCGTTGCAGGCGGCAGGGGGCAGCTCGGTTCTGAGCTGCAGGCGCTCAGAAAGGGAGCTGGTGCCCACCGTTTTCTTTTTCTCGACCGGCCCGATCTTGATATTGCAGATTCCGGAAGTGTCCTCCGGGCGTTTGACCGGTTTCAGCCGGATGTTGTCATTAATGCTGCAGCCTATACCGCGGTTGATGGTGCCGAGGAAGACCGTGATACGGCATTCCGGGTCAACCGGGACGGGGCAGGGGTGCTCGCCGGATGCTGCAGGGACGCCGGAGCTTTTTTTATCCACGTCTCTACAGACTATGTATTCGACGGTACGGCCTCGAGGCCATACAGGGAAGAGGATACGCCTTGTCCAGAGGGTGTGTACGGACGCTCGAAGTTCGAGGGCGAACAACTCGTTGGCTGTGTCGATCCTTCGCATGCCATCATCAGGACCTCATGGCTCTATTCGGCCTACGGGCAGAACTTCGTAAAAACCATGCTCCGGCTCGGCCGGGAGCGCGAGTCGCTCGGGGTGGTGTTCGACCAGACGGGGACGCCGACCCATGCGGCCGACCTTGCTTCAGCTGTCCTTCACATTGCCCTCCGCCACGATCCTGCCTTCCATTACCGCGGGATCTGGCACTACAGCAATGAAGGGGTCGCATCCTGGTATGATTTCGCCCATGCCGTGATGGAATTTGCGGGACTTCCCTGCCGGGTGGAACCGATCACCAGCAGAGAGTTCCCGCAGGCCGCTGTGCGTCCCGCATACAGTGTCCTCGACAAGAGTGCCATCAAACGGGACTGGGACCTCCGGATTCCCTACTGGCAGCACTCCCTTAAGGCACTCATCACTACCATCAACCCCCGCTAAAGGAACATCGGTCATGCATCTGCTCATCACCGGCGGCGCCGGCTTCATCGGCTCACATGTTGTGCGCCACTTTCTTTCGGCCCATCCCGACTGCCGCCTTACGAACCTCGACAGCCTCACCTATGCAGGCAACCTCGCCAACCTTCGTGACGTGGAGAATGACCCGCGCTATACCTTTCTGAAGGGAGATATTACTGACAGGGGGTTCATTGACCGGCTGTTTAGAGAAACGGATTTCGAGGGTGTGATCCATCTGGCAGCCGAGTCGCATGTTGACCGCTCCATTGCCGACCCTACGGCTTTCGTCATGACGAACGTCATCGGTACAGTGAACCTGCTTGACGCCGCACGCCGGCACTGGAACGGGCGGTACGAAGGCCGGAGGTTCTACCACGTCTCTACCGATGAGGTATACGGCTCACTTCTGAAAGGGACCGGGATGTTCACCGAAACCACCCCCTACGACCCTCACAGCCCCTATTCGGCCTCAAAGGCATCCTCCGATCACTTCGTCAGGGCCTATCACGATACCTACGGCCTGCCGGTGGTCATCAGCAACTGCTCGAACAACTACGGGCCGTTCCAATTTCCCGAAAAGCTCATTCCGCTCTTCATCAACAACATCCGGAACTCAAAGCCGCTGCCGCTTTATGGAAAAGGGGAGAATGTGCGTGACTGGCTATGGGTCGAGGATCACGCCCGGGCCATCGACGTGATCTACCACCGGGGGCAGGATGGGGCGACCTACAACATCGGCGGGCATAACGAGTGGAGCAACATCGACCTGGTCCGGCTCCTCTGCCGGATCATGGACGAAAAACTCGGTCGCACGGCGGGGGAGTCGGAACAGCTTCTCACGTTTGTGACCGACCGGGCGGGCCATGACCTCCGCTACGCCATCGACTCCTCTCTTCTGCAGCGTGAACTCGGCTGGGTTCCCTCCCTCTCATTCGAAGAGGGGCTTGAAAAGACTGTGGAGTGGTATCTTGCAAACGAAGAGTGGCTCCGGGGTGTGACTTCCGGATCCTATCAGCACTATTACGACGCTCACTACGGCGGGCGTTAACCTTTTTACCGGTCATCCATCATGCAGATTCTTGTCATCGGCGGAGCGGGCTATATCGGTAGCCACGTCGTTCGCGCCTTTCTCGACAGCGGTCACGAGGTTACGGTGTTCGACAACCTCAAAACCGGCCTCAGGGAGAACCTTTTCAGGGACGCATCGTTCATCCACGGTGACATCATGCACCCGCTTCAGCTCCGGGCTGCCATGGCTTCGGGTTTTGACGGGTGCGTGCACCTTGCTGCCCTGAAGGCTGCCGGCCAGTCGATGCTGGAACCCGAGGCATATGCAGAGTCCAACCTCACCGGAACCATCAACATTCTCGCCGAGGCCTCCCGGGCCGGTATCGGCCGCATCATCTTCTCTTCCTCGGCGGCAGTCTACGGCAGCCCTAAATATCTTCCCATCGATGAGGAGCATCCGAAAGATCCCGAGAACTTCTATGGGTTCACGAAGCTTGAAATCGAGCGGCTGCTTGCATGGTTTGACCGCCTTAAAGGGATGCGCTACGCAGCCATCCGGTATTTCAATGCCGCAGGTTATGATACAGGTGGGCGCATCAAAGGGCTGGAGCTGCAGCCAGAGAATCTGCTGCCGATCGTAATGGAGGTGGCTGCCGGCATACGCCCCGAGCTCTCCGTCTATGGCAACGACTATCCGACGAGGGACGGCAGCTGCATCCGCGACTATGTGCATGTCTCGGACCTTGCCGAGGCTCATGTCAGCGCGTTTGATTATATCGTCGGCAATGACAGGAGCCTTTCGGTGAACCTCGGGAGCGAGCGCGGGGTCACGGTGCAGGAAATGATCGAGCGCGCGCGTGCCATAACCGGCAGGCCGATTCCGTCAGTCATTGCGGGCCGGAGGGCGGGTGATCCCGCCGAGCTTGTCGCCTCCTCCGTAAAAGCCCGCGAACTGCTGGGCTGGGTGCCGCGTTTCAGCGACGTCGACACCCTCATCTCCTCCACATGGACGATGTACGAGCGCACCCTTGCAGCAAGAAAACCATGAACGCACCGATGATCGTACCAGTCATCCTTTCCGGGGGAGCCGGTTCACGGCTCTGGCCGCTGTCGCGTGCCCTCTACCCGAAGCAGCTTCTTCCGCTCTGCTCGGAAAACACCATGCTCCAGGACACGGTCGGCCGACTCAGAGTATTACCGGGCCACGGGCCCGTGTACTGCGTCTGCAATGAAAGCCATCGGTTCCTTGTTGCCGAGCAGCTGCGTGCAACCGGTGTTCGGGTGGGCGGCATCATCCTCGAACCGGCGGGCCGCAATACTGCTCCCGCTGCCGCGGTTGCCGCGATGCTCCTTGAACGGAAACATCCGGGAGCGCTTATGCTGCTGCTGCCGGCCGATCATGTCATAGCCGATGAGGTGGCGTTCGGCGCCGCCATCGAGGCCGGCGCTGCAGCTGCCCGAGAGGGAGGACTCGTGACCTTCGGTGTCGTTCCTACCGCTCCGGAAACCGGGTACGGCTATCTGAAGGCATCCAGTGACGGCCCGGAGGGCCTTCGGCCGAGGCGGGTGGAGCGGTTTGTAGAAAAGCCCGATAGAAAGACGGCCGAGGGGTATCTGGAAAGCGGAGGATATTATTGGAACAGCGGCATTTTTCTTTTCAGTGCAAAAGCCTTTCTGGGCGAACTCCAGCAGTATGCCCCCGAGATGCTGGCGGCATGCAGAAGAGCCCTTGACGGGGCTTCGGAAGACCTTGATTTTCTTCGCCTTGAGCCGGAGGCGTTCCTCGCCTCACCGTCTGATTCGATCGATTATGCCGTCATGGAGAAAACAGAGCACGCCTTCCTTGTCCCGCTCGATGCGGGCTGGAACGATGTCGGTGCCTGGTCGGCGCTCTGGAGCGTGCATGAGCGCGACGGGTCAGGGAACGTGACGAAGGGGGATGTTCTCGTGCAGGACGTCACCGACAGCTACATCCATGCCTCAAGCCGCCTTGTTGCCGCCGTCGGCCTTGAGCACCACATCATCGTCGAGACGTGCGATGCGGTGCTTGTCGCCTCGAAGGACCATGTGCAGGACGTTAAGCTGCTCGTCGACGAACTCAAGAAACAGGCGCGGGAGGAGGCTGACATCCATCGCAGGGTGTTTCGTCCCTGGGGCTCATACGAAACGGTCGACCAGGCTGAGCGTTTCAAGGTCAAGCGCATCACGGTGAATCCCGGAGCGGCGCTTTCCCTGCAGAAGCACCTCCACCGCGCAGAACACTGGATCGTTGTTCGCGGCACTGCCAGGATCACCGTCGAGGACCGGGAGGTTCTGCTCCATGAGGACCAGTCGACCTACATTCCTGTAGGCTCCTTCCACCGGCTCGAAAACCCCGCTGATGTGCCGCTCGAGCTCATCGAGGTCCAGACCGGCAGCTACCTCGGCGAGGATGACATCATACGCGTGGATGACCGGTACGGGAGGAGCTGAAGCCCTCCGGCGGGCTTTGACGGAAAAATATAAAATTGTAACTTCCCCTAATTGAAATCAGAGCGCGATAAGCATAAACCATAAATACCTGCAGATTATGGCTGAAGAAATGAAAACTCCCGCCCCGGCTCCACAGCAGAAAGGCGGCGATGTCGTGAAAGGTGATTTCGCCACCATTCTTGTCGGTGTCGGCACCCTCCTCGACAACACCCTCACCCCGCTCGGTAAAATGGTTGCCGATGCTCTCGACTCCCTCACAGTGGTCGCAAAGCAGATACTTGAGGGCGTCAACACTTCGCTCGGCGACAGGAAGTAATACAGACCATTTACGATTCCGGCCGGTACCGGAAGAAATCGGAATGCAGGTTTCCAGGCAAGCTTTTCACGACGGGGAAGGCTTGCCTGTACTGTTTTTATGGCTGATTCTTGTATATTGGTTTTTTTTGAATGATCTGACGTAACACCATGGCCGATAAATTTGCCGAGTATCCCTCCAGTACGCCTTACAGCGAGATGGAGGCTGCCGTACTCACCTACTGGAACGAACACGATATATTCCATAAAAGCCTGGAGGAACGGCCTTCCGACCGGGTTTTTTCGTTTTATGAAGGCCCTCCGACCGTCAACGGCAAGCCCGGCGTGCACCATGTGTTCAGCCGTACCATCAAGGACGCCGTCTGCCGCTACAGGACGATGCAGGGGTACCGGGTTCCGCGCAAGGCGGGATGGGATACCCACGGCCTGCCGGTCGAGATTTCCGTAGAAAAGAAGCTCGGCCTGAAGAACAAGGCGCAGGTCGAGGAGTACGGAGAAGGGGAGTTCAACATGGAGGCCCGTGCACTCGTCTACCATCATATCGACGACAACCGCGAAGGGTGGGGAAAACTCACTGAGCGGATGGGATACTGGGTCGACATGGACCATCCCTACATCACCTGTGAAAACAACTACATCGAATCGGTCTGGTGGGCGCTGAAAACCATTTTCGACAAGGGATTGATCTATAAAGACTACAAGATCGTTCCCCAGGATCCCAAGTCCGAGACCGTGCTCAGTTCGCATGAACTGGCTCTTGGCTATAAGGAGGTCAAGGACCCGAGCGTCTACGTGAAGTTCCGCCTGAAAGGAGAGGATGCATCGTTCCTTGTATGGACCACCACGCCATGGACACTCATTTCCAACGTAGCCCTGTCGGTCGGTGCTGATATCCTGTATGTGAGGGTGAAGCATGCCGAAAGCGGTGAAGTGCTGATCCTTGCCGAATCCCGCCTGCAGGTGCTTCTTGAGAAGAATGAAGAGGGTCAGTCGCTGTGGAACGTTGTTGAGCGGATCGAGGGCAGTGCGCTCGAAGGTCTGGAATACGAGCCGCTGTTCAAATACTTTTCACCAGCCAGAAAGTGCTGGTATGTCACCCTCGGTTCGTTTGTCTCAACGGGGGACGGCACCGGCATCGTGCACATCGCACCTGCATTCGGAGCCGACGACTACGAGGTTTCCAAACAGTACGACCTGCCGATGCTGCAGCCGGTCGGGCGCAACGGCTGCTTTACGGCCGAGGTTCCCGAGTATGAGGGAATGTTCTTCAAGGACACCGATCCGCCGATCATCACGCGGCTGAAAGAGGAGGGGAAACTCTACAGAAAAGAGACCATCACCCATACCTACCCGTTCTCATGGCGTTATGACGTGCCGGTCATCTACTATGCGCGCGAGTCCTGGTACATCCGCACGACCAGCATCGCGGACCGGATGGTTGAGCTCAACAAAACCATCAACTGGTGTCCACCCGAAATCGGTTCCGGGCGGTTTGGCAACTGGCTCGAGGAAAACAAGGACTGGGCGCTCTCACGCGAGCGGTTCTGGGGTTCACCGCTGCCGGTTTGGGTGGCGGAGGATTTTGCAATCGGCGACGATGCCGCTTCCGGCAAAATGTTTGCAGTCGGCTCGATTGCCGAGCTTCGTGACGGCTTTATCGACGTTGACGGACGCCGCATGCTGCTTGGCGATGCCCTCGATCAGGGACTTGCGGAGCTTGATCTCCATAAGCCCTTTGTCGACCGGATCTATTTTATCCGCGACGGGGTCCGATTCACCCGTACTCCCGAACTGATTGACGTCTGGTTCGACAGCGGGTCCATGCCGTTCGCCCAGCTGCACTATCCGTTCGAGAACAAGGAGCTTTTTGAGCAGACCTTCCCCGCGGACTTCATCGCTGAAGGTGTTGACCAGACGAGGGGGTGGTTCTACACCCTTCACGCCGTTTCGACCCTTCTCTTTGACCGCCCCGCCTACCGGAACCTCATCGTCAACGGCCACATCCTCGACAAGAACGGGCAGAAAATGTCGAAGTCGAAAGGCAACGTGGTCGATCCGTTCGAGACCATGCAGAAATACGGTGCAGATGCCATCCGCTGGTACCTCCTCGTGGCAAGTCCTCCCTGGCGGCCGAAGTCGTTCAACACCGAAGAGATCGAAGAAGAGCAGCGGAAGTTCTTCCGTGCCTACATCAACAGCTACAACTTTTTTGTTCTCTATGCCAATGTCGACGGTTTCACGGGCAGCGAGCCCGCAGTACCGCTTCTTCAGCGCTCCGAGCTCGATCGCTGGGTGCTCTCAAGCCTCTCCAGCCTTGTCGGCGGAGTGCACAGCCGCATGGAGCAGTATGACCTGACCGGAGCAGCGCGTCTCGTCGACGATTTCATTGTTGACGATCTTTCGAACTGGTACATCCGCCGCTCGCGCAAGCGGTTCTGGAAAAGCGATATGGGGACCGACAAGCTTGCCGCATACCAGTCGCTCCACCAGTGCCTTGAAACTCTTGCCAGGCTGCTCGCTCCGTTCACCCCGTTCCTTGCTGAACGGATCTATCTGAACCTGCATGCCCTGCAGGGCACTGCGGGAAGGGAATCGGTGCATCTCGCTGATTTCCCGACCATCGACACCGCAGCGGTGGATCTGCCGCTCGAGCGCCGTATGAAGAAAGCGCAGATCATCACCTCGCTCGTCAGGACGATGCGTGAGCGGGCGTCAATCAAGGTTCGACAGCCGCTCTCACGGATCCTTCTGGCTGTTGCAGACAGTACGGAGCGAGAAGAGTACCGTCTTGTGGCCGACATCATCACCGAAGAGGTCAATGTACTCAACATCGAGTATGTAGACGAGGACGGCTCCGTCATCAGCAAGAAGGTGAAGCCTAATTTCAAGACACTCGGACCGAAGTTCGGAAAGGACATGAAGCAGCTTGCTGAAGCGGTCCGCTCGATGAGCTACAAGCAGATCGCGCAACTCGAAAAAGAGGGGAGCCTTACCCTCGAGTGGGCTGAAAGGTCGTTCGACATCCTCCGCGGGGATGTGGAGATCATGCATGAGGACATCGAAGGGTGGCTTGTCGCATCGGATGAGTCACACGGCATCATGGTCGCCCTTGATACTGAAATGAGTGAAATGCTTCAAATGATGGGTCTGTCGCGGGAACTGGTCAGCCGGATCCAGGCCATGCGGCGGGACAGCGGACTGGACATTACTGACCGGATCCGGTTGCGGATTGAGGGAACAGAAAAACTTCTCGAGGCGGTGCAACGAAATGATGCGTATATTAGGGATGAAACACTCGCAACGGCTCTAGAGCTCGCTCCGCTCGATTCCGAAGCCAATCCGACAGCCGGCACCGAAACGGTGAACGGCGAATTATGCCGTATCGCGCTTGATAAATCCTGAGTGAAATGGTATTTTAACTCTCCTTTTTTACGGTATACCGTTAGAATCAGAAAATCTGAAGTGTCATGACCAAGAAAAGCAGCAGTGCATCAAAAAAGGACCAGGAGATCATTGAGGAACCGGTGCTCACCAAGACCTATCTCACGGACGAGGAACTTGAACATTTCCGCCAGCTTCTCCTGAAACGACGTGAGGAGGTCTTGCGCGATCTCGACATCCTCCGCTCATCACTTTCAGACGAGAATGTGGAGGATTCGATCAACTCGAACTACTCCATGCACATGGCCGACCACGGGACCGAAACCATGGACCGTGAGCAGCGCTTCATGTTTATCGCCCGCGACGAGAAATACATCGGCTACATCGATCAGGCGCTTGACCGGATCCGCAACCGAACCTACGGTATCTGCATCAAGTCCGGCAAGCCCATTCCGAAGAAGCGCCTCGAGGCCGTTCCGCATACCTCGGTCCGCATCGAGTGCAAGCAGGGGAAAAAGTAGGTTCGCATTCCTCGGTATCAGAAAATCAGGGGACGTGCCGGAAACAAGAGAGCCCGTCCTGCATGGTGGCATGCGGGACGGGCTTTTTCGATGCAGGCGGGTAAGGTATAACGGGGGTGGCTCTCTGCAGTCCCTTTAGTCGTTTTCCTCCTTGTCTGTAGTCGCCTCGTTGACCTGAATGGGGTAGTCTCCGCTGAAGCATGCGGTGCAGTAGCTGCAGCTCTCGCCTTCGAATGAGGGGACGCTGTTTATGAGCCCGGGCATGGAGAGGTAGGTGAGGGTATCGACACCGATATACTCCCTGATCTTTTCAATCTCATCGACCTCATTTTCAATCGAATCGAACATGTGGGTGAGCAGCTGGCGCTTGGTGGGGAAGTCCATGCCGTAGAAGCAGGGGTTGGTGATCGGCGGAGAGCTGATGTGCAGATGTATGGCCTTGGGGTCAGCTTCGCGGATCAGCTTGATCAGCATCCTTGCCGTTGTTCCCCGTACGATAGAGTCGTCGATGAGGATGATAGGGCGGTTCTGCAGGACACCCCGGACGATATTGTATTTGGAGCGGACTTTGATGTCACGGCTCTGAATGCCCGGTTGGATGAAGGTTCTTCCTACATAGTGGTTACGGATCAGCCCATGCTCAAAGCGTGCGGGGCGGCCCGCCCGGTTACTTTCGCGCACGAAACCGAGGGCTGCGGTGTTCGAAGAGTCGGGGACGCTGACAACGGTCAGTTCCTTCTCCCCTGGTGTCTGTTCAATCGACGACTCCCGGGCAAGGTTTTTTCCGAGGTTGCGGCGCACCTTGTCTACCGAGTTGCCGAAGATAAAGCTGTCGGGACGGGCAAAGTAGACGTATTCAAAGATGCAGCGGGCCTTGCGTTCCGAGGGCGGGAGGAAGAGTGATGTCGGTTTTTCGTTGGCCACCGCAAGGTGGTCTATGAGCAGGATTTCGCCCGGTTCGATATCGCGGATGTATTCTGCCTGGATGATGTCGAATGCACAGGTTTCGCTGGCGACGACGTATGCCAGTTCGCCGGTGAGGGGATCGGTCTTCTTGCCGAGCGCCAGCGGCCGGAACCCGAATGGATCGCGTGCGGCAATCATCTGGTTGTTTGCGAGCAGCACCATCGAATAGGCGCCCTGCACCTGCTTCAGTGCTTCGTAGATCTGCTGTATCGGCTCCTTTTCACGGCTCCGTGCGGCAAGATGCGGGATGATTTCGGTATCGGAGGAGGCCTGGAAGATGACGCCGAGTTCCGTCAGTTCGTTGCGGAGTTTTCTGGAGTTGGTCAGGTTGCCGTTATGGGCTATGGCCAGGCTTCCGGAACGGTAGGTGAGGGAGAACGGCTGGATGTTGTTGGTCGACTTTGCCGAACCGGACGTAGAGTATCGGTTGTGGCCGATTGCCGCATAGCCGCTGAGGCTGTCGAACACTGTTTCGTCGCGGAATACTTCCGAGACGAGGCCCATTCCCTTGTGCTGCTTGAAAATGGTCTTTTTCCGGGCCTTGCTGTAGTCAGCAACAACAATCCCCGCAGCTTCCTGCCCCCGGTGCTGTAGGGAGTACAGACCATAGAAGGTGTCTTCCGCAGGAGTTTTTGAATTGAAGATGCCGAAAACTCCACACATAGGCCTGGGGGATGTTAAGTTTGTGTAAACTTCCGAGCTCCATAAAATGGCGATTGCCAAGTGAAACTTCAAATTCAAAATTGAAAATAATCACTATGATGGCATCGAGCCCTCAAGAAGATGTTTTTCAGGTGGATGGGAATTACTGACAGGCCTCTGCTGTTATAGTGCCGAATTGCACCAAAACCGGAAACCCTTTCACCCCTCAACACCATGAAAAACACCCCTGCATCGCCGACCGTTCCCGGTCCCGCCCTGTGGCTCGCCATCACGCTCCTCTGGGGAACCGTTTTCTACGCTACCTCCGTTGCCTTGCTCCGGCTGGCTTCACGGCAGCTCGCGGGAGGCCTGTTCGATCCTTCCGGAGAGGTCGTCCTCAACGTTTACGGCATGCATGTGTTACTGCTGGTATCATTCGCCCTCATTGCCATGACCGCCCGAATGGTCATGGACCCCGGAGCCCGGAGCCAGCAGAGGCGGTGGGATGCCGTAAAGGGCGGCTATGGTGAGAAGGTGTTCATTTCGCTAGCCGGCAGCATCGCTACGGGTTTTTTCTTTACCGCCCTGACAGCCCTTACATGGACTGCATCCTCGGAACTGTTTCCGGCAGGTGCGGCCCTCAGTCTCTCCGTGGTGCTGCTGGCATCGTTCTATAATATCGGCGCGGGGCTTTCGGCTTCGTTGCTGGTGGGTATGGTATTCCTTGTTTCTGGCATCGGAAAGAAGGCCTGAGGGATCCTCTTTGAGGTTCACCGGAGCCGAGGATCGGATGGGACGGATGGGACAAAAAAAAAGCGCGGGCGGATGCCTGCGCTTTTCTTTATCGGGGTGGAGCTAAGGAGACTCGAACTCCTGACCCTTTGCATGCCATGCAAATGCTCTACCAACTGAGCTATAGCCCCGATTGGAAGATTTAATTAAAAGAAAAAAAACTTGTTTTTGCAACTAGTTTTGCTGATTCTTTTACTGTGACCCCGGATAAGGGGTCCTGACGGCTGCAGAAAGCTGCAGAAAGTCGTATTCAACTCCAAGCATCCCATTTTCTTCACCCATGTCACTTCGCTTCATTGTCAGGGAAGGGTTTTCAGGCATTTCGAGAGCTCGTGTGCCTGCTTCGGTCACCGTCGCCATCAGCTTTTTCGCCCTTGTTCTTCTGGGGCTTTTCGGTACGGTCTCCCTTGGCTTTTATGACATCATCCAGGAACTTCGCGGCCGTGTGGAGCTGGAAGTGTTTTTCAGTGATGCCCTGCAGGGTGGGGACGCCCGCGCTGCAGCCCTTAAGATGAAGGATCTTGCGGGTGTCAGCGAGAGCCGGTTCATCGACAAGGATGAGGCACGCAAAATCTTTACAGCGGATTTCGGAGAGGACGTCGTCGCCATACTCGGCTCGAACCCCCTGCCCCGTTCCATCCGGCTCCGCATCATTCCATCCTATGCTACTCCCGACAGCCTTCAGCCCATCATGGCTGCGGTGCGAAGCATTGCTCCCGGAGCCGACATCCGCTACAACAAGGCATTTCTTCTGGATATTGAGAACAATGCACGCCTCTTCACCATCATCACCGGCACCATCGGTCTCTTGATCTCGATGGCGACGGTGGTGATGGTCGGCTACACCATCCGACTGGCCATGTATTCAAGGAAGGAAAAAATACGGACCATGCGCCTTGTCGGTGCATCCACCTCGTTCATCGCTGCTCCGTACCTCCTTGAAGGGGCCCTCGAAGGCCTTCTGGCCGGCCTGCTTGCCTCGGGGGCTCTCGCACTCATTTTCGAACAGGTGCTCCAGCGTTATGAGCCCGGTCTCTATCTTGTGCTGCAGCACTCTGCTCTTCTGGCATACCCTTCCGTGGCCGTGCTCGGCATCATACTCGGTCTCTTCGGCAGTGCGCTCTCGGTCGCCAAGTACCTTCGCTCCGCCTCCCGTGTGCTCCGCTAGCATTCTCGATGGTTACTGCAGGCCGTAGAGCATCCTGATCTCCTCCGCCCATCCGTCCGAGTCGGGGGTTTCGAGGATGAGGGGAATTTCTTCGAATGCCGGACTCTGCATGATGAGGCGGAATGCGTCAAGCCCTATTTTGCCTTTTCCCACACATGCGTGCCGGTCGAGCCGGCTGCCGACAGGGTGCAGTGCGTCGTTGAGGTGCATGCCCCTCAGATACTGCATCCCTACAACCCTGTCGAACTCCCTGAAGGTCTCTGCTGCCGCGTCTGCTGTTGCGAGGTCGTAGCCGGCGGCAAAGAGGTGGCAGGTGTCGAGGCAGATGCCGATGCGTGACTTGTCGTTGGTCATTTCAATCAGTGCTGCGAGGTGCTCGAACCGGTTGCCGAGGTTCGTTCCCTGCCCTGCGGTGTTTTCGATGACGGCAGTCACGCCGGTCGAGTGATCAAGAGCTATGTTGATTGAATCGGCGATGCGGCGGAGGCACTCATCCGGAGTGGAGAGGTTGAGATGGCTGCCCGGGTGAAAGTTCAAAAGCTCAAGCCCGAGGGCTGCTGCCCGCTGCATTTCATCAATGAACGCCGCCCGGGAGTGTTCGAGTTTCAGGGGGTCGGGATTGCCGAGGTTTATGAGGTAGCTGTCGTGGGGGAGGATGTGGCGCATCTCGAACCCGCCCTCAGCACAGTTCCGCCTGAAGGCCTCAATTGAAGCCGGCTGGAGCGGGGGGGATTTCCACTGCCGCTGGTTTTTTGTGAAAAGTGCGAACGCCGTGGCCCCGATGGCCCGGGCATTCAAGGGGGCGTTTTCAATGCCGCCAGCAATGCTGACATGAGCTCCTAAGCGTTTCATTCCGTAATCTTTTTTTGCTGTTCCGCGGTGAGGTTCATGGTTTCGCGGATGAGAAAACTTTCTTTCGCGCCGGTGGTTGTCGACAGCATCTCTCCAAGCAGTCCCGTCGAGAACAGCTGGACACCGAGGATCAGGAGGAGGATGCCGAGAAAGAGGATCGGCCGGTTGCTGATGTAATGGTTGTTGATGACTTTGTCGAGTGTGACGTATGCGCTGATACTGAACCCCAGAAGGAAACTGATGAGGCCTGCCATGCCGAAGAAGTGCATGGGACGGCGGAAGTAGCGGGTGATGAAGAGGACAGCAAAGAAGTCGAACAGCCCTTTGAGGAAGCGTGCCGATCCGTATTTGGTTCGGCCGTAGCGGCGCCTGCGGTGCTCAACGGGCAACTCGGTGATCCGGTACCCTTTCCATGCCGCAAACACCGGGATGTATCGGTGCATGTCGCCGTGCAGCTCTATGCTTTCGGGAACTTCGCGGCGATAGACTTTCAGGCCGCAGTTGATGTCGTGCAGCCGGACACCGGTGAAGAATCCTGTGACGGCGTTGAAGATGCGTGAGGGGACCGTTTTGGTGACAGGGTCGTGCCTGTGGCGTTTCCAGCCGCTGACGAGGTCGTAGCCCTCCAGAAGCTTTTCGAACAGGGGACGTATGGCCCGGGGATCATCCTGCAGGTCGGCGTCGAGGGTGCAGATAAAGCGCCCTTCGGCCGCCCTGAAACCGGCTGAAAGGGCCGCTGTTTTCCCCGAGTTTTTTCTGAATGAGATGAGTTTTACTTCCGGTGCAGTTGCTGCCAGCGCTTTTGCCGCCTCGCCGGATCCATCGGTTGAACCATCGTCCACCAGAATGATTTCATGGCTGAAGGGTTCCGCACAGAGCGCATGAAGCTTTGTGTCAGACAGGGCCAGAGACAGTTCCTTAAGCAGTTCGGGGATTGATTCCCGTTCATTATAGAGCGGAACGATGACGGAGAGTATGAGCACGGGGACGATGTTTGTTGAGTAAGCGATTGAGGAAAGGTACGAACTCAGCCGGATGGACACAAACGCCCCAAATGGCGCTCTGGCCTCATACCCCGCGCTCTATGTCTGGCCATATGTACTTGTGGAGCTGCAGCTGCATGCGTACGTGCAGCCGGTCCTCAAGGATCCATCCGGCCAGCTCGTATGGGTGGACCGTTCCGGCTATCGGACCCATCATGACGGTGCATGCTTCGGCGAGCCTGGTCTCCTTGATGAGCTTGCGGGCCCAGAGGTAGTCATCCCGGTCGGCGGCGACGATCTTGAACTCGTAGTGGTTCCGCTCCTTTTCTCCCTGACTGAGGGCAAGGTCGATGTTTTCCATGCAGTTCTCTCCATCTTTGCCTGAGGATGGAGGCTTGAGGTCAATGACCTTGTGCACACGCGGGTCGACGTCGCGGACGGAAAGGAATCCGCCGGTCTCAAGCATGATGATGCCTCCTCCGTCACAGAGGGCGCAAAGCAGTTTATGGACCAGAGGCTGCTCGAGTGGTTCGCCGCCGGTGACTTCGATCAGGTGTGGCCGGAAGCGGCGGGCTTCATCTATGGTGTCGCCTATGGAGAGCTGGCGCTCTGCTGTTCTTGCATAGGTTGTGTCGCAGTAACGGCAACCGTGGCTGCATCCTGCGAGCCGGATGAAAGTGCATGGCCATCCGGCAAAGGATGACTCTCCCTGAATGGAGTGGAATATTTCGCTGATCTGGAGCATGGCGCCCGTCATGGCGCCCGTCATGGTGCCCGTCATGGTGCCCGTCATGATATCCGTCATTGCCTGAAGCGCAGAAGGAGTTTATAGAGGGCTTCGGGGTAGATGCGGTGCTCGCATTCGAGTACCCGTGCCGCCAGGGTTTCGGGTGTGTCGCCTTCCATCACAGGTACTGTTCCCTGCAGGAGGATTTCGCCCCGGTCATATTCCTCGTCGACGAAGTGCACGGTCGCACCGCTCTGTTGTTCACCCGCTGCAAGGACCGCCGTATGGACATGGATGCCGTACATGCCCTCGCCGCCGAATTTCGGCAGGAGTGCGGGATGGATGTTGAGGATGTTGTTCCGGTATGCCAGGGTGACTTCTGCGGGAATCTTGCGCATGTAGCCGGCAAGGAGAATGGTCTCTATGCCGTGCGCTTCAAGCGCCTGGATCATTGCCCGGGCGAACTCTTCCTGCCCGTTGAACTGTTTCTCCGAAATGTGGAGGGTGTCGATGCCCTCCCGGCGGGCGAACTCCATAGCCCCGCACTGTCTGCGGTTGGAGATGCAGAGGACGATTTCGGCTGGGAGGCTGCGCTCCGCAATGGCTTTGTGGACTGCCATGAAATTGCTTCCCGTTCCGGAGCAGAAGACCGCAAGGCGTCTTTTCGGGTTACTCATTTCCTGAATATTTTCTTACATTTCCGCTTCATAAAGCTGTTCCTCACTGCAAGTATACCATAAGATAACCATTCCTCAAATGTCTGATCCGCTTATCAAAAGGGCGCTGGTGTCGGTTTCCGACAAAACCGGCATCGTCGACTTCTGCCGCGAGCTTTCCTCCCTCGGCGTTGAGATTTTTTCAACCGGGGGTACCCTTAAAGCCCTGCAGGATTCCGGTGTCAAAGCGGCCTCGATCTCTGAGATCACCGGCTTTCCCGAAATCATGGACGGACGGGTGAAGACCCTCCATCCGAAGATCCACGGTGGCCTTCTTGCAGTCAGGGACAATGCGGCTCATGTTGCCGAGGCAGTGGAGAACGGTATCGGGTTCATCGACATGGTTGTCGTCAACCTCTATCCTTTTGAAGCGACGGTCGCTAAGCCCGGTGTTTCCTTCGAGGATGCCATCGAGAATATCGACATCGGAGGGCCTTCTATGCTGCGCAGCGCAGCCAAGAACAACGAGTCGGTCACGGTTCTTACCGACAGTGCCGATTACCCTTCTGTCCTTGCAGAGATGCGTTCCTCCGGCGGCAGGACCACTCGTGCCACCAGGCTTCGTCTGGCCCGCCAGGTGTTCCAGCTGACCTCCCGCTACGACAGTGCAATCGCCCGGTACCTCACCGGGGCAGAAGGCTCAGCTCCCGCTGCAGCCGAAACCATGATGGTGAAGCTTGAGCGCGAACTCGATATGCGCTACGGCGAGAACCCCCACCAGAGCGCGGGATTCTACACCCTTACCGACGCTGAGGGAACCCGCTCGTTCGGAGACTATTTCGAGAAGCTCCACGGCAAGGAGCTTTCCTACAACAATATGCTTGACATTGCTGCGGCATCGGGACTCGTTGAGGAGTTCCGCGGCGAGGATCCATCGGTTGTCATCATCAAACACACCAATCCGTGCGGTGTCGCACAGGCGCCGACGCTGGTTGAAGCATGGCACAGCGCCTTTGCAACCGATACCCAGGCTCCTTTCGGGGGCATCATCGCCTTCAACCGTCCGCTCGATATGGAGACGGCACAGGCAGTCAACGGCATTTTCACCGAGATCCTCATCGCTCCCTCCTATGAAGAGGGTGTGCTTGATCTGCTCATGAAGAAAAAGGACCGCAGGCTCCTCGTGCAGAAGCAGGCTCTTCCGAAAGGCGGATGGGAGTTCAAGTCCACTCCGTTCGGCATGCTCGTGCAGGAGCGCGACAGCAAGATCGTTGCCCGGGAGGAACTCAATGTGGTGACGAAGCGCCAGCCTACCGAGGAGGAACTCGGCGATCTTATGTTCGCATGGAAAATATGCAAGCACATCAAGAGCAACACGATCCTCTACGTTAAGAACCGTCGCACATACGGCGTTGGAGCGGGCCAGATGTCGCGTGTCGACTCATCGAAGATTGCACGCTGGAAAGCCTCCGAGGTCAATTTAGACCTCCATGGATCGGTTGTTGCATCCGACGCCTTCTTCCCCTTCGCCGACGGCCTGCTTGCCGCAGCCGAAGCCGGTGTCACTGCGGTAATCCAGCCGGGTGGCTCCATCCGTGACAACGAGGTAATCGAGGCTGCCGATGCCAACAACCTTGCAATGGTCTTCACCGGCATGCGCCACTTCAAGCACTGATCAAACCATTCAGGCCACACGATCTGTCATAAGACCCTTCAGAAGCCCGCTTGAGCGGGCTTCTGTATTGCCGGCCTGGCGGTTTCTGCTGAACATGCCCCGAAAGCCTATGAGCTTTTGAGGGGCCAGCGAATTACACGAACCGGGCCATAAGAAAGATCCCGACCATCATGAATGCAACGGCTACCCGGAAGGCCGTGCCGACTGCAATGCCGATCCAGACGCCGAGACCCGCCATGCCTGCTTCACGCAGGCCCTTCTCTGCATAGAGTTCTCCCATGACAGCACCGATAAAGGGGCCAAGGATAATGCCCGGCAAGCCGAACGCAACACCGGTCACCGTTCCTGCTGCTGCTCCGAAGAGGCCGGCTTTGCCTGCCCCGAACCGTTTGGCGCCGAGCAGGCCGGCAAGCATATCGAAGAGGTAGGCGGCCAGGGTGAGGGCCGCAAGGATGAAAAGGGTCCCCCATCCTACAAAAGCGAACCCTTCGGCCCAGGCCACCAGTATCAGCCCTGCCAAGACAAGCAGCACTCCAGGCAGGGCAGGGACCAGAAGACCGGCAAAGCCGGCTAACAGAAGGAGCGCGGAGATCATCCAGAGTATGTCGGTTGTTTCCATGCTGGTTGTCAGGAACGTTGTAGTTCATTGGCAATGATGGCCCGGGCATTGCGTTTCAGTCGTTTGAGCCCTATCCGCCATACCGGTGTGCCGGCAAAGAGTGCATTGAATCCTGAACGGGTCAGCTGGAGGATCCTTTCGGGGTCGAGTCCAGTGAGTTCTTGTCTGGGGGAGAAGGCAGGGTCTGGATTGATGGCCGGTCGCTGGTTATGGGGGCAGTTCTCCTGACAGGTGTCGCAGCCGAAGAGGTTCCGGCCGATCATTGCTGATTCTTCAGCAGTGAACTCCCGTTTCAACTCGATTGTCAGGTAGGATATGCAGCGGCGTGCATCGATTTTCCCCGGCCCCTGGAGCGCTCCGGTCGGGCAGGCGTCAATGCATTTCGTGCAGCTGCCGCAGAGGTTCGGCAGCAGGGGTCGCTCTTCCCGGATTTCGATGTCAAGCAAGAGTTCGCCAAGGAATACGAAGGTGCCGGCCGAGGGGACGATTGCGAGTGTGTTTTTTCCGGTTCTCGCCATGCCGGAGCGTTCGGCCCACTCTTTTTCCAGAACCGGGGCTCCATCCACGGCGATGAAGGCGTTCGGTTTACAGCCGTTCAGCCGTTCAATGCAGTCCAGAAGGGATTCTGCTTTTTTTCGCATCACGGTGTGGTAGTCAGCGACCATGGCGTATCGCGACAGTTTCGCCCTGCCGCCGGGCGGATTGTGGCGGTAGCTGACGGCCAGTGATACGACTGTTTTAAGGCCCGGGAGCAGGCTTTCGGGATGCCGGCGTGCCGGAGCGCCTGTTTCAAGATAGGTCATTTCACCGTGACGACCATCCCTGAGCATCTCGTCATAGCGTTCAACAGCCAGGAATCCTGGAGGAGGAGCGGCAAAGCCTATGGCAGAAAACCCCAGCCGGTGAGCTTCCTGTCTGATCTTTCGGGCCAGTGTCGTGGGCGCTTCATGCATAATGAAATATAGGCGAATGCGTCGATTCTTCTTAAGTTACAGGATGTTGCCCTAAGCGGCTGCAGGATATTTCAGGACATTACCCATTTTTTGTATGGACAGACGGGATTTTATCAGGAAGATTTTTTTACGCACGGGCATCGGCCTTGGTGTTGCAACCGCTGCATCCGCCGGCCTCGTGGGCTCGTTCCAACCCCGGAAAGAGCTGTATGAAGACGGTCGGGGGTCAGGTGAAGGGGCTGACCGGCCGGCAGTGCCAAGGACTTGTGTGGTGATCGGCGGAGGTCTTGCGGGCATCTCGGCCGCCATGGAGCTTGCCTCAAAAGGGATGAGGGTGACACTCGTCGAGTCCTCAACCTCCCTCGGCGGCAAGCTCACTGGATGGGAGATTGATGCGCTCGGGAGCCGATTTCCTGTCGAGCACGGATTTCATGGTTTTTTTGACCAGTACTACAACCTCAATGCGATGTTCGACAGGGCGGGTATAACCGGGGAGGTATTCGACGCTTCTCCCGGGTACCCGGTGATGTTCAAAGAAAGGCCGCGCGAAATATACGGTCAGACCCCGAAAGTGTTCCCGCTGAACATTCTTTCGGTGGTGGGACAGTCCCGCTCGCTTGACATTGCATCATTCCTCCGCCAGTACCGAGGCCTTCCGCCAGTGGTCGACATGTTCCGCTACGACTATCGGCGCACGTTCGGTGAACTGGATGGCATCGATTTTATGGAGTACTGTCGACGCGGGGAGATATTGCCGGCGTTCATCGATACCGTGCTGCACCCATTCGCTGACGCCACGATGAACCGGATGGAGGTGCTTTCGGCTGCCGAAGCGATCCGCTATTTTCATTTTTATTTCATGGGCAGCCCCGAAGGGCTTGCATTCCGGATCACCAACCGTGACTGCATGACGGCCATCATCAACCCGCTTGAGTCCAAACTCAAGGAACTTGGTGTGCGGGTGCTTTCAGGGAAACGGGTGCTTCGCTTAGAGCATGAGGGCGGACGCATTGCGGGCGTTCATATCACCGGTCCCGTAAGCGGAGGACTGGTTCTGCACGTTGACGGGGCTTCGGTTCCCGAGACGGGGTGGGTGTCGCTCGTCAGCCGTGAAGGCGTGCCGGTTCTGGTCGGCAGGGAGGGCTCGGGGTACCGAGCCTTCGACGGCCGGTGCACCCATATGGGCTGTCCTGTATCACCGGATTCTTCAGGAGATGGATTCTACTGCCCCTGCCATGCAGGCCGTTTCAACGCTTCGGGTGAGCCTATTGGCGGCCCTCCTCCAACACCGCTTCCTCCGCTTTCGGTGACCTTGGAAGGGGCGACCCTGGTGCTCAGTTCAGGTGAAGCGGTCAGTGACGAAGTGCTGCAATGCGAGTATTGCGTTCTTGCTGCAGATGTTCGTGGAACGAAAGAAATCGTCAGGCACTCCGAGCTCTCAAGCCCGGCATTCGAAAAGTCCGTTGCTTCACTCGGGGAAGCAGACCCTTACGCCGTATACCGGCTTTGGCTCGACCGGCCGCTGGAAGGCGAGGGGTACCCGTTCTATACGGTCTCAGGGTACACCTACACCGATTCAGTGTCGATCTATTCAGCCTTCCAGGAGCCATTCATCAGTTGGGCAGGGGATCGGGGGGGAAGTGTTGTCGAACTGCATGCCTATGCCATTGCGCCTGAAGACATGCGCTCTGATGACGAAATCCGCCTGGCCATGCTCAGGGAACTCCACAGTCTTTTCCCGGAAACCCTCAATGCCTCGGTACTGCATGAAGTGTTCATGGTGCAGTCCAATTTCACACGCTGGGCACCGGGTGAACACGCCGGACGCCCAGGACCGGAAACCCCGTTCCGCAATCTCTTCCTTGCCGGAGACTGGGTACGGGTCGATGCACCGGTCTTTCTCATGGAGGCGGCAGCGTTCACCGGCCGTATGGCGGCAAACGCTGTGTTCAGAGCCGAAGGGGTACGTTCTGTTCCGCTGCCAATCGTGCCGATGGGCGGAATTTTTTCCTGACGGGGATGTCGATAGCTGCGCCTCTTTTGTCGCTCAGCCTTCTTTTACTCCGTTTTGTTCTATAGCTGTGCTTTCTTCACTCGTTTCCGGTTTGCTGTTACTGATGGCATCGTCAGCCTTCCGGGCATTTTTCATCTGTTCATACCTGTCGACATCCCTTTCAAGCTCCCTAAACGCCTTGGTGGCACGCATCCGGGTAAGGCTGTACTCACGGTTCTTGATGCTTTCAAGGAATTCCGCATTCGCTTTGCCGACAGGGTAGCTAACAAGGACATAAGCCCTGAAGAACTCTCCTTCCTTGACGATACTTTGTTTGGTTACAATACTTCCTGCCAGGGATTCAGATGCAATGTTTTTCTCGACTTGAGTGAAGAGATCACCGGTTTTCGTGTCCATGCCGTTTCCTACCTCGTCGATGAATCGCTTCTGGATCGATTTTACCTGTACGGCAACCTTTCTGGCGATTTCGGCCCTGCCGGCAGCCGTTGCCTTGTCAAGGGCCAGCTGCAGGTCCATTGAACGCTGGGTGTTGGCGGCTAAGATATAGTCGTTATCCTTGTGGATATCGTCATACCATCCCGGCGCTTTCCCTAGGTTGGTTTCCTGGATCTTAGTGCTCCCGCAACCGGCGGTAAAGAGGGCCATGCTCAGCGCGAGTATGGCCAGAACGGTATTTTTCATTGGTTTTCTTCTATGGGGGTTGTTGAAAAGTTTAGTGATCTTGCTACGCTATGGTTTCTTTGAATTTAGTGTAACAATTGTTAATATATGGCTGGTGCAAATAAAATCCAATAGCCGCAAACATGTGTTTTCGATCTTGCGCCATATTTACTCAATAACTCAAGACCTCCCCTGTCCCCATGCGCTACATTTTTTCAGAGCACTTCCACAAAACGGCGAAGACTTCATTGGTTATGGTCCTTGTTGCCTCGTTCATGATGGCGACTGTTGCTGACGCTGCCCAGAAAACCTTTATACGAGAGTACCGGTATCGCGCAAGCGACAAGGACAGCAAGGTGAGCAGCCGGAATGCAGCGCTCGATCAGGTCACTGCGCTGCTTCTGAAGGAGACCGGTGCCTATGTCGAAAGTACCCTGAATACTGAAAAGAGGGAGACGGATCAGGGCATTGACAGCCTCACCACGGAGGATATCACTGCAATATCGGCAGGTGTGACAAAAACGCAGATTCTCGAAGAGAGCTGGGATGGGACGGAGTATTATGTGAAAGCCGAAATCCAGCTGGATCCTGATGATATCCGTCATCAGCTTGGTCGGATTCAGGCGGGTCGACAGGCGATGCAGCTGAGCAAAGAGCCGATTGCACAGAAGAGTCCTTCTGATGTGAAAAGCGGAATTTTCGAAGATGAGATGTCTGAAAAGGGAAGACTGGCGGAGATGCGGCAGAATTTGGATGCCGCCGGTCTGAAAAAGGATGACGGGCGGAAGCGTGGAACGAATATCCTTCTGGTCATCGGGGGGCTTGCGCTGATTGGCGGGATTGTTGCACTTGCTGCCGGCGGGGGCGGTTCAGATGACGGCGGTCCGGTAGATGACGATTAATCCTTGGTG
>NZ_LVWG01000023.1 GCF_001622165.1 Pelodictyon luteolum
TGTGTGACGTGACACTAGGACTTCTTCTGGGTTCCTGCAGCGACAGCAGCATCCCTGAAAGCCCCATAAGGGGCGAGATGCGGCTTGTTGCCGACCCCGGCCTTCTCAGCCCGGCTTCGATGCAGTCCGAACTCTTCACCCGCTACTATCCCGACGCCCGCATCGTCACCATCGGTGCCGACAGCCTCTCAGCCCTCAACAGCCTTCTCTCCGGTCGCTCTAAGGCGGCTCTCTCACTGCTTTGCCCTTCCCCCGACCTCAGAAAGCGTACTCCCTTGCTGAGGGTTGAGCCGGTTGCCCGCGACGCCGTTGTGCTCGTCGTCAATGAAAACAGCCCGCTCACGCACGTCTCAAAAGAAGCAGTCTTTCAAGCCTTCAGCGGCATGCGTGCTGACGGGGATAATGGCCTGCTGCCGCTGATTGCTGCGGACGACACCGTCCTTCGGGAACTCCTTGATGGCGGTGATGCCCTCAAAGGCAGGAAGCTGCAGGCGTATGGGTGCAGGAGCCAACAGGAGATGCTGCAGCGTGTGGCCGGTGACAGGCATGCCGTCGGCATCATCTTGCGCTCTGTGTACCTCGGGGAGAAGGCCTCTCATTCTGCACCTGACAACCTCAGACTGCTCGCAGTTTCAGCCGATACCGGGCGTACGGGCCCCGTCGCCCCCGATCCGGAAAATATCCTCAACGGAAGCTATCCCTTTGTCGCAGAGGTTTGCTATATATATTACTCGGGAGAAGCTCTTCCGGCAGGGTTCGGCGCATGGCTGTCGGCCGAAGGCCAGAAGGCCTTTGAAAACGGCCCTCTTGTTCCTTACCGCCAAAGGGTGCGTACCATCATACTCTCAGCAAAACCAGCTTCCGACCCCTTATGAACGATCTGCTGAACCGCAAGAAACGCTCTCCGCTCCTGGTCATCATCCTTGCCGGTGCCATCGGCATTCTGGTGGTCATTGCAGGAACGGCCGGGTTCATATTCTTTCAGGGACGCATTATCGATGAGGTCGAAAAAAAGCAGGAGTGCTACTTCAATCTCGTCGAGTTCAAGGCAAAGGTGACGGGAGCCGGCATCGAGCAGGCAGGGGACGAAGCATCGGGGATCGATCCGGGCGGACTTGTCCTCAAGGCGGAGCAGCAGGACCGGATTCTGCGCTTCATGTACGAACGGCTGGCTGGCCAGATGGAAGATGCCTGCCTGAAACATGTCCCCGTCGTTCCTGTCCCCTCTGTTGCTAACAGCGAACTGGTCCTGCTCCAGCTTGATTCGGCCATCGAACGGGTGAAATCCGAAGCACGGGAGGCAATGGAGAGGCTGGTGCTCTTCACCCACCTGTTCATCTTTTTCATCCTTGCGCTTCTCCTCAGCCTGAACTTCGTGGCAGGCTGGATGCTCCATTACAACTACCGCCTTACCCTCATTCCCCTACGGCAGCTGGCCGACCAGCTGAAGCTCATCAACCGCGATATCCCCGAAAGCATCCATGACACTGCCGAAGAGATGAAAAAGGAGCTGACGGCCACGGCGCATTCGCACGACATCACCCAGATTACCGAGTCGATCATGAACTTCTGCGGAGATATCGAGGCGAAGAACAAGAAACTCGACGAAATCTTCATCCGGGACGAAAAGACCGGGCTCTACAACTACCGCCATTTCAAGGAGCATCTGATCATCGACGTCGAGCGGGCAAAACGCTTCCACTCCAACGTTTCGCTCGCCATGATCGACATCGACCACTTCAAGCTGTACAACGATGCCCACGGCCATATCGCCGGCGATCATGTTCTGGAAATCCTTGCAGGCATCATCAAAGAGGAGAGCCGGCTCTCCGACATCCCTTCGCGCTTCGGCGGGGAGGAGTTCGCCATCCTGTTCCCCAAAACCGATGCAGCAACAGCACTCGACATTTCCGAGCGCCTCCGCAAAATCATCAGTGCGACACCGGTCCCGCATGAACACCACCAGCCCTCCGGGCAGCTCACCGTCAGCATCGGCATCGCAACCTTTCCCGATGATGCCTCCGACTGGTACACCCTCATCAACAATGCCGACCGTGCGCTGTATGAGGCCAAGGCACAGGGTCGGAACAGTGTGGTGACATTCAGCGCTCTCAACCTGCAAGAGGGTCCGCCCGATGAAGCCTGAGTTCTATATCGCAGGACGATTCGCATTCAAGCGCCGTTCTGCAACACGGCCGACCTTCATCATCCTCATTGCCGTCATCGGCATAGCCGTCGGCACAGCAGCACTCATCCTCACCCTCTCCGTTGTGAAGGGGTTTGCTTCAAGCATCGAAGTGAAGCTGATCAGTTTCAGTTCTCACATGCAGTTCCGCCAGCCCGACAGCCAGCTGTTCAGGGAACGCCGTTCCGAAATGCAGCAAGTCCTCAATGACCCGGAAACGGTTTCCGGCGGCCCGTTCCTTGAAAAGAATTTCATCCTCAAGAGTTCCGCCGGAGCCAGGGGGGAGCACGGCCCGGCAGGCCCGGTCATGGTAAAGGGGACGGATGAGGGGGAGCGAGGGCTGTTTCTCGGGAAGTTCCTGCGGGAGGGGAGTCTGGACGCTACCCCGGAAGATGGCACCATAGGGCTGTACGCCGGCAGAACTCTGGCTGAAAACCTCAGGCTGAAACCCGGTTCGAGGGTTATGCTGGCAGGTGTATCAGGCGTTTCCTCCGGAACGGAAGGGGGCGGCATGCTGGAACTTCTTTCATCTCTCGACCTCGAGGTCGGAACCATCCGCGGCATTTACGACACGGGGCTGCAGGAAGGGTTCGACGATTTCATGATGATCGCAGATCTCCGGACCATGCAGGACCGCTTCAGCCCCGGCATGATCAGCGGCTATGAAGCCAGGGTCCGCCACCCCGAACTGCTCTCCGGCACGGTGGAAAGGATAGCCGGTGAGCTCCGATACCCGCTATACGGCTACACTGTGTTCGAGCGCTACCAGAACCTCTTTGAATGGCTTCGTCTCCAGAAGAACCTCATGCCGCTGCTCATCGTGACCATCACGATCGTGGCCGTCTTCAACATCATCTCCACGCTTCTTGTCCTCATCATTGAAAAGACCCGGGAGATCGGCATGCTCTCGGCGCTCGGCCTTGAACCCGGCCGCATCAGCAGGGTGTTCATGGTACAGGCCTTCCTCACCGCCATGGCAGGCATACTGCTCGGCAACCTGCTTGCGCTTCTGCTTACGATTTTCGAACTGCGGTTCCATCTCATCACGCTGCCCGAGAAAAGCTATTTCATCAAGCATGTGCCGCTCATCATCGACCCTGCCGACTATCTTGCGGTATCACTTGCGGTTCTTTTGCTGACACTTCTCTTTGCTTTCATACCCGCAAGGATTGCCGCAGCCCTCAAACCGGGCATGGCCCTCAGCTCATGAAAAAAGCTGGCACAACACTCCCTCCGGCCCTCTGGATCGCCCGTCGTTTCAGCTTTGCCCGGAAACGGTTCAGGGTGATCAACATCATCTCCTCGATCAGCCTCCTTGGCATCATCATCGGCGTCAGCACGCTCCTGGTCGTCATGAGTGTCCTGAACGGGTTTCAGAAGCTTGCCCGCGACATGTTCCTCTCAATTGACAGCCCCGTGCAGCTCGTATCGAAAGAAGGCCGCCCGATGCCTTACGACCAGTCGCTCCTCAGTGCACTCCGGCAGGTGGATGCCGTCGGCTCGGCAGAGCCGTTTCATGAAGGGGATGCCATCCTTGTCGCCGGCGGGGTGAGCGAACTGGTAAGACTCAAAGGGCTCTCCGAGCCGGCAGGGCGGCGCCTTGAAACCCTCACCGCCGCATCCCGTCCTTATTTCACCAGCGGGAGCATCTCGGTAGGGGAGCTGCTTGCCTACCGGACAAGGATCATGGCAGGGGACCAGGTCCGGCTCTTCAGTCCCGAGCTGATCTCGCTCGGGCTTGAATCGCTCTCCGAACCCTATCTGATGCCGGCTCTCCGGATTCCCGAACCGGGCATCTCTTCACTCTTTTCACTGCAGAAGCTGTTCGACGACCGGTATGTCCTTGCCCCCATGGATCTGGCTTCAAGCGTCCTGCTTATACCGAAAGGAGAGTGCAGCGGCATTGACATCAGGGCACGCGAAGGGGTGGGGCATTTGCGCCTCAACAGGGAACTCTCCAGGTGGCTCCGGCACCGGGAGGGGGGAGGCACGCTTGAGCTGCAGACGCTGGAGAGCCGCTACCGCGACATCTTTGCCGTCATGGAGCTTGAAAAATGGGTGAGTTTCGGGGTGCTTATGCTGATTGTGCTCGTCGCATCCCTCAGCCTGACGGGGGCACTTGCCATGACGGCCATCGACAAACAGGAGGACCTTTTTTCACTGCGCTGTCTCGGCTTTGAGGGCAGTGGGCTTCAGTCGATATTCATGCTGCAGGGCGCACTGACCGGCATTGCCGGTACGCTTGCCGGGTCCGGTCTTGCATGGATCATCTGTTTTCTGCAGGAGCGGTTCGGTATGGTGCAGCTTCCATCAAAAAGCGCATTCATCATCGACGCCTATCCTGTCGAGATGGTTGCGGGTGACTTTCTCATCGTCGGACTGGCATCGATCGGTCTCTGCCTTCTGGTGAGCATCCTGCCTGCACGCAAGGCCGCCCTCATGGCCGAACGGCGCTCACGAGACCTGTTGAGCAGCTAAGCTGTCTTTAGGCAGCACCTGAGCTGTTGATCAAGATCCAGAGCCGCAAGCGGCAAGTCGTTTATCACCTCAAGGCGGGAAAACCCGGCCGCCGGGGCACCCCTCAGCGACAGCTCCCCCTCGACGCCGTTGAAAGCCATCCACCCCTCACGGCACCGCAGAACGCCCTTTACCCTCATAGAAAAAAGGTTACCGAAAAAACGTGCAAGCATTTCCGCATCGAAGCAGAAATCCGTGCCGATGCGCCACCCGGCCGTAAAGAAGCCCTCACCTCTGCCCTCCAGAAGAAGCCACTCCTGTTGACCGCCATCTCCGGGTTCATCCGGAAGAGCGCACGGAGCGCGATGGCTGTGCCGATGGGCGTCAGGAGTTCCTGCCGTCCGGCCGGAGGTACGGGGGAGATCAAGAAGATCAAGCTCTATCTGTCCGTATGCAGTTTCCCTGAGGGCGGTTTTAGGGGGTTGCACCTTCTCGACATATGCACGGAGGGCCTCACGGTGACAGGCGTCAAGAAGGTCCGGCTTGGTGGAGACGATGACATCGGCAAGACTGAGCTGGTCCATGAACGCTGGGTGGGCGGTATGGCGCTCACTGCAGAGGTTTCTCGAATCGAGAAGGCAGATGACGGCCTTCAGATCAAGCACCTCCCGGTAAAACCCTTCAGAGAGGGTCCGGATGACCCGCAGCGGATGGGCGATGCCCGTCGGCTCTATGAGGATGCGCTCAGGCTTTGTCTCGCGGATGAGCCGGTTGAGAGCGGTTTCGAAAGAGGGGCCTGCTGTGCAGCAGAGGCATCCGCCCGGCACCTCCCGTATGGTGGCTGTTCCGGACTGCGAAGCCAGCAGGCTGTCGACGCCGATGCGGCCGAACTCATTGATGATGACGGCCCAACGCTCCTCTGCAGGCTTTATCGAAAGGAGGTGGTTAATGGCCGTTGTTTTGCCTGAGCCGAGAAAGCCGGTGATGATGGTGGCGGGGATGTTCTTCAGCACGATTCATCGATCGTCTTTCTGAATACCTGCATCGTTGAAGGCTGGAAGCCCCTTGAACGATAGAATGCCTGCGCTTCAGTGTTGCACTTGTCCGTGAGGAGGGTTATGCGCCCGAGGCCCTCAAGAGCTGCGGCCTCGATGGCATGGTCGAGAAGGAGAGCGCCGATACCTTTTCTCCTCCATCGGGGCTCAACCACCATATCTTCGAGGAGTGCAACCTTTTTACCCTGAAACGTGCTTACAGTAGTGAGCAGGAGCACCATGCCGACGATCTCTCTTTCAATCTCGGCAACGAACACCCTGCCGGAATCAGGACGGGCGATGATCATCCGGAGCCCGTTCTGCTGACGCAGGGGATCGGGAGAAAACTCTGTTTCCTCTGAAAAAAGTATTTCGAGCAGCCTCGTGCATGCCTCGATGTCTCCTTCTGCTGCGCTTCGGATCCGGGGTGTCATAATGGGGTCCTGTCTTGCATGGTTTACTCTGCCAATCGGGTGCCGGATAGAATATACTTCATGAATTTGTGTTATTTTCACCCGTCAATTCCAGACTATGCTATTCAATAAATCCTTGACCCCCATTCGATGGATGCGTTCTGGCTATCGCTCATCATGATTTTCCTTGCCGAACTCGGCGACAAAACCCAGCTGGTAGCGCTGACACTTGCAACCTGCTACAACACATGGACGGTGCTCTGGGGGATTTTCTGGGCCACGCTCCTCATTCACGTGTTTTCGGCCGGAATCGGCTGGTTCATGGGCGATCTTCTGCCGGTCGACTGGATCCGGTTCGGTGCTGGCGTGGCGTTTCTTGCATTCGGGTTCTGGACCCTTCGGGGCGACCATCTTGACGATGAGGACAGCGGTACCTGCCGCCGCACCCTGAACCCCTTCTGGCTGGTGTTCGCAACCTTCTTCATGGCTGAACTCGGCGACAAGACCATGCTCTCCACCGTCACGCTGGCAGCGACGGCCCCGTTCATCCCGGTATGGCTCGGCTCAACGGTCGGCATGGTACTCTCGGACGGCCTTGCCATCATAATCGGGCGTATGCTCGGCAAAAAGCTCCCGGAAAAAGCCGTCGGCATCGGAGCTGCCGTGATCTTCTTCCTCTTCGGCCTTTACAGCATGTATGAAGGAGGCTCTGCCTTCCCGCTCTCAACATGGGCTGCGGCTCTCGGCCTCATCGCCCTCATCGGCTGGCTGTTCCTCCGCCCCAAACCGGCCTCCAGATCCAGCAATCAAACCACCGGGGAGGGCTGCGATGGCACCAATCCTTGAAATCCGTGATCTCTCCTTCACCTATGAAGGCGCTCAATCGCCGATTTTCGAGCATCTCTCCCTCGCGGTGGAGGAGGGGAGCCACATCCTCCTGAAAGGGGCGTCGGGTACCGGAAAATCAAGCCTGCTCCGCCTCATCTGCCGGCTTGCCTCCCCCACATCCGGAACCATCCTGTACCGCGGCGAACCCATCACCGCCATCTCCCCTCCCAAACTCAGAAGCGCCATCGGCTACGTAGCCCAGATACCACGGATGACGGACGGATCGGTAAAAGAGAACCTGCTCCTGCCCTTCACGTTCGCCCTCAACCGGGAGCGCAGGAAGCCCGATGAAGATGCACTCCGCCGGATGCTCAGTGATTTTTATCTTGACGACCTCAAACTCACCCATCCCGCACTGAAGCTCTCGACCGGCCAGCAGCAGCGACTTGCCCTCATGCGCACCCTCCTGCTCAAGCCCGATCTTCTCCTGCTCGACGAGCCTACATCGGCACTGGATGCCCTGAGCGCCAGAATGGTGTTTACCATAATGGAGCGGCTCAACACCCGCGAACAGAAAACCCTCGTTACCGTCACCCACAGCGACTATCGTCCTTCCGGTGCCCACGTTGAGCTGTATCTTCTCCAGAACCGCACCCTTACACGGCAGCCATGACGTCCATCATAGACATCTCCATCGGCCAGCTCCTGCTTGCGCTTGTCTTCATCCTCCTTGCGCAGCTCTCCTCGTTCATCTTCCAGCTCAGTCTGCACCGGGACATCGCCATCGGCACGGTGCGTACGTTCGCCCAGCTGTTCCTCATGGGATACGTACTGACTTATATCCTGCACTCCGACAGTGTCTTTTTGGTCATCGGGGTGTTCGTCGTCATGGTCTCCTCGGCCATCTTCATCATCAAGGGCCGGGTGAATGAAAAACAGGTTGCCTACCTTCTGCCGACATTCATCACCATGCTGCTCAGTTATTTTGTGACAGCGGTGTTCGTCTCCGGCCTCATCATCGGAAGCTCGCCATGGTGGGAACCACGCTATTTCATTCCGGCCGGCGGCATGGTCATCGGCAACTCCATGTCGGCACTTGCCATCTCCATAGAGCGATTTTTCAAGGATCTCCGCCAGGAGCGGGAACTGGTCGAAATGAAGCTATGCCTCGGTGCCGGTTACAGGGAAGCGAGCGCCGAACAGTTCCGTGCAGCGGTGAAAGCGGGCATGATCCCCTCCATAAATGCCATGATGGGCGTCGGGCTGGTGTTCATCCCCGGCATGATGTCCGGCCAGATCCTGGCGGGTGCCGATCCAATGATCGCCATTCGCTACCAGATTGTGGTCATGCTCATGCTGGTGGGGGCAACGGCGGTCAGCTCCGTTTCGGTGATGCTCCTCATCCGCAGGCGCTGTTTCGGCAGCGGGGAGGAGCTGCTCCTCACAAAAGAGTAATGAGCTGCAGAAAGGCTGCGACCCGAAGAAGTCTTTGCGGCAAGAAATAGAAAAGCCCCGTCGTGCTGCACGGGGCTTTTTCTATTCCTTGCCATCCGGGTTCTGGAACCGGGGCCTCAGCGTGCTGATTCAAGAGCTGCGATCCGGGATTCAAGAGGGGGGTGGCTGCTGAAGAGCGCCATCATGCCGCCACCGGCAATGCCGCTTGCCGCCATCTCTTTAGGCAGTTTGCCGGCCTCAAGGCTCCCGAGTGCACGCAGAGCCTCAATCATCGGGCGGCGGTCGCCGATCAGGGCTGCGGCACCGGCATCGGCCCGGAATTCACGTTTGCGCGAGAAGTACATGACAACGATGCTTGCCAGGATGCCGAAGACTATTTCAAAGGCAATACTGCTGATCCAGTAGCCGATGCCCGGACTGCCCGACTCGTCCTCGTCCCTCCTGAGGAAGCTGTCGAGGGCGTAGGCAAAAACGCGCGCCAGAAAAATCACGAAGGTGTTGACGACACCCTGGATGAGGGTGAGGGTGACCATGTCGCCGTTCTGGATATGGGCCACCTCATGAGCCAGTACCGCTTCCACCTGTTTGCGGTCCATGCTGCGGAGAAGACCGCTCGAAACGGCAACAAGCGACTTCGAACGGCTCGGTCCGGTCGCGAACGCATTGGGAGCACCCTCGTAGATTGCTACTTCAGGCATTGCAAGGTCAGCTTTTTTGGAAAGCTGACGGACGGTATTCAGCAGCCATGACTCTTCCTCGTTGGACGGGCGCAGGATAACCTGGGCACCAGTGCTCCATTTTGCCATGGTTTTCGACATCAACAGCGATATGAACGAGCCGCCGAAGCCGATGAGGGCGGCAAACGCCAGCAGCATGCCGAGGTCAAGGCCGTTCGACGTCAGAAACCGGTCTACGCCGAGAAGCCGGGCGCTGAAGGACAGCACCAGTATAACGGCAAGGTTGGTTATGAGGAAAAGAAATACGCGTTTCATCGTGGGGATCCTTTATAAGTGATAGAGTTATTTGTGAGGTTGTTGAGAGAGCAAAGGGTTTTATGCGTACCGATGATGCTATAACGAACGAAGGAGGTTCACCCGTTCCCGTCCTCGCATACTGTCCCCCAGGTGGGAGTTCATGCACTCCGCCCGGACCCTGCCTGCCGTGATGCCACGATGTATACGGCAACGGCCGCGAGCATCATCGATATGCAGAGCAGCTGGCCCATTGAAAAATCGAGGAACACGAATCCGAGCTGCGCATCCGGCTCCCTGAAATACTCGATGAAAAAGCGTACGAACCCGTACCCGAACAGGTAGACGGCCGAGAGGTAGCCGCTGAAAGGCGCCTGTTTCCTCAGCGTCCAGAGAATGCCGAAGAGCACGATGCCTTCGAAAAACGCTTCATACAGCTGAGATGGGTGGCGGAGCTCATAGGTCGGGGCAAGCGGGAAGTACATGCCGACTGCCGCATCGGTCACCCGGCCGTAAAGCTCTCCGTTGATGAAGTTGCCGATGCGCCCGAACGTATAGCCGAGCGGGACTGCGGGAATGAACAGGTCAACGGTTTCAAGGAATCCTTTCTTCTGTGACCGCGTGAATGCAAAGAGCGCTATGGTGACCCCGATGAGACCGCCGTGGTAGGACATGCCTGATATCCCGCTGAACGCGCATCCCTCTGCGGTTCCCATCCAGGGAAGCAGGGTACCCAGAGGATCGGCAATGAGGTCCGCCATGCCGTAGAAAAGGAGGTAGCCGATTCTTCCTCCGAGAATCACGCCCACCATCACCCAGGTCAGGGCATCGCCGATGAAGGGTTTCGTGAACGGCAGCTTTTCAGTCCTTATACGATAGTTGGCCAGCAGCCATACGATGGCAAAGGCGACAATGTACATCGTACCATACCAGCGGACGGCAAAGCCGCCGACGCTGAAGATGACGGGGTCCATCTGTGAGGGAAGGTGCTGCCACCAGCTGAGCAGAGTGTTCATTTTTTTACGGTTTTCCTGCTATTTACAACTGCGGAACTATTGTATCAAAAAAAATATCGTTAACTTTCAATCTTGCGCATTTTGTTGCATATCCATACCCATTAACACACAAAATACCGATAGAATGGCTAAGATACTTGAAGGGCCTGCCATGAAACTGTTCAACAAGTGGGGCATTCCCGTGCCGAACTATGTTGTCATCATGGATCCCGAACGCCTTATGCAGCTCGGAGAAGCTAATAAATGGCTCCGGGATTCGAAACTTGTCGTTAAAGCACACGAAGCCATAGGCGGACGGTACAAGCTGGGCCTTGTCAAGATCGGCCTGAACCTCGAAGAGGCGTATGAGGCAGCAAAAGAAATGATTGGCAGGGAGATCGGCACCGCCGTCGTCCGTCAGGTCATCGTCGCAGAAATGCTTGAGCATGACGCGGAATTTTACGTTTCAATCGCCGGCAACCGCGACGGCGCTGAACTCCTGCTCTCCAACAAGGGCGGCGTAGATATCGAAGACAACTGGGACACCGTCAAAAGGCTTTTCATTCCCCTTGACGAGACCCCTTCCCTTGAAAAGCTCACCGAAACGGCAAAGGATGCCGGGTTTAGCGGCGAAGTCGCAGAGCGCGTCGCCAAGATCGCCTCACGCCTTATCCTCTGCTTCGACAACGAGGATGCGCAGTCCATCGAAATCAACCCGCTTGTCATCCGCAAGAGCGACATGCGCTTTGCAGCGCTTGACGCAGTCATGAACGTCGACTGGGATGCCCGTTTCCGCCATGCGGACTGGGATTTCAAGCCGGTTTCCGAAATCGGCCGTCCGTTCACCGAAGCCGAGCAGCAGATCATGGAGATCGATGCACGCATCAAGGGTTCGGTCAAGTTCGTTGAAGTTCCCGGCGGCGAAATTGCCCTCCTGACAGCAGGCGGCGGCGCTTCCGTATTCTATTCCGATGCAGTCGTCGCACGCGGCGGCACCATCGCCAACTATGCAGAATACTCCGGCGACCCGGCCGACTGGGCTGTGGAAGCACTCACGGAGACCATCTGCCAGCTTCCGAACATCAAGCACATCATCGTCGGTGGCGCAATCGCCAACTTTACCGATGTGAAAGCGACGTTCAGCGGCATCATCAACGGGTTCCGTGCCAGCAAGGCAAAAGGCTACCTGGATGGAGTGAAGATCTGGGTGAGGCGTGGCGGACCGAACGAGAACCAGGGTCTTGCCGCCATCAAAAAGCTCGAAGACGAAGGGTTCGACATCCATGTCTACGATCGCACCATGCCGATGACCGATATCGTCGACCTTGCACTGAAAGCGTAAGGCCCCCGGTATCACTGAGGCAAAAGACACAGAAAACTTCTAACTTCATAAAACGGAACGTAACGTGAGCATAATTGCAAATAAAGACACAAGGGTTGTCATCATCGGCGGTGTCGCCGGTGTCAATGCCGCAAAGAGGATGGCGCAGTTCGACTTTCTCATCAACAGGCCTCTCTCAGTCCAGGCATTTGTCTATCCCCCCGAGAAAGGACAGCAGAAAGAGATCTACCGTGGCGGCGAACTGAACAACATTTCAGTATACGCCACCCTTCAGGAGGCTCTTGAGGAGAACCCGCAGATCAATACCGCCCTTATCTACCTCGGCGCATCACGTGCCGCCCAGTCGGCCAGGGAGTGCCTTGAGTCGAAGAACATCCAGCTGGTCTCCATGATCACTGAAGGTGTGCCGGAAAAAGACGCGAAAAAGCTTCGTGCCATGGCCATCAAGAGCGGCAAGATGTTCAATGGACCGTCCTCGATCGGCATCATGTCGGCAGGCGAGTGCCGTCTCGGCGTCATCGGCGGAGAGTACAAGAACCTCAAGCTCTGCAACCTCTACCGTGCAGGCTCGTTCGGTGTGCTGACCAAGTCGGGAGGCCTTTCGAACGAAACCATGTGGCTCTGCGCCCAGAACGGCAACGGCATCACTTCAGCCGTGGCAATCGGCGGTGACTCCTACCCGGGCACCGACTTTGTCACCTACCTTGAGATGTTCGAGAACGATCCCGAAACCAAGGCTGTTGTCATGGTCGGCGAAGTCGGCGGAACCCTTGAGGAAGAAGCCGCAGAGTGGTTCGGAGCAAAGAAGCGCCGCATCCGCCTCATCGCAGCCATCGGCGGCACCTGCCAGGAAGTACTGCCCCAGGGCATGAAGTTCGGTCACGCCGGCGCCAAGGAAGGCAAGAAAGGCCTCGGTTCCGCCCGCTCGAAAATCAACTCCCTGCGTGAAGCCGGCGCCCTTGTCCCCGACACTTTCGGCGGACTCTCGAAGGCCATCAAGCAGGTCTACCAGGAACTCCTCGCTGAAGGCTCCATCAAGCCGGAGGCCGAGATCGACGACGCGCTGCTCCCCGAGCTGCCGCTGAAGGTCCAGGAGATCATGAAGCAGGGTGACGTCATCGTCGAGCCGCTTATCCGCACCACCATCTCCGACGACCGCGGCGAAGAGCCCCGTTATGTCGGTTATGCCGCTTCCGAGCTCTGCGAGAAGGGTTACGGCATCGAAGACGTTCTTGCCCTCCTCTGGAACAAGAAGCTCCCCTCAAGGGAAGAGTCTGAAATCATCAAGCGTATCGTCATGATTTCCGCCGACCACGGCCCGGCAGTGTCGGGTGCTTTCGGTGCAATCCTCGGCGCCTGCGCAGGCATCGACATGCCGCAGGCGGTTTCTGCAGGCATGACCATGATCGGACCCCGTTTCGGCGGCGCCGTCACCAACGCCGGCAAGTACTTTGCCTACGGCGTCAAGGAGTTCCCGAACGACATCCCCGGCTTCCTCGCATGGATGAAGCAGAACGTCGGACCGGTTCCCGGCATCGGCCACAGGGTCAAAAGCCTCAAGAACCCGGACAAGAGGGTCAAGTACCTTGTCGACTACGTGAAGAACCACACCTCGCTCCATATGCCGATCCTCGACTATGCGCTTGAGGTTGAAAAAGTCACCACCTCGAAAAAGGACAACCTTATCCTCAACGTCGACGGCACCATCGGCTGTATCCTCGTCGATCTGGACTTCCCGGAGCAGTCTCTGAATGGATTCTTCGTCCTGGCCCGTACCATCGGCATGATCGGCCACTGGATCGACCAGAACACGCAGAACGCCCGACTCATCAGGCTCTACGATTACCTGATCAACTACGCGGTGAAAGACGAACGCGAAGTGCCCGAGAAGAAGTAAGCTTCAGGCAGTCGCACCGGCAGTATCATAAGAGCAGGACTTTCGGGTCCTGCTCTTTTTTTTTCTCTTTTCGAACAAGGAACTAATTGAGGGCGTTGAATGATTCAGGCATGAGTGGAAAAAGAATGAATGGATAGATCTTGCCGATCCCCCCGGCAAAGCCATGTATAGAGAGATGATACCTATCTCTTACAACCATGTGTCCCGGGGGAAATCGAGTCATGCTGCAGGATGAACTCTCAGTCGTATTTGAAGGTGCCGCCGGAGAGGGCCTTAGAGCCATTGCCGATATACTCGCCACTGTCATCAAGGACTGCGGTTACCATATTTCTGTATCCCATGAATACATGTCCCGGGTCAGAGGCGGAAGCAATACCGCACAGCTCCGGATTACGAAGCACCCCCGGACTGCCTATACCCGCCGCATAGACATTTTCCTCGGTCTTTCACCCCATGCAGCTTCGTGCCTCAGGGAACGGGGCGAATCGAGAACCGTTGGGGTTATTGAGGTATCAACAGCCGAAGTCCAATCAACAGCCGAAGTCCAATCAACAGCCGGAGGTTCTGCCACGGGGACCCTGGTGGCGACTCCTTTTAAGGCAATGGCTAAAGAGGCTGGAAACAGCCGGTACCTTAACACTATTGCCGGGGGCATTCTCCTCGGAATGATCGACCTGCCGCTGAAGCCGTATATCGAGCGCCTGCAGACGGCATTTGCACAAAAAGGGGAGCGGGTAATGACCGGAAACGCCCGGGCCGCGTCTCTTGGCTATGACTGGGGCAAGGCGCATCCGGCCCCGGAGCCGCTGTTCCCTCCACCGATTGATCCCGAGCTGGCAGGGGAGCTTCTGCTCCTTAGCGGAACGGCGGCCTGCGGAATCGGAGCTGTTGCTGCCGGATGCAATTTCATAAGCTCTTACCCGATGTCCCCGGGTACAGGCCTCCTGACTTTTCTGGCTGCAAAAGCTGAATCATTCGGCATCGTAGTGGATCAGGCGGAGGATGAGATTGCCGCCATCAATGCCGGTATCGGGGCCGCTTATGCCGGAGCCAGAGCGATCGTGAGCACTTCGGGAGGAGGATTCGACCTCATGCAGGAGGGCCTCAGCCTTGCCGCCATGACGGAAACGCCCATCGTCATCCATCTTGGCCAGCGTCCGGGACCCGCGACGGGATTGCCGACCCGCACCGAACAAGGAGACCTCTCGCTTGCCCTTTATGCCGGCCACGGGGAGTTTCCGAGGATCATCCTTACCCCCGGCTCGCTTGCCGAACTTGTCATGGCCATGCAGCATGCATTCAGCGCCGCAGGATGTTACCAGGTGCCGGTCATCATTCTCACCGACCAGCATCTGCTCGACCTCTCCACAACGATTCATCGATCTGAAATCCATCGCATAGGCCATTATGCATCCATTGTCGAAACCGGGTGCGGTTACCGCCGCTATGCATTTACGCCCAATGGCATCAGTCCGCGTGGGGTTCCCGGGTATGGGGAGGGGATTGTACGGGTCGATTCCGATGAGCATGATGAATGGGGACTCATAACCGAAAGCTTTTCCATGCGCCGCCTGATGGTTGAAAAACGCCTCAAACGAAGAACCGCGCTGGCTCTGGCAGCACTGCCACCATCACGTTTCGGAAATCCTGAAGACGCCTCCTTGATAGTACTTGCATGGGGCTCTACCCGCAGTCTGCTTGATGAGGTCCTGCAGCGACGAAGCAACCCCGACATTGCCGGACTGCATTTCAGCCAGGCATTTCCTCTCTCCGCCGCTACATTCCGCCTGCTAAGCGGTAAACGGCTCGTGGTCATTGAAAACAACGCAACAGGTCAGTTTGCCGACCTTGTCGAAAGGGAGGCAGGCGTGAGGGTATCGCACCGCATCCTCAAAGCCACCGGCGAGCCGTTCGCCGTGGAGGAGGTTGACGGGGCACTGGAGGAGATAGCCAATGCATGACTCCCTTGATTCGTTCGATATGCCGGGAACCACCGATATGGCGTGGTGCCCCGGCTGCGGCAACTACAAGCTTCTGGACTCCCTCAAGCGCGCCCTCACCCTGCTTGAAATCGACAGGACCCGGCTCGTGATGGTGTCGGGCATAGGCCAGGCAGCAAAAGCTCCCCAGTACATCAATGCAAACATGTTCAACGGCCTGCATGGCCGTGCACTTCCTGCAGCTCTCGGAATACGGCTTGCCAATCCCGAGCTCACCCTCATCGTGGAATCTGGCGACGGAGACATGTACGGGGAGGGAGGCAACCACTTTCTGCATGCCATCCGGAGAAATCCCGACATTACAGTCATCGTGCACAACAACATGGTCTACGGGCTTACCAAAGGTCAGGCCTCACCGACATCATGCCGCGCCATGACCACACCGGTTCAGGTGAAGGGTGTCGTCAGCGAGCCCTTCAACCCTGCAGCTGTTGCCATAGCCCTCAATGCCCCGTTCGTCGCCAGGGCTTATGCCGGCAATGAGGAAGAGACGACGTCCATCATCATGGAAGCCATCCGGTTCAAGGGAACAGCCATCGTCGACGTACTGCAGCCCTGCGTGGTATTCAACGCACTCAACACCTATACATGGTTCAGTGAGCATACCATCAGTGTGCCCGAGGACCATGACCCCGATGACAGGACAGCTGCCTTTGCGCTGGCGGTACAGGATGGGCCGATGCCGCTTGGTGTGCTGTACAGAAAAGAGGGGAGGGAGACGTATGAAGAGATGGTCTGCTGCGGACAGACGCCGCTGCATCTCTGCAAGGCGCCCGATGAGGTAGAATTCCAGAACATGCTCGACCGATACCGGTGAAAGAGAAAAAACATCCATTTCCTGTAGATGAACCGGCCGACATCCAGGTTCATCACCACACCCGCTTCCACAGCCTCCTGAAGGCCTGCAGCGGAAAGCCTCCGCTTGTGACTGCCGTGGTGCATCCTGTTGACGAGACCGCTCTCGGTGCAGCCAGCGACGCCAAAGAGGAGGGCCTCATCACGCCGGTGCTGGTAGGGCCCGAACGGCGCATCAGCGAAGCCGCCATGAAGGGCGGCATCGACATATCCGGCTGGAAGATTGTCAATACCCGCCACAGCCACGAAGCAGCAGAAAAGGCTGCTGCACTTGCTGCAGCCGGTGAAGCCTCAGCCATCATGAAAGGATCGCTGCATACCGATGAACTGCTTGCTCCGATTGTCGCGCATGCTTCGCCGCTGCTCACCGGGCGACGGCTTTCACACTCCTATGTCATTGATACGGCGGGCTACCATAAATGGCTCATTGTCACGGACGCAGTGGTCAACATTGATCCCGGTCTGCGGGAGAAAGCCGATATCTGCCGCAATGCCGTCGATCTCTGGAGATCGTTCAATACTTCGGGAGAAGATCCGAAAATCGCAGTACTGGCGGCAATTGAGTTCGTCAACCCAAGGATGGCTGCTACCCTCGACGCTGCAGCACTCTGCAAGATGGCCGACAGGGGGCAGATACAGGGATGCATCATCGACGGGCCTCTTGCATTCGACAATGCCGTCAGCAGTGAGGCTGCGGAACAAAAAGGCATCCGTTCCGCCGTTTCGGGCGATCCGGACATCCTCCTCGTTCCGAATATCGAGGCCGGAAATATCCTTGCCAAGCAGCTGACATTCATCAACCATGCCGATGCAGGCGGGGTAGTCTTGGGGGCAAAAGTGCCGGTCCTTCTCGCAAGCAGGGCAGACAGCCTACGCACCCGCCTCATCTCCTGCGCACTCGGCGTTCTCTTCAGGGATGCCGGGAAGTCCCGCTGAATGGCACCAGCTGGTCGCCTTGCCTTGCATACGCCCCCGCAAATTCAACAGCAAAGTCCTTCAGGCTGATTTTGCCCCTCGCTGCAGGCGGATGCAGCCGGTACTCCTCCGTCATTCTGCCTTCGCGAAGCGCACGCCCCATCTCCACGTAATTGGAGGCTGTTTCAGGTGAAAGGCCGCCCTCCAGCATCGATGCGAGCATTTCATCATCCGCCATATCGACCCAGCAGAGTCCAGCCATACCGATGGCGGAGCCGAGGATGCCGGCAATCACGTCCGGCTCGAGTTCTTCGCCGACTGCATACCTGACGCTTTTGGCGGTGAACTCAAGTTCCTTGAGCTCCATGGACACCATATTGGCGACATCGTCCGGATGGATGAGCGGCAGCGCAATACTCTTTCCGTAGTTTGCGGCAATGATCCCGGAGTGCCGGATCAACGGGATATCAGACAGGAAGTTTGTATGGAAAAATCCCGACCTGATATGCCGGACATGTACATCCTTGAGGCTGTTCAGCGATTCTTCGACAAAATGCAGGGCGCTGACCGGGCCGCAGCCCTCACGCAGGTGTGCTCCGATGCTGCTGAGGTTCACCACATGGCGGACGCCGGCCCTCTTGATGGCGTCGGCATAGTTGTCGCCGATATGGGCAATGTAATGCTTCCAGTTGTCTGTCTGGAAGTTGGGCGGAATCATGGTGAAGACGGCATCGGCTCCTTTGAAGGCAGAAGCCAGTGAGTCGAGGCTTTCAACGTTTCCGATAACGGCAGTTGCCCCCAGAGCCTCTATGGCTGCTGTTTTTTCAGCCCTTCTGCTCAAAACCCTGACCGTGTGTCCGGTCCGCACCATCTTTGCAGCAAGAGGCCTTGAGACATGTCCCAGAGAACCGGTAATAAGGTAGTTCATAGTTGTTTCATGATGTCGTTCCTGAAAACTGCCGTAGCGTAGTCTGAATAGACCGGCTTCGGATTACTTGAACTGATTATGAGGGCATACCAGAAAGAGGGGATCCTTTTCAGGAAGAGCTGAACAGGATATGACAAATGAAACGATACGGACAGGCAATCAATTCCTCAAGAAATGACCAATTTGCATGATTGAGTTTCGAAACGGATTCGCCAGTTCGTCTCTACTGAATTTCGCTCATTGGCTCTGCAGAGCTTTCAGCATATATCCGCAATGACACCCTTGCTTTGACACTTGATGGAAGCAAGCGATTCCCGTCGGTAAAAAAACTGCTTGCCTCAGTTCGCACCGACAGGCGAAAGTATGATGAGAGAGTGGTCCGGTGGGCTTTCAGAAATGGGAGGGTTAAGATAAGGGTGAAACGGATACAGACGGATCGTTCGTCTGTCCTCGTATTTGTTGTATAATATAAATTATGTAAAGCTGAATAATGGACCAAGTGATTCTGGTGGTATTTCAACCATGAATCATATGAATTGTATTGCAATTGCAACGCAAAACACGTAACACCATGAAATACCTGACAGGTATTCATGCAGCACAAACGGCCGTCCACTCCCTGCAGGAAAGGCCGGCCGATTGTTTTTACTTGCTTGAGTGAATCCGGACTTATTCCGTAATGGCTTTCATCATGTCCTTGATGTTGCCCGGTGTGCTCACGATCTTCATGAATGTGCCCATGGAGAGTTCCGGCCAGCTGAGTGCCAGGCGGTATTTGCCGGGCAGCATGGTGACGGTATTGCCTTCAAGAATGATTTCGTAGGGCATGGCTGCGATGTTCTCCTCACCGATTTTCGGCAGGAACTTTGCCTCTCCATCCTTCGGGTCATGCAGACCGACGCCTATGACGGCGATTTTCTTTGCAGGAAACACCAGCCGATAGACCTCTTTTGCATGGACATTGTTCTTCTTCAGGTGTCTGTCGATTGTTTCCAGACCCTTTTCAAATGAGCTGTAGGTGTTGAGCTTTTCTGGATCTCCGAAGTCCGGCATGATGATTTTGTACCGGTACTTCCAAAGTTTTTCGGCACGCATGCCGCCTCCAAAGCCGGTAAATTCGTTCCCAAGCGCTCCCATGGCCGCTTTCACGTCCGCAGTAACCGTGCCGAGTACTTTCTGATGCTTCGGGGTCTCCTTCCGGAGATATGCGTTGAAGAGATACGGAGGGTTCAGATAGGACACCGTGACTGCATGGTTCTTTTTCACCAGTCCGACCTTCAGGACTGCCGCCATGGCACCCCGGTCCGCCACCTTCACAGCTGCATTTTTAAGGTCCGTACGGGTATAGGCTATGACCCGAAGATTGGAATTGTTTTCGGGACTGTAGGATCCCAGGATTTCAAAACCCCGTGATTCAAGCGCTGCTTTAAGCTCGGCGGCAACCGTTTCCATGTTTTTCGACACATCACCGACCTTGATGTACGCCGGTATGTCAAGGGCGTGCTTTTCGGCCCTGAGCGGCGCTGATGCACCTATCAAAAGCAGGAGAATGATCCATAACTGTTTCATGTTACGAGTGTTGAAGGTTTTTCGGATTGTTACTTTTTCGATACCCTGTATCGATATATATCGATACATTAACAATCGTTAACATAATATCCAAACAGAAAGCATCCGGACCACTCAATTTCAGTTGGATACCTTGCGGTAGCGGTTGAGGGCGAGGGCCAGCATGAGGGCAGCATCCGCAGTCAGAATGGAAAGCGGAAGGGCGATGTCACGGATGCCGGCCCCCTTCAGCATGACTCTGCGCATGATGTCGACGAAATGCCGGACCGGATTGGCCATTGTCATATTCTGTGCCCAGTGCGGCATGCTTTCAATCGAGGTAAAGAGACCGCTCATGAGGGTGAAGATGACCATGAAGAACCATGCAATGAACATTGCCTGCTGCTGGGAATCGGTGAGGGTTGAGATAAGCAGACCCATGCCGAGCACCACCAGCATGTAGAGGGCGGCAACGAGATAGATGAGAGGGTAGCTGCCGAGCATCGGCACATCGAACCCTATGCGGGCAATGAGAAGCCCCAGGGTGAGTTCGCCGAGACCAATGATCCAGAATGGCAGGAGCTTGCCCGTAATGAACTGGTAACGCTTGAGGGGCGTCACATTGATCTGGTCGATGGTGCCGATCTCCTTCTCCCGGACGATGTTCATTCCCGACAGAAAGAGCCCGACCATGGTCACCAGAATAACAAGAATCCCTGGAACCATGTAATCGGAATAGCGGAGCTCGGGGTTGTACCAGGCGGAAGACTTGACGACGATCTCCCTGACAGCCGGCCCGCTCTGCATGCCGGGAAGGACGGCAGGCAGGGTGCGGTTGAATGCCTGGACGATCTCATTGGAATAGGCCTGGATGACTCCCGCCGAGAACCCGTCTTCGGCATTGATGACGAGCTGTACCCGGCTCTCCGCACCGCTCATGAGCTCTTTTTCGAAGTCTCTCGGGATAACGAGCACCAGGTCGGCTTTTCCGGCAACGAGCTGGTTGATCGCCTCACCTTCTGCAAATGACTCCCCGGTGAGCAGGAACCAGCCGGACCCGGTAAACTGTTCGCGGAACGCTCTGGACAGAGACGTCCGGTCAAGGTCCTGGAGATGGAATGCCACGTTCTTGACGTCGAAGGTCGCCGCATTCGAGAGAATAACCAGCTGGATGAAGGGCATGAGGAAAATGATCGGCAGCATGCCCCTGTTGCGGAATATCTGCAGAAACTCTTTCTGCAGCAGATACCCTATAGCCTTCATATCGACATGGTTTGGTTCGGGAGCTACTGGAGCCGCTCCTTGAATTTCCTGACACTTGCAGCCACAAGGACGCCGGTCATCACCACCAGCACGAGCGTTTCCTGCCATAGGATGCTGATGCCGGCTCCTTTCAGCATGATGGCCCTTACAATCTCCAGATACCACCTGGCGGGGATGATGTTGCTGATCACCTGCAGCGGAAGCGGCATGCTCTCAACCGGAAAAATGAACCCCGAGAGCAGGATGGTCGGAAGCAGGAGCCCGCCGAGGGAGATCATCATGGCGACCTGCTGCGAGTTCGTCATGGTGGAGATGAAGATCCCGAGCGAGAGCGCCGTCATGATGAAAAGAAGGGATTCCATAAGCAGAAGGAGATAACTCCCCCGGCATGGAACACCGAACACTACGGAGGCAATGGCGACAATGCTGACGACGTTGACAAAAGAGAGAATGAAATACGGGACCACCTTGCCGAGAATGATCTGCACCGGTTTCAGCGAGGATACCAGCAGCACCTCCATGGTGCCGCTCTCTTTTTCCCGGGTTATGCTGATGGAGGTCATGAGGGCGGATACCAGCATAAGGATCATGGCCATGAGGCCGGGAACAAAGAGATAGACGCTTTTCAGGGAAGGGTTGAACATCATGAGGGGTTCAGCCACAACTCCCCTCTTCCCTTCAGGGGGAAACGAGGACTGGCGAAGGTAGTCAAGAACGGCGGCCGTCGTGTAACCGGTGATGATGCGTGAGACGTTCGGATCAGAGCCGTCGGTGATGACCTGAATCTCCGCCCTCCTGTCCCGCTCGAGCCGGACCCCGAACCCCGGTTCGAAAATGATGGCCTCATCAATCTCACCCTCGGCAAAGAGTGGAGCGATGGCTGCCGGAGACTCCGGCTCCCCGGCCAGAACGAATGTGCCCGACGAAAGGAGTTTGCTCTTGATGGCACGGGTGAGGCTGTCATGGGAGAGGTCGGAGACGGCGATCTTCACTTCGTTGATCTCGTTGCGTATGGCGTAGCCGAACAGAAGAAGCTGGATGATGGGCATGCCGAACAGGATTGCAGCAGAGCGCCTGTCGCGGAAGATATGGAGGAACTCTTTCTTTACGAACCCCCTAAAACTTGAAGCGGTACCTTTTCTATTCTTCATGCCGCCCCCCCTTCCCCGCTCGTGCCAGGCGGATGAAAAGCTCTTCCATGCTCCCGACTCCGAACTGGCGCTGCAGTTCCAACGGTGTGTCGAGTGCGGCGATGCGGCCGTCAACCATTATGGAGACCCGGTCGCAGTATTCAGCTTCATCCATATAGTGGGTCGTCACAAAGACCGTCAGGCCGCGCTCTGCCGATTCGTATATCATCTCCCAGAAGCGGCGGCGGGTCAACGGGTCGACGCCTCCGGTCGGTTCATCGAGGAACACGATCCTGGGTTCATGCATCACGGCGACGGAAAACGCCAGTTTCTGTTTCCAGCCGAGCGGCAGCGCCTTCAGGCGGACGTCGGCTACTGAGGCGAGACCGAGCGTATCAATCAGGGCTCTGCCCTTCTCTTTGATTTCCTTGCGGCGGAGTCCGTAGATTCCCCCGAAAAAACGGATGTTTTCCAGCGGCGTCAGGTCGTCGTACAAAGAGAACCGCTGGCTCATATAGCCGATGTTGCGCTTGATGTCCTCTGCCCCTGTGTACACGTCAAATCCGGCAACGGATGCGTTGCCTGAGGATGGCGCCAGCAGGCCTGTCAGCATCTTGATCGCCGTCGTCTTGCCCGCCCCGTTCGCACCGAGAAACCCGAACACCTCTCCCGCGCCGACGGAAAACGATATCGCGTCGACCGCCCTGAACTCCCCGAACACCTTTGTCAGCCCTTCAGCATTGATGACGTTGTTGGTGAGGTTTTCAACTGCGCCCTTAATGGGACCTCTTGTGACGGACTCAGTCATCCCCCTCCCCCCTTCCCTGCTTCATGAGGGCCATGAACGTGTCTTCTATGCCTGGCCTGACCGGTTCGACCACAATGTCCTGCAGCCCCCTCTTCTCGAGATGATCCCTGATCTCTCCGGCTGATGCGCTCCGACGACGGTCGGCGTAGTGTACTGAACTGCCGAAGGCATAGGCCGAAAGCGCATGTTCAAACCCTCTCAGCTCCCTCAGCAGGCGGTATTTTTCACGGGCACGTACTGCAAACAAGGGTGCAGTGAAGAGCCCTGTGACCCCCTCCGGAGTGTCTACGGCAAGCAGGGTACCTTCCTGCAGGAACGCCACCCGGTCGCAGAGGGAGGCTTCGTCCATATAGGGTGTCGAGACTACGATGGTTATGCCCTGCTTCTTGAGCCGCTGGAGCATCTCCCAGAACTCCCGGCGTGAAACCGCATCGACCCCTGTCGTTGGCTCATCGAGCAGGAGGAGGTCGGGCCGGTGCACAAGAGCACAGCAAAGAGCGAGCTTCTGCTTCATTCCCCCTGAGAGCTTGCCCGCCCGACGCGTACGGAACGGCTCAAGCTGGCTGTAGATGTCACGGATGAGTTCATAGTTCTCTTCGACCGTCGTATTGAAAACGGTGGCAAAAAAGCGGAGGTTCTCTTCAACGCTGAGATCCTCGTAGAGGGAGAAGGTGCCTGGCATGTACCCGATCCGGCTCCGTATGCTGCGATACTCCTTCACCGGGTCGAGACCGAGCACTTCGGCTTTTCCGTCGTCAGCGACGAGCAGGGTGCAGAGGATCCTGATAAGGGTCGTTTTGCCCGCACCGTCGGCTCCAATCAACCCGAACAGCTCCCCCTCATCAACCCTGAGCGCAATGTTGCGGAGTGCAGGAACGGCACCGAATGACTTTTCAACACCGTCCAGGCTGATGGCAGTACCCATTCCCTCAGTCCTCCTTCAGGCGCATTTCGCCCGGCATACCGATTTTGAGGATGCCGTTCGGGTTTTTGACGAGGATCTTCAAGGCGTAGACCATGTTGATGCGGTCCTCCCGGGTCTGTATGATCTTGGGCGTGAACTCGGCCTTTGAAGAGATCCATGTAATGGTGCCCCGAAGCCTGCTATCGGCCGGTTTGCGCCCATCGATAAGGACGTCTACCTCCTGGCCTATCCTGATGGAGGGAAGCTGGCGGGCACCGACGTAGGCCCTCAGGTACATGTTGTCGAGATCGGCTATCCGGTAGAGTGGCTTTCCCGGCGACACCAGTTCTCCCGGCTCAGCATACTTGGCGATAACCGTCCCCTCAATGGGAGAGATGATGGTGCTTCGCCCGATCTGGTCCCGGAGCTGACAGATCCGCGCATCCATGGACTGGAGTTCGGCGTTGATTTCCGGATTTCTCGAGTTGACCGATCGGATCTGGCGCTCCATAACCTTCACCTCATTACGGATATCCTCAAGCTGCTTGGCCGGTGCGGCACCATCGGCCACAAGCCTGGTGTAGCGTTCCACGTCATACTGGAGGTTCCGGCGTTTCTGCTGGTAGACACCCGATTCAGCGCTGAGCGAGGGTTTTTTTGCCTCCAGCGCTTTCTTCTGCGCCTCAAGCTGCAGAAGGCTGAACTGCAGCTGGGTCGTGTCGATGATGGCTGTCAATGCACCCTTTTTCAGGCGGTCTCCTTCCTCGAGCGGAAACTCCAGAAGCCGTCCTGCGGTTTCGGATGAAACCACAACCTCCGTGGACTCGAAATTCCCATAAGCATCCGACGCACTCTGGCCGGAGCATCCGGCAAGCCCAATTATGAGAGTAACGCCGAGGATGGCTCTTCTTGCTATCGGTGAAGGGTGTTTCATTTGGCTGTCGATGGTTTCAGTAGTTCTGCAATCCAGACGGGAACAAGCGCCCGGCGTTCATCGAGCGCCCGGCGGTACTCGGCGTCCGTTCTGCCTGTAATGGCCTGCATGGCCCGGGCTGCAACAAAGGGAAAGGCGGAGAGTGAGAGCATGTTTAGGAGAAACTGCACCGCGTCCATCCGACGGAACTCCCCCCGGGCAGCCCCTTCGTCGAGTTCACGCTGCAGACGCTCAAGGGCAAGCAGGTTCTTTGTGCCGATGATATCGATGAAGCGCCCGGGGTTGCGATGCATTTCATGGACGACGAAGCCGGGCAGAAAGGGATACTTCTGCACGGTGTCGAAATAGCTGTCAACGAACGCACGGACCTTTTCCTGCAGGGGCTCGTCAGAAGCAAGGGTAGCAAAGACAGGAGGCACAAGACGGGCGACTGCTGCCGAAAACACCGCATTGAAGAGTCGGTCCTTGCTTCGGAAATAGTAATGAAGCAGCGCCTTGTTGATGCCAGCCCCATCGGCAATCTCCTGCATTCTCGCCCCCTCGTAGCCTCTCTGGTAGAATACCGATTCAGCGCTTTGCAGAATTCTGTTTTGCGTATCGCTCTCTGTGTTCATTTTCCTGGGCTCCCTCTGTTTCCCGTTTACCTGTCAAGTTTAACCATAAAGCTAAACCGTTCGATCAAATCTCCAAGAGAAACGTCCCCTTCAGCCACATTTTCTTATATTGTTCAAAGTCACCGCCCCTTGAATAGAGAACGGAAGCACGCAATGAAGGATCATGCTCCAAGAAAACCCGAATGGCTGAAACAGCGGCTGAGCGCCGGTGAGGGGTTCGGGGCACTCCAGAGGCTGCTCTCTTCCAAAGGCATCCATACCGTATGCCGCTCGGCAAAATGCCCTAACCTGCAGGAGTGCTGGTCAGAGGGCACGGCAACCTTCCTTCTTCTCGGCAACGTCTGTACCAGAACCTGCAGGTTCTGCGCAATCGATACAGCAAGGTCGCCTGCCGCCCCTGAAAGCGATGAACCCGAACGGATTGCAGCGGCTGCCAGAACCATGGCATTGCAGTTCGTGGTACTGACGAGCGTGACAAGGGACGACCTCCCTGACGGAGGAGCTGCCCACTGGGTGGAAACCATTCGTGCAATCCGGAATGCCTGCCCCCGGGCCGGCATTGAATGCCTCATCCCTGATTTTGCCGGAAACGAAGCAGCTCTCGATCAGATATGCAGGGAACGTCCGGATGTGCTCAACCATAACATTGAAACCGTCCCGAGGCTTTACGAAAAAGTACGGCCGGAGGCACGCTACCACCGATCCCTTGATCTGCTTCGGCGAGCAGCATCAGTATTCGGGCTCACCACCAAGTCCGGCATGATGGTCGGCATGGGGGAATCATTTGAAGAAGTAGGCGAGGCCATTCAGGACCTTGCCAACCATGGATGCCGGATGCTCACCATCGGCCAGTATCTCCAGCCGAGTACCCGCCACATCCCTGTTGAACGCTATATACCACCTGAAGAGTTCGCACGCTACCGTGATCTTGCCCTCTCGCTGGGGTTCAGCAGCGTCCAGTCGGGACCTTTTGTCAGAAGTTCCTACCATGCCGCCTCATCAAGCGCGGAATGCATACCCGTGTCCCTTAACCCTCAATCATCATTACCATGGAGTTGACACCGCCAATGATGGTCTTTCTGTACTGGGCCATCGCCATCCTCATCGGTCTAGTGTTCTTCCGTTCTGACATACTTACATTCAATAAGGATTTCGGAGCACGCAGAATCATCCTGCTGGTCCTGTCGGCAGCAATCGTTGCCCTGAATGCCTGGGTCTACAGCAACTCCACGTATGACGGTGGCCGTGCGCTCGATCCCCTTACCCTCATTGTCTTCAGCATCGGCAACGGAATCGCCGAAACCTTCATGTTCTACGCCGTCTTCCGCATGGGAGCCGCACTGGCTGAAAAAACCACCATGAACCCCTGGGTGGTGTTCAGCGCCGGATTTCTCTTCTTCATACTCTACAGCGGGCTGATCCACGGCCTCTTCTGGCTGGCCATTCTTCCCGAGCACGTCGACCAGACGAGCCCGTTCAAGCCCTTCTTCATGCCGGTGCAGATGATGATTGCCGGAAGCTGGGCACTCAGCTTCTTCTGGTACCGTGACATCCGCTCCGTCATCATCCTCCACGCCCTCGTGGATTTAACCATGGCCTGGAATGTGAAATTTTCCCTCTTCAACTGAACCCTGATGGCCAATGCAGCCCTACTCTGGAACCGTTTTTGTGGCTGGAGCCACTGGAAGGACCGGACGAGAAATCCTCAAAAGGCTGCAGCACTACGGCGTCTCCTTCCGCCTCTATGTCCGTTCTGCCGATAAGCTGAAGGAGCTCTTTGGAAACGCCATTGAAGACTTCGTCCGTATCGGCTCTCTGGAAGATGAGGAAGCCCTGAAGAGCGCTCTTGAAGAATGCGATGCCATCATCTCTGCCATCGGGAGCAATCCTGCCGATCCCACCGCACCGCCACCATCGGCAATAGACCGTGACGGTGTAATGCGCCTGGCCGCCATTGCGGAGAGCCGGGGCCTGAAGAAGTTCGTCCTTTTAAGCTCGCTCGGTGCAACAAAGCCTGACCACCCCCTCAACAAATACGGTCAGGTGCTGAAGATGAAACTTGAAGGTGAGAACGAAGTCCGTCGTCTGTTCGGCAGCGAAAACCGCTCATACACCATCATAAGGCCGGGGGGACTGCTCAACACTCCCCCCTTCATGCACCGCCTTCTTGCAGCCACCGGGGACTCAATATCCGGATCGGTAAGCCGGGGAGATGTTGCAGAAGTCGCCGTTCTTTCACTCTGGAATGATGGTGCCCGGAACAGAACTTTCGAGCTTATTGAGGAATCTGAAGAACAGCAGGAATCCCTCGTCAGCGTGTTTGATATGCTCGAAGAATAAACGCGGGCAAACACAGACCCCACAAGCAGAACCACGACACTCAGGACAGTTCCCGCAAATGAACGTCCACCCAAGCACTACAATACCGCACGAACCAGCCCCCTACAAGTCGACAGGTATAGACACCCCTTAAGCTTACTAAGAAAATATTAAAGAGATCCAGATACCGAAATAGACCAGTAGTTATACACTAAACAAATAACTGCATAGTAATGATAAAGTTTTCCTGCACAAGAAACATTATGTTGTTTTATTACAACTGGATAGACAGCCTAGGAAGACAAAACACATTAAGTGAGGTATTGGCGATTTCAATCAACACTAATTGATGCATGCATACCAATGATACGCTTTCTTATAGAACATGAAGAGAAGCTCAATATCAATCAGACTCTCTTCAGCGGACAATCATTCTCATGGCATGGATATGGTGATAAAGAGAGGTATGTATCAGCTATAATCAATGGAAGTGCAATTATTCTTGAAAAGAATAATGATAAGGGTACTGTGATTTATACTGACGGAGAAACAATCGACACTGAAGCCCCTGAGGCGTGGTTTCGCCGGTATTTTTCGATGGATGTCGATACGGAAACACTCTTTTCAGAGTCATTCAGAAATGCTTTTCCCGGCTTGTCCCGACAGCTCGAACGCTACCGCGGACTGCGGGTGCTGCGACAGGATCCGTATGAAACAATGGTGACATTCATGTGCGCCCAGGGTATCGGAATGGCGTTGATTCGCCGACAGGTCTCTCTGCTGGCGCGGCGCTACGGCGAGCATGTTCCGCTGACACTGAACGGCTGCGCCATCAATCTGTACCGCTTCCCTACCCCGTCACGCCTCGGCGCTGCCGATCCGCTGGAACTGCGGGCATGTACGAACAACAACCTGACAAGAGCCCGCAACATCGTCAGCGCCTCGCAAAAAGTCGCAGAAGGGCACCTTGACTTCAAGACTCTGGCCGCAAAAAAGACCACGCTCGAGGAAATCCGGGCAGCCCTCAACACCTGCAGCGGCATCGGACCGAAAATCGCAGACTGCATAGCCCTGTTCGGACTGGGCCGGTTCGACGCCTTTCCCATCGATACCCATGTTCGACAGTTCCTTGGAGAGTGGTTCGACCTCCCCGAGGCATCAGCCCCCCTGACAGACAAAACCTACCCTGTCCTGGCAAAGAAAGCCGGGGCGATCCTTGGAGAGCAGATGGCCGGCTACAGAGGCCACCATCTTTTTCATTGCTGGAGGACCGAAGTCAGGAAAATGCAGGCATTTTAAAACGCCCCTGGAACCCTTATTCCGCGGGCTCATTTAGGGGCTCTTTGGGGGGCTCTTTTTTCCTGTGTATCGGCTTTTTTCTCAAGCCGTAATTCAATACCTTATGAGACGAAAATACGGCCTGATGGCCGTCCTTGAAACCTTAGAGGTAAGCACTGCTTCAGCATGTTGAAATTTTTTGAAAAGATATTCGGCTCCAAGCACGAAAAAGACGTAAAGAAAATCCAGCCGGTCATCGACCGGATCAATGAGCTGCAGGCCCTGCTTATCCCGCTCAGCGACGATGAACTCCGCCAGCGCTGCAGAGAGCTCAGGGACCGGGTACGCAAAACGCTCGAGCCGATTGAAACGAAGCGCAGTGACCTCTACCTGAAGCTCGACAATGCTTCGATCAGCCTTGAAGATGCCGACAGGATCAACGAAGAGATCGACGCACTCGCCAAAGAGTACGAAACTGCAACGGCCGCAGTGCTTGAAGAGATCCTCCCTGACACATACGCCGTTGTCAAAGACACCTGCCGGCGCCTCAAGGGCCATGTCTATACTGTCATGGGGCGCGAGGCAACATGGGACATGGTGCCCTATGACGTACAGCTCATCGGCGGCATCGTCCTGCACTCCGGAAAGATCTCTGAAATGGCCACCGGCGAGGGCAAAACCCTCGTATCCACCCTTCCGACCTTCCTCAACGCCCTCACCGGCCGCGGAGTTCATCTGGTGACGGTCAACGATTATCTGGCACAGCGTGACAAAGAGTGGATGAACCCCGTGTTCGAATTCCACGGCATCAGTGTCGGCGTCATCCTGAACACCATGCGCCCTGAAGAACGCCGCCGGCAGTATCAGTGCGACGTTACCTACGGCACCAACAACGAATTCGGCTTCGACTACCTCCGCGACAACATGGCAGGAACCGAGGACGAGATGGTACAGCGGGATTTTTATTTCGCCATCGTCGATGAGGTCGACAGCGTCCTCATCGACGAAGCCAGGACCCCGCTCATCATTTCCGGCCCTGTCCCCAACGCCGACAACAGCAAGTTCGAGGAAATACGGCCCTGGATTGAACAGCTGGTGCGGGCGCAGCAGCACCTGACGGCATCATTCCTCAACGAAGCAGAAAAGGGTCTGAAGAACGAAAAACCTGACCCCGAAGCCGGTCTTGCCCTGCTCCGGGTAAAACGGGGCCAGCCGAAAAACAGCCGCTACACCAAGATCCTTGCCCAGCAGGGAGTCGCAAAGCTCATCCAGACCACGGAAAACGAGTACCTGCGCGATAAATCAAGCAGGATGCACGAAGTCGATGATGAACTCTATTTCGCCGTTGATGAAAAGGCCTCGACCATCGACCTTACCGACAAGGGCCGCGAATTTCTCAGCAAACTGAGCCATCAGGACCAGGACCTGTTCCTCCTTCCTGACGTTGGCACGGAGATAGCCGCCATTGACGCTGATTCTTCGATTGCAGCCCCCGAGAAAATCACGAGGAAAGACGAGGTCTACAGGCTGTTTGCCGAACGCTCCGAACGCCTTCACAACATTGCGCAGCTCCTGAAAGCATACTCGCTCTTCACGAAAGACGATGAATATGTGGTACAGAACGGTCAGGTGATGATCGTTGACGAGTTCACCGGCCGCATCCTTCCCGGGCGCCGCTACAGCGATGGCCTTCACCAGGCGATCGAAGCCAAGGAGAACGTGAAGATCGAGGGCGAAACCCAGACCATGGCCACCGTCACGATCCAGAACTTCTTCCGCCTCTACAAGAAGCTTGCCGGCATGACCGGCACGGCCGAAACCGAAGCCTCTGAGTTCTACGAAATCTACAAGCTTGATGTGGTGGCCATCCCCACCAACCGTCCGATCGTGCGCAGGGACATGGACGACCTCGTCTACAAGACCCGGCGCGAGAAATACAACGCGATTACAGCAAAAGTCGAGGAACTTCAGAAAAAGGGCCAGCCGGTGCTGGTCGGTACGACGAGCGTCGAGGTGTCGGAAACCCTGTCAAGGATGCTCAGGGCAAAACGCATCACGCACAATGTGCTCAACGCCAAGCAGAACGAGCGTGAAGCTGAAATCGTAGCCGAAGCCGGCAGGCAGGGAGCGGTCACCATTGCCACGAACATGGCGGGCCGCGGCACCGACATCAAGCTCGGCGAAGGGGTCCGTGACCTCGGAGGCCTATTCATCCTCGGCTCCGAACGCCATGAGTCCCGCCGAATCGACCGCCAGCTTCGGGGCAGGGCCGGACGTCAGGGAGATCCCGGTGAATCGGTGTTTTTCGTTTCGCTTGAGGATGAACTGATGCGCCTCTTCGGTTCCGACCGGGTCATTTCGGTGATGGACCGCCTCGGCCATGAAGAGGGCGACGTCATTGAGCACTCCATGATCACCAAGTCGATCGAGAGGGCGCAGAAAAAGGTCGAAGAACAGAACTTCGCCATCCGCAAGCGCCTCCTTGAATATGATGATGTCCTGAACCAGCAGCGCGAGGTCATCTACACACGCCGGCGTGACGGCCTGAAAAAGGAGCGCCTTACCTCTGACATCCTCGACCTGCTGCGCGACTATTGCGACACCACGGTCGAAAAGCACCATAAAACGCACGATGTCGACGCCCTTGAAGAGCAGGTCCTCAGGGAGCTCTCAATCGAGTTCAAGCCTGACCGGGAAACCTTCGAGCGGGAAGGTATCGCTCCCATGGCCGACAGTCTATACGAGCTCGCACTCGCGTTCTACCGCCGCAAGGAAGAGGCAGTGCCGGAAGACATCATGCGTCAGATCGAAAAGTATGCCGTGCTCAGCGTCATCGACAAGCACTGGCGGGAGCACCTCCGCGAAATCGATACCCTTCGCGAAGGCATCAACCTGCGTGCATATGGACAGAAAGACCCGCTGCTTGAGTACAAGCAGGAGGCCTACAATCTCTTCATTCTGCTGCTTCATGAAATCGAGCTGGAAACCCTGTCGCTCGCATTCAAGCTCTTTCCCGTCCACCCCGATGAAGCCCATGAAATCGAAGAGCGCCGGCGCCGGGCAGCCATCCAGCAGGAAAAGCTGATGGCTCAGCACGAAGAGGCAGGCAGCGTTTATAATGCGCAGCCGGATGGCGAACCTGCAGCGCAGGCATCCAAACAGCAGCCGGTTGTGGCCGACCACGACAAACCGGGCAGGAATGATCTCTGCCCCTGCGGAAGCGGAAAGAAGTACAAAAACTGTCACGGCCGAGAGGCGTGATCACCCCCAAGGAATATCGAACACCAAGCATGAAAACGATCGAACCGGAAGTCAATCTTGCCCTTGCCGCCGAACATGGCCTTAATGCAGAAGAGTACCAGAAGATACAGGAGGTACTCGGCCGCACCCCCACGTTTACTGAACTTGGGATCTTCTCCGTCATGTGGAGCGAGCACTGCAGCTACAAAAACTCAATTGCCGTCCTGAAAACCCTTCCGCGTGAAGGCGAAGCCCTGCTTACCGGGGCCGGAGAGGAAAATGCCGGGCTTGTCGATATCGGCGACAACCTCGCCGTGGCCTTCAAGATCGAGTCCCACAACCATCCCTCGGCCGTAGAGCCATATCAGGGCGCTGCCACCGGCGTCGGCGGCATCCACCGCGACATTTTCACCATGGGCGCACGGCCCGTGGCTTCGCTCAACTCGCTCCGCTTCGGCTCGCCGAAAGACCCCCGGGTCCGCTACCTCGTCGACGGTGTCGTCCGCGGCATAGGCGACTACGGCAACTCGTTCGGCGTACCGACCGTTGGCGGTGAAATCTATTTCGAGGACTGCTACACCGGCAACCCGCTCGTCAACGCCATGTCGGTCGGCATTGTCGAGCACCACAAGACCGTCAGCGCCACGGCGGAGGGTGAGGGCAACCCGGTGCTGATCGTCGGATCCTCTACAGGCCGGGACGGCATCCACGGAGCCACCTTCGCTTCTGAAGATCTCAGCGAAGCCTCAGAAGACAAACGGCCGAGCGTGCAGGTCGGCGATCCGTTCGCCGAAAAGCTCCTGCTCGAGGCCACCCTCGAAGCCATTGCCACGGGATACGTCGCAGGCCTTCAGGACATGGGTGCAGCAGGCATCACCAGTTCCACGTCGGAAATGAGCGCCCGCGGCATCGAAAAGAACGGCACCGGTGGCATCACTATCGACCTCGACCTCGTTCCTGCCCGTGAAGCAGGCATGAGCGCCTATGAGATCATGCTGTCCGAGTCCCAGGAAAGGATGCTCATCGTCGCCGAAAAGGGCCATGAGGACGACATCATTGCCGTCTACAGAAAATGGGATGTCCAGGCTGTTGTCGTCGGATGCGTCACATCGGACAACCATGTCAAGGTGCTGCACCACGGAGAACTGGTCGCCGACATTCCGGCTGAATCGCTCGTCCTCGGCGGCGGCGCCCCGGTCTACATCCGCGAAGCCGTGGAAAAAAAGCCCGACACCGCTCCCGCCGCACTCAAACCCGATGCGGGACTCGACCTCCGTGCCCTTGCCCTCGAGCTTCTCAAGAGGCCCAACATCGCAAGCAAACGCTGGGTATACCGCCAGTATGACTCAATGGTGCAGACCAACACGGTAACCCCTGTCGGCCATACCGATGCCGCCGTCATCAGGATCCGCGGCACAAAGAAGGGCCTTGCCATGAAAACCGACTGCAACTCGCGTTATGTCTACCTGAACCCGCTGGCCGGGGGACGTATCGCCGTTGCTGAATGCGCGCGCAACATCGCATGCTCCGGCGCCCGCCCGCTTGCCATCACCAACTGCCTGAACTTCGGCAATCCCTACAAGCCCGAGGTGTACTTCCAGTTCAAGACCTCCGTACAGGGTATGGGAGACGCCTGCAGGGCGTTCAACACCCCGGTAACCGGAGGCAATGTCAGTTTCTACAACGAGTCCACCCATGGCGGCGGGCGGGCAGCCATCTACCCGACACCGACCATCGGCATGATCGGCCTGCTTGATGACATCGACAACCTCGTCGGTTCTGCCTTCACGACCGCCGGCGACGCCATCATCCTCTTCGGCGATCCCCTCCTGAAGCTCGAGGGCTCGGAATTCCAGGTCATGCAGTACGGCACGCCCGGCACCGATGCTCCGGATATAGACCTCCAGCACGAAAAGAACCTGCAGGACCTTCTCGTGACTCTGGCCGAACAGAAGCTCCTCCACTCCGCTCACGACGTATCGGACGGCGGACTTTTCGTCACCCTTGCCGAAAAAGCCATCATGGACGAATCCCGCCAGCTCGGGTTCCAGGTCGATCTTGAAGATTGCGGATCGGGACCCTACCGTGTACAGGAGCAGCTCTTTTCAGAGGCCCAGGGTCGCGTTGTCGGAACTATCGCCCCCGATGCCGCCCGTGCAGTCATCGAGGAAGCAATCCGGCACAGCGTCCCGGTGCGCGTCATCGGCCAGGTGGTTCCTGCTGATGCATCCCTTGCCGTCGATGGCCATGAGACCCTCCGCTTTACTACTGAAGAACTGTCGGCAGCCTATTACGATGCACTTGAAAACGCCCTGCACCTGAACGAACTCCTTTAAGCGATGCAGCCAGTCCTGACCGCCATTGAAATGCAGCAGGCCGACAGGGCTGCTATCGAGAAGCTCCATATCAGCCCCATGTGCCTGATGGAGCTTGCCGGAAAGGAGTGTATAGGGTATATGCTCGAAAAACTCAGCCTCGACTCGCCCGAAGGACTGCAGTTTCTCATTGTTGCCGGAAAAGGCAACAACGGCGGCGACGGGTTCGTCATTGCGCGCCACATCCTGAACCGTGGAGGTGCCGTTGATCTTGTCCTTCTTTATCCTGAGGGTGCAGCCGGGGGCGCCGCCGAAGCAAACATGTCGATCCTGCGTGCTTATGAAGAGGAGGGACTCCCGCTCCGCATTTTCAACAGCATAGAGGAAGCCATCCCCTTTGTCTCCGAACAGGAGTACAGCGTCACCATAGACGCCATGACAGGCACCGGACTGCGTCTTGAAGCTCCGGGTGCACCGCTCCCCTCTCCCCTTGCTGAAGGCGTTGAACTGCTCAACGCCCTGCATGAGCGCTCAGAAGCCCTCTGTCTGGCTGTCGACATCCCGACCGGTCTCAGCGCCACCAGCGGCCATGCCACCATGCCGGCCGTTATGGCCGACTTCACCATCACCATGGCATTCATGAAAACAGGACTGCTTCTGCAGGACGGACCGGAGCTGTGTGGAGAAGTGCATGTGGCGGAGATTTCCATTCCGGAATTCCTCGCGGAGGATGCCGGAGCATTTCTTATAGACGAATCCTTTGCCGCTGGGCATTTTGCACTCAGGTCGGAAGGCAGTGCGAAGCACATGAACGGAAAAGTGCTCATCATCGCAGGCTCCAGCATCGCAGAAAGCTCGATGGGCGGTGCCGCGCTGCTTGCCGCCGGTGCTGCCGTAAAGACCGGGGCGGGGTATGTGGCGGTCTCCGTTCCGCCGTCTCTGGCAACCACACTGCATATCGCCGTGCCTGAAGCAATCGTCATCGGCCGGGACATGGACACGCTGAAGGAAAAAGCACGATGGTCAGAGGCGATATTGATCGGTCCGGGACTCGGCCGGAGCCCCGACGCCATCGACCTCGTAAAAGCGCTCCTCAGCCACCCCGACATTTTCGAAAAGAAGCTCATCCTCGATGCAGATGCGCTGTACGCGATTGCCGAAGCAGGCCTTCAGAACGTGCTCTCTGCAATGCCGGAAGTGCTCATCACGCCCCATTATGGAGAGCTGGCACGCCTGACCGGCACCGATTCCGGATCGGTGGCCGAAGACCCGCTGGCTGCCGCCACCCGATTTGCCGATACGTATTCGACAACAGTCCTGCTCAAAGGCAGGCCGACCATCATCGCAAAAAAATCAGGTCCTGTTCTTCTGAACACCAGCGGCACGGAGGCCCTGGCCACAGCCGGTACCGGCGACGTCCTTTCAGGTATGGTTGCAGCCCTTGCCGCCAAAGGCGAATGCCTCCCCGAAGCCGCTGCTGCGGCAGCATGGTTCCACGGTCGTGCCGGTGATCTTGCATCCGACGTATCCAGCCTTGTTTCCGCCTCGATGGTCCGTGATGCGATTCCTTCAGCGATTGAAGAGATGTTCGACTTCGAGGACTGACGTACAGCACCACTTCATCCCTCCGCATATACCCTCCCCGGCTTATCCGGCCGATCCTCCGCAGCCCATATGAGTCATTGTGGCACCCCTGAAGCAGGCTGGCACAGTTGTATCAGTACGCCACAACTGCTTCCGCCCTATGAACCCATCTAAAACGTAGCCGCTCATCGGGGCCCCCTATGGGTTGCCGTTTTCGTACAGGCCCACCCGGTGCAGGTTTTCGGCAATGACGCGGGATATTCTTTACCAGAACAACCCGGTTTTAAATGTTTGGCACAGGATTTGTATTAGGGAAGCCATAACTGAGCCCTTACACACAACACAGAAAACCCCTACTGCCATGTCAACCAGGAAAACTATCTCCCGCATCATCCTCGCCGCATCCATTTTTGCCGCAGGCCTCGCTCCTGCATCCGCAAATGCTGCCGTCACGACCACAGGCACCACGACAATGACGGTCACCATGCCCGAATACATCGTTCTGCGGTACTACAAGAACATCAACCTTAATTTCACGGCATCATCGTCAGCGACGGGCATCGATGAGGCCAAAACCTTCGACGCCAAGCTGGGTCCTGATGGTGCAGTCTCATACGATGCCGAAATAGCCGGAGCTACAGCCCTTGGCAGTGCAAAGAAAACCGTTACACTGAACAACGTATGGTCCATCGCAGGCCTCTCCCCTTCCGGTACGGCAAAAGTTGCAATCGAGGGCACCGATATGACGAATGCTGATAATAAATCCACCATTGGCGCCTCCAACTGGAAAGTTTCATCCAGTGGGGTGAGCGCTGATAAAGTTATCACGACAGCCCTCAGAGGCGCAGGCGGCGCAGCAACCAGCGGCAATGTCATCATGGACCTTGATTTCGGCAGCACGACCAAGTCCGGCGCACACACCGGCACCTTCACCTTATCGGTTGAAACCATCTGAAGCCACGGCCATGCAATGCTGTATGTAACAATGCTGAAACCGTGTGGATGGGTTCAGCATTGTTACGTACATTGAGTCATAAGGCGTTGCTGCCATAACTGTCAAAAAAGGCTCCAATGCATCGACCAAAACAGCACGAAATCCTCACTGCGGCACTGCTGGCTGTACTGATCCTCTGCACGCCACTGAATGCCAGGGCCAATGAGGAGAAAGACATAGACGAGAGTACATCAATCACGTTTCTCCAGAACGCTCAATTCTCCATCACGGTAGGCGAACTGTATTCAGGGCCGACCGGAGCCGTCAGTATCGGGAACGCAACCGTCGACATGCCTTTGCTGGACCCGTTTGACGGGGAGCTCTCATTTCAGGAAGACGTGACACCCTATTCCACAGAGCTCAGAACCCGCACCATTGATGATCTCTGGCATACGGATTCGTTTAAGACCACCAACGGCAAGTCGCCAAAGTACACCGCCTCTTACAGCATCAACGGAAAGGAGTTCTCCAGCGAAGTACAACGTGTGGATGTTTTCAATGACGAAAGGACGTCAAAGATCACCGTAACCTTTACCCCCCCGGTCATTCATCAAAGTCAATGGAGCTATGATAAACGTGACGCATTCAGGCTCCAGGCAGAAGCTGCAGCCATCTCATTCTCCCTTACAGAAACAATGGCATCAGGGACCTATCCCGTCACCATCACGACCAAAGTAACGCCAATCAACTTCCGGCTCAACTAGGGTGGATGGACACTTTTTCTGGCTTGAATCGATCAGCAAAACATGATACATCATCACTTTTGACAATTATTTTACAACGGGATCGTATATTATGATGGAATACTTGATTGGAAACATACACCTCCAATGCTGACTACCCGTTCCATCATGGCCCTTATCGGCACCATTCTGTGCATTCTGGCCCTTACAATGCTGAATGGAACCCATGCAGCTGAGCGTAGATCCGCTACAGCCACGATATCGGTCAATGTGTCGGAATCATTCCTGCAGTACCTGACTCAGCAGCGTGCAAATACTTCGACTGCCGGGCTCTCTTCCCCCTCAACGCCTTCCGTTCCCGACAGTACCAAAGTGCTGCAGAGCAAAAACTGACGTCCTGATGTACAGTGTGCCTCATCAGGCACAGAACCTCTGCCTCTGTGCTACAGCAGGTATACATTGAGCACGCTCAGTCGGCCCTGTCACACACATAACACGCATTCTCTAAAAGAAAAACAACGCCAGAACACGTCCGTATGGCTATATTGCATTTTATATGCATCATTGCCGAGAAAGGCATCGGTAATGCAGTAAAACAGCCCAGCCCCAAGCCCGATGAAATTCATCAAAGTCCTTGCCCTCAGCCTGGTGCTTTCAACAAACTTCTTTTCCGACATCCCGGCGGCTGAACCTCCGGGCCAGATTGCGGTTTCCCCGTCAATGTTCGAAATTCCTATCGGAGCACAACCTGCAACCCGCTCAATCCGGCTGAAAAACCTGAAAGAAACACCCGTCACCCTCAAGGTCGAAATCTATAACTGGACACTTGACGGGAACAATACACTGCAGGAAAGCCCGCCATCACCGCAATCAATAGACCAGTGGATGGTCATTAACCCTCTCGCATTCACCATCGCACCGGGAAAAGAACAGGTTGTCCGCTTCTCAATCCGGCCTCGCGTGCAACCGGAGCCGGGCGAACACCGGGCTATTATCTATTTCAATGAACAGCCCTCGTCGACCACGAAGGGCGGAGTCGAAATGCTCTTCCGGCTCGGCGTTGGAATATACGCCTATGCAGAGCCGATTGTGCACAAAGGGACTCTCACTGCACTTACCCTTGACAGGAACAGAAAAACAATCCATGCCGAACTGATGAACAGGGGAAACGTGCACACCCGTATGAAAGGCAGTTACGCGATATGGCGAAAAGGAACTTTTCCAGGGTTCAGCAGCATGGCCGCATGCGTCAACCTGAAACCTGGAGAGGAAAAACCCGAAGGTTTCATAAGGGCAGGCAATTTGAACAACAGCCCCGTCCTTGCCGGAACGCAGCGAAGTATCGCTACAGCCATCCCCATCCCCGACGCTGACCCTCAGAACTATGTGATAGCCGTTCAGGGGACAGTCGATGGCGCAACGATCGAAAAGCTGTTCCAGTAACGCGTATCCCCCACCCATCTGTGTCCGTCCTCCGCCTTAAAAACCTCACGGCATACTGGAGAATAGCACTTGCCTGCGCCCTTCTCCAGTATCCAGCTGCACAGCCGGTACTCCTTGCGGCGGAGCCAGTTGAAGCGGAGCCGTTGCAGAAACAGCAGGAAAAGACTGAAACACTACTCGTCGGAATCTATTTCAACGGAACGCTCCTCGACGAAGCCATCATCTATCGAACCGGGAGCGGGTACTGGATTGCGTTCGAACCGTTCCTGAAAAAATCGGGCCTCCAGGAAGAGGGCAGGACAGGCACTATTGTAAGCTATCCCACTGATCTCGGAACACTGACATTCGACACCTCGGCTCTTGAGTCGTTCGAATCCGAACCATGCATATCGTTCCATGACCTGAAAAGCGCGTTCCTCGCTCAACCCTCATTCGACCCGTCCCTTTTTGCCGTCATGCTCGACATCCCGTGGCGCCCGGGAGCCAGGCAGGTTCGGAAACGTGAAGAGCCGGATGTCAAGGCCCCCTCCGGCACTATTTCCTATATCGGCATTGAAGCTCAGGCAGATCACGACTTCAAGGGCACGACAAACAAAAACATTCTCCTTGAATCTTCAGGAAGAGTTCTCGGCGGGGTCTGGAGCATGACGGCCAGGGGTGATCCGGAAGAAAAAATGACCGCTTCACGCTATAACTGGACCACGTTCAACAGGAACCTTGCCATCCGGCTCGGCACAGGCTATTCGGGAAGTTACTCCCTGCTTGGCTCCACTTACATGACCGGCCTTCAGTTCGGGTGGAACAACCGCTCGATCATCCGCAAACTCGATGCCGAACAGGCTTACGGCAGCGACATGTTCCTGAATTTCGACTCAAACCAGTTACGCACTCTTGAAGGCTCAGCGCCACCCGGAGGCATTGCAGAATTACGGTTCGATGGTGAGGTGGTTGCACGCCAGAGGATCAATCTGGACGGGACATTCACATTTCCGAACGTAAGGATGGATAGTGACCTGCGCAGAACTGAGGTCTATGTCTATCTGCGATCCATCAATGAAAACCCGATAAAAACGATCGACTTCAGCCAGTCAGTTTCCAGCCGATCGCTTCCCGCCGGAGAAGTCATGGTTCGTGGCGGTGCCGGCCGCACCGGCAACATCCTTGATGGTGAGCATGGGTCGAGCCGAAACACCGAAGCTTTTACTGACATGCTGTACGGCGTGAGCCGGAGGGTAACTCTGGAAACCGCAGTCCAGCAGAACGCCGATGCAGGAACAGCGGACCTGCTGACAGGGGCCGTACTCTCAATTGGAAGCAGGTGGACCTCTGCACTCTACCTTGCCCGCTCCAACGAAAGATCCGGGGCCGATATACAGCTTGAGGGGCGCTACAGAAGCTGGGACCTCTCATACTGGGGAACCCGACATGACAAGGGGTATGGCTCGGACACCGCACCCCGGGAAGAAAGCCACTCGATGCGCTGGACTGTCCGACCGGCTGAAGGAATAACCCTTCAGACCATCGGTCGCCACCAGAGAAGTGCGGACAGCCTTGTACACAGCTATCTTCTCCCGGCCGCAACGCTTTCTCCCTTCAGCTGGTGGCGTATGACGGCTACTCCCCATGACGACCGGACCTACCGCTATGAAACCGGCCTGAGGCTCGGCAGGCATGACAGGGTGCAGGGAATATACGATAATAAGGTCATATCACTGGACTACCAGCACGACATATCCAGGGAGTTGAATGTGAGGTTGGTAAACGATTATTCCTTCAGTACCAGCGATGCGGTCACAAACCTCGGCCTCGACTGGTATCCAGAAGGAAGCTCACGGGATATCGTGGCTACCCTGCTTTCTTATTCCGGAGGCTCGTTCGGGATCTCGGGTTCATGGAGCCGCCACATCAACACAGGCATGCGACTTGCCATGCAGTACAGTTTCAATATGAACAATGCCGCTAATCTGTCCACCAGCACGCTGATTCCCCTCAACGCAACCGATGAATCCAGAAAAAGCGCATCCATTACCCTCTCATGGGATCTCGGCTGGTCGAACCGTGGATTCATACCCATCAACCGGAATGAAGTGACTCTAACGAGAGGGGCCCTTGCAGGGTCGCTGGATATCCAGAGCTCGTCAACCCTCTCCTCATCCGACATCAATGACATCAAAATCCTCATGAACGGAAGGAGCATACAGCAGCGTCAGCTCAACGGAGACTTTTTTCTCGGAAGGCTTCCACCGGGAATCTACCGGGTATCCATCGACCGGGAAAACCTGCCGATTGAGCTGGTGAGCGAACAGAAGGAGATGAAGGTGGAGATAAGGAACGGTGCCGTCACAGGAATAAAGATCCCTCTTTACGCCAGGTACGGAGCCGCAGGAAAGGTTGCCGACAGGAACGGCATAGGCATTGCAGGGATGCTTGTAAAGATTACCGACGTACAGGGCGAGATTGTCGCAACAGCCGTTACGAACCGGTTCGGCTATTACCGTGTGGATGGATTACGAAGCGGAACCTATCTGGCAACAGCAGACTCCGATAAGGGAGCCGGTCATGACCGGGCACCCTCACGCGAGTTCAGCATTTCAAACGATTATGTGTTTGAT
>NZ_LVWG01000024.1:0-15387 GCF_001622165.1 Pelodictyon luteolum
GGGCACTCTCTCGATATGGAATGGAAAGATTCCTGTATCGGCTGAGTGCATCATCCTATACTGACTGCTTCATTCTCAAGGGAGCCAGTCTGTTTCTGGTTTGGATGGGACAAAACTACCGCGTAACCCGAGACGCCGACCTGCTTTGCTTTGGATCTCCGGATTTGAATAATCTTGCAGGGATATTTCGTGAAATCTGTACGATCGGCTGTAACTCTGACGGTATGGTTTACAAGACAGAAACACTAAAGGCTGAGGAGATTCGGGAAGGTCTGAAATATGAAAGGGCTCGAGTAACCCTCGTCGGGATTCTGAATACGGCCAGGATTCCTCTGCAGATTGACATCGGTTTTGGAGATGCCATTACCCCGGCTCCTGAAAATATTGAATCCCCGACACTACTCGAAACTCCTCCGCCAAAACTAAAAGCCTATCCTCGATACACACTCGTTGCCGAAAAACTGGAAGCCATGGTTCAACTGGATTTGGCAAATAGCAGAATGAACGATTTTTACGATATATGGCTCAGCTCAAAGCTTTTCCCTTTTGAGGGAACCATCCTCATCAAAGCCATAAAAAATATCTTTGCCCGACGAAAAACAGCTCTCCCAAACGGAGCACCCTTTGCGTTTACTTCAGAATTTTATGAAGATCAGCAAAAAAAAGTGCAGTGGAATGCCTTTATCAAAAAAGTAAAGCCAAATGTTCATGTTGAGAGTCTGTCGATAGTAACAGCCGAGATTTCCAGATTCCTGCAGCCGGTTATTGACAGTATCCAATCAGCCTCAAGTTTCGAAGAAGAATGGCTACCCGAAAAAGGCTGGACGTTAAAACACTAAATCCCCGGGCTCCCGTCTCCCGTCTTCCATCCGTGAAAATCCGATTTCGATCAGCGGAAACCGCGTTCTTACTCTTATTGCCGGATAGCGAGACAGCGGGATGGCGCAATAGCAAGAAAAAATAACCCGGAGCACTCACCCCAATAATCCGTGCCAATCCGTGAAAATCCGTGGGCAAAAATCTTCCTCTTCAATCTTCTCTACAGTCCCTTTATAAATAATAATAACGAGCGTCCCCTAAGTCTCTTAAAATCTTCCTCTTCAATCCCACAACATCCCCCTCCCTGGTAGCAAGTTGAGCTGCAAAACAGCGTCCCCTACTATGTTCCGACATCGCTATACTCCCTGGATTTTCACGGAATAAAAACCCCCTCAAGTGTTTGGGCGGTGAGAATGGCTTCGGCCCATGCTTCCAATTCCTGCTCGGTGGCGCGGCTTAGCTTCTCGGCAGCCCACTCCGGCAACATACCAAAACGACGCTCCAACTGCCTTTTCAGCAGCCTGGATTCCCCTTCTACACGACCCTGTGCCATACCCTGGCTCATACCTTTAGCTATACCGATTCGTTCTATGCTCGTAATATATTCCACTTTTTCTCTCTCCTCAATTGTTTCGATTTCGTCAAAAAACAGACTGTTCAACCATAATGGCATTTTCATCAGCCAATCCAACATGACCGTCATCTGGCAGGATGGCAAACCGAAAATCATTGTCCCCAACGAACAGCATCAAACACAGGGACATCCACAAACAGGTAACGCTGTGTAATCGGAAACTGAAAATCCCCAACGCCCCAAAAAGGCACACCCCCGCGCCGCTGGCGCAACCAGTGACCAGTGAAAGCTACTGTAACACTCGAACCAAAAAGGTGAGCGGGTTTGGTAGAGGTTTCTGAGTGTTTCTCTACACGGTCGATAACTCCCGCCGGCGGATAGATGGGGCCTAACTCGTTCGCATGTTCAATCTGCGGAACACGGTAAACCCATAGTTCCGCCTTACAATTTGTAAGGCAATCAAACCGCAAGGAATGACCATGGAGCTGTGGGCAGAAGATCAAGGAGAAAGCGAATGCTGGCCTGTAATGGACCAGATAGGGGTTGCAACATCACCCCATGCGAAAGCAGGCAGACTTCCTTGAGGTCTCGCGCTACAGAAATGCCGGAGAACCTGCATTATGATGGAAAGCAAATGTACGTGGATTTATATCCATGTGTGCGCCATCAAGATCATTGTGATCAAGCAGGCTGCGGTTCTACTGTAGAGGCAAGGACTATATCCTTACTGGGTGCACTTGTGTGCTTTTGCGAGGCTTGAGCCCGGTACGGTGAAAGTCGTACGCCGGGTTCTGAGGGGACGGTGGCGTAGTAATACGCCGCTGTTACCCGATAATACTCAGGCATTCGAAGGACCGCTCCATGTCATCTTCGAAGAGGCCTACTCGTTCATCATACGGAACACCCCGACCGTACCCGCGCTTCATCAAAGGATCGGCAAAACGCATCCATTCACCACTCTACCCCGAAGATACCGTCCGCGAGGCCCTCATCAATGCCCTTGCACACCGTGACTACAGCTCCACTGCCGGAGGGGTCTGGCAATCCGATCCCGCACTTGGGGTTCGGGTTACCTTCCAGACCGGAGAAGTCACCGAGGAAGTCACCGAGGAAGTCACCGAGGAAGTCATGCGCCTGCTTCACGTCATGACCGATTCGATGAAGCGCTCAGAAATCCAGCACCACCTGGGGCTCAAGCACGAGGAGCACTTTCGCAGAGCCTATCTGCTGCCGGCTATGGAGGCGGGACTTATCGAAATGACCATCCCCGACAAACCCAGGAGCAGGTTGCAGCAATACCGGCTGACCGGAAAAGGGCTTCAGTTCCTGAAACAAACGGAGAAACGCTGAGGAGGAGGGATAGGGGTGAGGGTTTACCATTTCATCAACACGATGCACGCAGTCAGCAACCTCTCACTGAAGCGCCTGAGGGTATCAAGGCTCGACCAGCTGAACGGCCCGTTCGAATTCCTCGCTGCTGACCTGCTGGATCCACGGGATCGGCAAGCGCTCACAAACTTCAAAGCGGAGCTTGCCGGCACCAAGGCCATGATCTGTTTCAGCCGGTCATGGAGCAACCCGTTGCTGTGGGGGCACTATGCCGAAAAGCACACCGGAATGGCACTGGGATTTGATATCCCCGATGACTTCCTTCTTCGAGTCCACTACTCAGATGAACGGCCAAGAGTAGTCCTTGATCCGGAGACAAGGGAAGTCATCAATAAAGGGCAGGCTGTAGACCAACTGATCAGGACGAAATTCAGTGACTGGCACTATGAAGACGAATACAGGATGTTCGTTGACCTTGACCCCGCCACTCAGGAAGCGGGGAACCACTTCGTCGATTTCTCTTCAGAGCTCGTGCTCCGGGAAGTCGTGCCGGGGCTGAAATGCGAGCTGCCGATTCAGCGTATCCGCAAGCTTCTCAAGGATGAAAGCCAGCCGGTGAAGGTATTGAAAGCGGGAATGGATCCAGAAAAGTTCAAGGTCATCGAGGATCGGACTGCGCGAACCTGATCGGTCTCCACACGGTGGCAAAACCTGACGAAACCCCCGCCAGGCAAAGGTTTCAGTTTTCGCCTGCCACGATACAGGGGCGCGCCCCTCTGCATGAACTGACGGAAACTCAGGTAGCGCAATTCCACCCTACCGCCATATGCTGCGCGATGGTTGGAGTTGTTCACATATATCGCATGAGTCAATCCGCATCTACAACTACATCGACCAGAACCTCCAGCAACTGGCGAGGAAGTGGCAGAAGCGGAAGAACGGGTATCTCTGGCTGTGGGGTATCGGAATAGAGGCCGGAAAAGGCGGGGATGCGCTTCGGATGGGCTCCCAAGCCATCAAAACAAAAACATTTTGATTGTTCCCGACGCGCACGTATGTTGAAAGCAACACGCTCACCCCGCTTCCCCCTCAGATCAGCGCGCTCAGGGTGGGCTTTTTGTTTTCCCCTCTCCATCATCCGTCTCATGTGCGCCCCGGTCGCCCCACAGAAAATCATGACACATGGAGACTTGATGATGAAAATACCGAGTCCACCGCCCATTCCTTCCTATCTCCATATGCTGCGCGCCATAAAAAAATTATACCATATCGGGTATAAAACGACAGACTTTCTTTGTAAATATACCCGATATGATATAAATTCACAGTAACAACAACTTTTCATACCCGATCGGGCCTCTACATGACTGCTCTATCCACATTTATTCGTGAAAGACGAAAGTCGCTGGGGATGACCCAGCCAGAGCTTGCAGAGAAGGCCGGGACCGGGCTCAGGTTTATCCGTGATCTGGAGCAGGGTAAAAAGACATTGCGGATGGACAAGGTGAACCAGGTGCTGGACCTGTTTGGTTACGAACTTCGGCCAGTAGAGCAAAAGCGGGAGCAATAGCGCATGAGAAAGGCGGAAATCAAGTTCGAGGACCGGACGGCCGGCTGGCTGAGTCAGAATGAGGAGGGCTATCATTTCCTCTACGATGGGGACTATCTCGCTTCCGACAACCCTCATGCCGTCAGTCTTACCCTGCCGCTGCAAGAGGAGGCGTATTCCAGCAAGACCATGTTTCCGTTTTTCGACGGGTTGATTCCTGAGGGCTGGCTTCTTGACATTGCTGAGAAGAACTGGAAACTCAACCCACGGGATCGTATGGGACTCCTGCTGATCTGCTGCCAGGATTGCATCGGCGCGGTAAGCGTCCATCCACTCATAACGAAATAAGCTATGCACGCTCGCTGCCTGTGCTGCTATCAGCCATTGTCGGCAGGGGAGAGTGCCTTTCACGCCCGCTGCAGCAAAAAGATGTTCGGGTCAGTGACGCCTCCAATCTTGCCGTATGATGAAACAGAACTTGAAGCGCTGGCGCTTACGGTGGTTCGCAATCATGTGACCATACCTGGCGTGCAGCCAAAGCTTTCGCTGCATCTTGACCGCCCCGAAAAAAGACTGAAACCGCAGCGATTCACCATTGTTGGCCTTTGGGGGAAGTATATCCTCAAGCCACCATCCCCTTCATATCCCCAGCTTCCCGAGATTGAAGATCTAACCATGCATATGGCGGAGACGGTAAAAATCAGGACCGTTCCGCATTGCCTGATCCGGATGCGCTCTGGAGCCCTTGCCTACATCACCCGCCGCATTGATCGGCCAAAAAACGGCAAAGTGCATATGGAGGACATGTGCCAGCTGACGGAACGCCTGACTGAAGACAAGTATCACGGCTCATATGAGCAAATCGCTAAAGCCATTCGCCGATACTCGCTCAACCCGGGACTCGATGTCATTGATTTCTATGAGATGGTTGCGTTCAGCTTCCTGACCGGAAACAGCGACATGCACCTGAAAAACTTCTCGCTGCTCGATGTGGGTGGCATGGGCGGTACAGGGTACAGCCTTGCTCCAGCCTACGATATGCTTGCGACCGGGCTTGTCAATCCTGCCGATACAGAGGAGCTCGCCTTAACCCTCAACGGAAAGAAGAGTCGACTCCGGCTGCAAGACTTCCAGAGAGCATGGAGCACAAGTCAAGTGGACACGAAGGTTCAGGAGCGGATGCTGAAGAAATTCCAGAATGCAATGCCTGCATGGGAGCAGCTCATCGCCAACAGTTTTCTCGGGCAAGGCATGAAGGCCGCCTATCTGGAACTGATCCATGCGAAATTTTCCCAGCTGGGACTTTGAAGGGTGCCTGCGTAAAGTCAGCAGCTCCACTGGACTGTACTTCAGCACAGGAACTGGTCTCAGGAGAAGCAGAAATGCAGCACCAGACCGGATTGGATACCGCCGAGATCAATAGATAGAAACAGCCGGGGTCCCGCCCAGTCATGCGGCATCACTTGAAGCCCCACCGGACTTTTGGCTGCTCTTACGTATAGAACAGCCGGGGTTGGTGTAGAAACAGCCGGGGTCCGTCCCCGTATGCAGCATCACCAGGGTTCCACCGGACTTCGGCTGCTCCGGACTTCGGCTGTTCCGGACTTCGGCTGTTCCTTACTACAAAGGAGGGGGCAAGGTGCTAGCGGGGCGTGAGAGGCGGATAGTCAGGGAACCCCACCATAGCCCATCGGAAGGGTAACGCATCGCACTGAGGCCCCAACAGCAAGAAAAGGGCGCTCGAAATAAAGCTTTCCTGAGAAATTATTATTCAATATATTTTCTAAAGGTAGCCGCAGAGAACCCAAGAAGTCAACACCATGATACAAGCATCGCCACTGCAAGAAAACCAGCGCCAAAAAGTGCTTTCGAAGGCAATCATCCGCACGGCCGGAACGCTCGGGCTCTCAAATGCAAAACTGGCTGCCATCATCGGCCTCAGCCCATCAACCATCACCCGGCTCGGCAAAGGCACCTACCTGTTGAACGAAGGAAAAAAAGAGTGGGAATTCGGGACCCTGTTCATACGGCTGTTCCGCTCTCTCGACTCCATCACCGGAGGCAATGACGAAGCCTCAAGAACCTGGCTGGAAAGCGCGAACAGCGCACTTGCCGGACAAAAACCTGTTGATCTCATAGCAACCACCGAGGGACTCATCCATGTCGTTACCTACCTGGACGCCAAGCGAGGTATCATCTAAAGCCAGCGTTGGTTCAAAGAACATATGGCGGATGGTTGAAAATCAACATGTCGCCGCTACGATGAAAATCGTGGACACGCTCTTTGAACAGGAACTCCTGGAAACCATCATTGAGGAACAGAAACCCGCTATCCCCACTGAAGCCGTAACACTCGACTACCTGCTCTTCACCCCATTTCGCTACCTGCCGCCAACGGGTGGTTCAAGATTTCGCGGCACCGATGACCCGGGCGTGTTTTACGGGGCGGAACGCATCCACACCGCAGCCGCTGAAATAAGTTATCGCAGATGGCAATTCCTGCAGGATACAACCGGTCTCAACCGCCTGCCTCCAACGCAATACACCGCATTTTCAATACCTGTCGCCGGGTTGATGGTTGACTTGAGATGTCATCCATTCGACAAAGATGCCGGGTATTGGCTGCACCCCCATGATTACCAGGCAACCCAGCAATTTGGACGAACTGCCAGGGAAGCCTCGATTGATGCCATCATCTACCAATCCGTAAGAGACCCTGAACCGCACTTCTGCATGGCACTCCTCACGACCACTGCCTTTCAGGCAGACAAGCCGCGAAACCTGCAGAACTGGACGATGACCATGTTGGAGAAAGAGGCCGTCTGGCAAACCTGGGGAGAAACAACCCTCTCATGGAAACCCTGAGGGTAATGGCCCGAAGTTGCAGCAATGGACATGCTCCGTTGTCAAGGGACACTGCAAGCTGACCCCCGAAAGCGCTCCATCGGGAACGCAACCCGCCGCACCGGCTAAGGCCCCGACTAGCGGTACAGATCGTATTCTCTGACAGCCCGGTAAAGATGATAGATCTTCTCAGCAATTTTGGCACCGGTAGCCTTCCGAATCCGCTTCATCGTGTTCTCAACACTACCAATGCGAGCCTTACCATCATGACTTAACTGAGGTCCGCATCTGCTCAACTCCTTGATAACCCACCGCCAGTCAGCTTGGAGTTCAAGCGGAAAGTCTTTTTCCGTAAGAGGATGAAATCCAAGAAAGGCTGCCATCAGGCGCTCCCGTACATCACCAGGATGCGTTGCCAAGCACTCAACGGCAACGGAAAGCTTTTCAACAGCATAATGATACTGATGCACGGGCATTGAGTCCCTGGTCCCCTCAATTGCAGGGCTCAATTCAGACTCCACACTGCACGGCGGAACATACCGCCTTCCCATCAAGCCAACCCTTATATACCAGAATGTCAACCGCCTTTCTGATCTGACGCTCCCGGAACTGCTCCTTCCGCTTCCCCCAGGCATACACGCCCTTGACGACATCATCCAGAGAGGCAACATCCTGCTGGCTGGCCACCCAGTGCACCGTCGACAGGAGCTCAAGACCGAAGGAAGACTCAAAACCCTCCACCAGGTGCCCGACCCTGTCCAAACGCTCCCGCGTAGCCGCTTCCCCCTCAAGAAAACGCCGGGCATCATCCAATGCTCCGCTCATCAACGAAAGTGGCTTATCAGGCTGATCACCCCCATCATCATACCCCGAAATCCTATGCCCTTCGAGCGCCTTGAGCACATGACGAAGGTTCTCTGCATAGGGGCCGTAATGCCCTTTGGTGAATGACAGCCGTAGCGGTTCCCCGCTCACCTGCATGAAGTACATCAGTTTATGCACCTCGAGAAGCGAGATAAACGGATCCAGCAAACCATCCCTATAGCGCGCCATCAAACAAAGCAGCGCTGCTCGCCCGGCGGTCATCTTCGGAACATCCCGGGTATGGTTGTTGCGACGAACGGCATGAGGATCCTCAGCAGGCTCATACACTAACACACGAACCCCCTCGACGTCATGAAAAGCCTCCTCGATCAAGGCACGCACATCCGGCCAATAGAGGCCGCCGAGGCCGCTGCCCAGGGGAGGGATGGCTATGGAAGTAATCCCTCGAGACCTGATCTCCCCTACCAGGTCCTGCAACCCGGACTTGATATCCTGAAGGCGGCTCTGCTCCCGCCAATGCCTCTTCGTAGGGAAATTGATGATGTAGCGCGGATTGGTCAGTTGCCCTGTCTCATAGACAAACATCTTCCCCGGCACCACCTCTTCACGGCGGCACGCCGCTGCATATGCATTGAAATTCTCCGGATAGACGTTCTTGAACTGCAAGGCAATACCACGACCCATGACACCGACACAGTTGACGGTGTTCACCAGAGCCTCGGCTTCTTCAGCCAGAAGATTCCCCTTCTTATATGCAATCATAGTTACGGCCTCCTCATATCTCAATAATACCAATCACGCCGAACTTCAACAAGAGGATCATACCCATACCCGCCAAGAGCCTCCTGAACCTTCCCATGAATATCCGGAGAGTGCACGCCCACCCGTTCAACAAGTTCAAATGGACATCTCTGCTCCAAAAGGAATTCAGCCTGTTTCCCCTCCTTCCTGTCCCGCCAGTTTCTGGCATTGACCGCATCCCAATCAATTTCGACAAGCTGCCGGAGATCACTCCGGTCCTCAAAGTACACTGAGCCGGCATTGGTCAAGGTAAAGGCCCATCGCAACGCATCGTCTTCCGCCCAGGCAACGGCTTTCTGAAGATCCACCTCCAAATGAACAATCGGACCCTGCCCGCCATGATAGGACAGTTGCGGGTGGTTCTCCCTATGCAGCATAAAGAGCATCACGGAACGGGGACAGAAATAGAACGGTACGCACTCCCCCACATGCAAACCCGGTCGGCTGTCAAGAGGCAACCGGCGCCGCCGCTGCTTAATATCAGCCATCCCTATCCCAGTGCCCGGAGAGGCTCGACGCTCAACCTCCGCGTCACACCACAAATGCCCATCCGCCAATACCGAGGCAAGCTTATCGATGTGTACGATATGGTAGATCTTGGTATCTGACGGCTGCATTCTTTCACTCCCTGAACGTGATTGAGACAACACACAAACAACTGCTCTCGGCAAGCCTCGCCATCACCCTGCCCTGCCTGTATTGTCGCCGTCTGCCCGAACGTTCCTTCGACTGCGTTCCAGACTTCTTCGCCTTCCCTGATCTGCCGCCGGCGAACCCATTTCTTCTCAACATCCTTCGGATGCCAACCTGGGGATTCCTACTTTCCAAAATATGAGGAATCTTAATTTCCGATTTCAGACCCGCTCTGCAGCCCAGCGCAGCACCGAAACCGTTGCTGGAACACCCGTCATGCGTTCACTATTGATTTTCAGTCACTCGCAAATGAGGTTAATGTGGCGAAGTCAGGAAAGTTCCGATCGATAGTGCAGCAGCAAATGAAAAAGGCCTCGCACAACAGCAAAGCCTCTCACAGGATCAAGCGGGCAGCCAGCATCACTCAGAGGCTTCCGGCTCGGCCTCTCCGGAACTCCGGACGAACACCCTGCCTGCGATAAAGACCGCGGCAAGCCCTATCAAATCGAGGCCACCGATAATGGATGCCGTTACTTCGTGGCCGCTGAAAGCGAGCCCTGCAGCAATAACAAGGGCCAGCGAACAGATGAAGAGGGCATAATGCTGGCCCCGGGTGGCCTGCCGCATCTGCTCTCTGGCAAGAAGGGATTCCGTGTCGATTCTATGCTCGAGCTGTTTTTCGGCCATGCGCAGAATCCGCTCGGCACTGCCCGGTACTACATCATCATATCCGGCAAGAACGGAGGGGTGCGGCAACGGACCCGCAAACTCCTGACGGATAAGGCTTACCTGTCCCGAATCCTGAGGTTGCCATCGGCCGAACCGCTCTCCTCGTGTATGTTATCTGGAAGGTCGCGAGGCATTCTTTCGTGTTGCTTTAGGAGCCGGGCTACTCTTTACGGCCACGGTCGCCTTGCGGATTTCATTGCCGACAATCCCCCAGTCACTGCGAAGCGCCCTGATATCATCCGAGGCATCACCGATCTTGACAGGGCGAGTGGATGCACCGGCAAGATTAAAGACGCTGCCGGCTCCGGAGAGGGTATACTTGTGCTTCATCATCATTTTCATTGCGTGGTCCAATTCGCCTTTTTTCGAGAGCGACACAATGGTAGACTTAACACATCCTGACGACTATTTGATCATTAGCGAACAAAAAACGGCACAATTGCTGCCTTCCGTACCCACCACAGCATATGCGGCAAGGCTCTCGGCTATTATGGATTAAGATCGGCGGCGTAACCATCCCCTACCACCCGCTTCACCTCGGCATACCATTGACGGAGCCATTCCAGGTAGTGCATCGGCCTTATCCGCTGAGCATCGAACAGTTCAATCCAGTACTTTGCCTTCTCCTTATCCCCGATAACTTCAAGTGCAGATACGCAACCGCAACCGCGAACTGCTCACGACCCGGAAATGGCCAGTTGGTAGATCCTGTTACCCGGGCTCGTGACTTGCAATGATTGACTGTAGGTTCTTTCTGGAATATACCGTATAAGTATAAAGAGGAAAACCGGGCATTCTCTGTAGTGCCGGCATACTCGCTTGAGAGCTGCTTCCGAACCAGTAGAAAAATGATTACAAGCAAAGATGGATCAAGTTGACGAAAGTCAGGCCAGGATGACCTCGGTCAACTGAAGAAAAAACCACGGAGATGGCATGAGTTCGACCTCCTATCCACACTGGGCTGTTGTTGCTGGATCGATCATGTTGGTTCTGGCATGGTATCGCTTTTTCAGAAGCTACCAACGATTCACGGCAACGGTGCGAACGAACATCCACCAGAATGTTACGCTCACCGTTCCGATCATCTTTCTTGTTCCAATCTTCAATATCCCCGCACAACTGCGTCTTGCGTTCAAAATTCACAGGATATTGCACGGCCATCCAACTATCCCGAATCGGAAGCGAAACAGGTTCCTTGTGCTTGCCCTTGTTTTCATCATCTGCCAATGCTTGGCACTTATCCCCCAACTCCTGATCCCGGCAAGTACCCTCGGGATCATCACGTTCCTGCTGTTCCGGGCTGAAATCTCATCTCTGGGCAAGGCACTACAACAAGAGCAATCAATCCCGAATCCCTCGTCATGCGAGCCAACTCAACCAACCTGAAACCATCAGCCCCCATCCAACCTAAGCAAGCGACCGCCAGACGTCTGGGGCAGAATCCCTCGGAATCAGCCACGTACCTCAACGAAAAATGACTAAAAACCCGTAAATTGATCTTGGCTCACACGTCTTCTTGTAGCTGTTTCCCCAAAACCCGCATGACCGACGAGAACGAAGCAGAACCACCTTCACGCCCCAACGGTGCGTCTTGGCAGCGCTCTAGCATGCCGGCGACTTCCAGGCGCTCAAGCACCTTCTTCACGGCCGACTTGGACGCAGAGCCGAAAATATTTCCATCAACCGGGCGCAGGACGGCAGCGCCCGGTGCTGTGCGTAGTAGCGCTGCAGGGTCGCCAGGCGCTTATGGTCGTGGAGGGTGCTGTGAGTCAGGTACGGAGAATTTGTTGTAACTGCTTTTTTATACGAATCGCCTAGCAGTCTGTCGGACTTACAGGAAACATGTACCTTATTCACCTGGAATACACTCCTACTCTTCGTCATTGCGAGCGTAGCGAAGTAATCCATGCGTTAATTCAGCAAGATGGATTGCCACGTCGCTACGCTCCTCGCAATGACGGAAGAAACTATGGCAAAGTCCGACAGGCTGCTAGCAATGAAGACATCGAACTTGCCCGATTCAGACGCCATGAGCGCCGACGAGCGCGTGGCCGAAGTGGTCACCGTCCTGGTGCGCCGGTGCTTGACCCACATTGAAGGTTCCGGACAAACCATCCGGGATAGCGCGGTTCACCTTGGCTTTTCTGGCCGGCCGCGAGTTCATACAATCCCCTATCCACAGGAGTTGCAATGAACGAGAAACAAGCATCTGTTGCCGCGCAGATTGCCGATCTGGCGTGCCGGCCAATGTCCGAGCTTTGGGCAATATGGGACCGGTATTTTCCAAACCGACCCGAATACCCGAACCGTATGCACGTGGAATCGCGAATCGCCTACAAGTTGCAGGAAGAAGCCTTCGGAGGCCTTGCGCCCGAGGTCAAGCGGCGACTGGAAGCCATTGGTTCCAATCACTCCAAAATCAAACTGCGCGCCAAGCCGCGTGAGTTTCATTTCGCACCTGGGACCAGGTTGCTGCGTCAATGGGGTGAGCGCGACCATTGCGTGACGGTCACAGCCGAAGGTCTTTTTGAATACGAAGGCCGCGCGTTCAGAAGCTTGACTGCTGTTGCCCGCCACATCACCGGCTCACACTGGTCAGGACCATTGTTCTTCGGGCTGGACAAAGAAAGTGCGCAATGAGTGAGATTACCGCTACCCGCACACACAAAAGATGCGCGGTCTACTGCCGGGTGTCCACCGACGAACGCCTGAGCCAGGAGTTCAATTCCATCGACGCACAAAAGGAGGCCGGTCAGGCTTACATCGTCAGTCAGCGCACCGAGGGTTGGATTCCGGTTGCCGACGACTACGACGATGGTGGATTTTCCGGTGGCAATATGGAGCGCCCGGCACTCAAACGCCTAATGATCGACATCGAAAAAGGGCTGATTGACATCGTGGTGGTCTACAAAATTGACCGCCTGACGCGCAGCCTTGCGGACTTCTCCAAGATGGTCGAGGTATTCGAGCGCCAAAAGGTCTCATTCGTCTCGGTCACCCAGCAATTCAACACCACCACCTCCATGGGTCGCCTGATGCTGAATGTGCTATTGTCTTTCGCGCAGTTTGAACGCGAGGTCACGGGCGAGCGCATCCGGGACAAGATCGCCGCCAGCAAACGCAAGGGCATGTGGATGGGCGGTGTGCCCCCGATGGGCTATGACGTGGATAAACGCCAGCTGGTCATCAACGAGTCCGAAGCAGCAGTGGTCCGGCGAATTTTTGAGGACATGCTGACCATCGGCTCACCCACGCAAATCGCAGCCAATCTGACGCAGGAAGGAATCACCACCAAGGCCTGGACAACGCGTGACGGTCAAGCCCGGGCTGGAGCGCGCATTGACAAGAAGTTTCTTCACAAACTCTTGCGCAACCGAATCTACCTCGGCGAAATCGGACACAAAGGGAGCTGGTTCCCTGGCACTCATGAGGCCATCATAGACAAGGTTTTGTGGGACAAGGTCCACGAGATTCTGACCAAAGACGGTCACCAACGCTCGGTTGAGACCAAGACGCGCTCGCGCACCGACGCATTGCTGCGCGGCCTGCTTTACGCCCCAACTGGCGAGCGGATGTACCCGACCTATGCGAAAAAGAACGGACGGATGTACCGCTATTACGTAGCGCAGTCGGTGGCACGGCACGGTGCCCCAGGTAAAAACTACCAACGCCTGCCCGCTCTGGAGATTGAAGGGGCTGTTGAGGCTCAGATTCGTAATATACTAAGCAGCCCCGAGTCCATCGAATCCGTCGTGCGCCACATCAAGTACAACGGCGGACAAGTTGATGAAGCCACCGCAGTGTTGGCCATGGGGCGACTTTATAACGTCTGGGACCAGCTGTTCCCGCTCGAGCGCCACCGCATTGCCAATTTGATGATTGCGCGCGTCGATATTGTCCACATCGGCGAGGTGCAGGGCATAAAGGTGAAATGGCGTGAACTGGGCTGGAACGCTCTACTCGGCGAATTCACACCAAGCAGCATTGGCGAGGAACTGGTGGATTTCAAGGCCTGATGGACGACCACTTCGAAACTTTTGTACCTCTATCATTCCACCGCCGGGGTGCTCGGCGCGTGGCCAGCGACGATCGCCATAGCCACGACGTGACATTGCTGGAAGGCTTGGCAGGCGATTTCTACTGGCGGCACCCCATAGATATCGTTGTCATGAAATGCGGATCCGACATTGCCCGGGCCGAAGGCCTACACCCCTCGGTCCACAATACGTTAATGCGACTGACCCTCCACGCGCCCGACATCATTAAAAAGTTGATGTTGGGCAGACAGCCGCGCCGAATGACTTTGATCTGGCTCCAGCGCAACCCGCTGCTGGTGGATTGGGAAGCCCAGCGTCAGATCGTCAAACGCTTCGAGGAAAATGTATGAGCAAGAAGCACTTTGGTCAGTTCAAGGGTAATCCGGTCACCTACCAGTTAACCAGTCCAGCGGGTAGCGTGCAATTGGAAACCTTCGTACCCTGGACCCTGGTAAAACGGGGCGTGAAGAAACAGGTGATCTCTCCACTGGATGCGCCACAGGCCTATTTGTCGGAGCCTGCCCGCGAGCGGCAAATTCGGGAGACGGCGAAAGATACTGCACTCATGCGGGCGCTTGGCCTGGCGCATCATTGGCAACGGCTTCTCGACGAACACCGGGTTGGATCGGTGGCCGACATCGCCAAAGCCGAGGGTGTGGATGTGACGCATGTGCGCCGCCTCATGAGGCTGACGATCCTGGCACCTCAGGTCGTGGAACGGCTGGCGGACTCGCCTGACGCCATGCTGAAAAAGGTGATCCGCCGCCCCTGGCCCAACAGTTGGAGCGATCAGTTACGAGTGCTTGCATCGCTAGCTTGATCTCGAAAGCAAGGCGTCACCTTATAACGGCAGCGGCCAAGCCTAGAGTTGCAAGGGAAAAATGAACGGCTTAAGAAGCCAAAGCCCTCGATTGATAATAATTGCGTAAATATTCTGCTGGTGCAGAGGCGACTGGTTTCGAACCAACTCTCTCAACACCTGGGTACTGCTGAGGACAGTGAGTACCGTTTCGGGTGATTGTCCACTTTTCAGCAACCCCGCGCACGCGGACTTGGCTTCTTCCCCGAACAGCGCGTGAATGAGTCACTCCCCCACAGGACTGACCGCATGCCAAAAAAGATCGCACACCCACACGAATTCACACGATCGTATGAGCGATTGTTCCGTGGCTGCGCTACGCTACCCCAATGGACACTTTGATTCCCGCCTTCCTGCGCCGCCAGCGCAACCAGCGTCGTCTGACGCT
>NZ_LVWG01000024.1:15409-15680 GCF_001622165.1 Pelodictyon luteolum
GGCATGTCGCCGCAGCATTTGTCGGAGATTGAAAGCGGCAAGCGCGATCCGCGTTTGTCGTCTATCGAGCGCATGGCGGAGGCGATGGGGATGACGGTGTTGATCGTGCCGGACGCAATGGCACCCGATCTGCGCAGGTATGTGGCCAACAACGGCCGCATCTACACCACCCACGCCAGCCAGGCCGCTGCCGCACCCAACCACCCTGAAGCTCCAAATCCCGACCATGCCCAAGAAAAAACCTGACTCAGCCCCCACTCAGCCCTCAGTC
>NZ_LVWG01000025.1 GCF_001622165.1 Pelodictyon luteolum
GGGGGAACGCATGAAGGCAATCATCAGGGATGCCATAGCATTCTACCGGATGCAGCTGGAACACCGGGAGATGTCTGCCCTGGCCGAAAAGCAGAACCGGTATCTTACGCAGATCAATGATGAGCTGCGACTCATGACAACACGGCTTCAGGACAGCGAACAGCGCTTCCGGGCCATGAACGATGCGGCATTCGACCCTATTTTCCTTCTTGATGCAGCCGGCCGTATCGTCTATGCGAATGTGGCGGCCGAAAACATTTTCGGGTACACCCGCAAAGAATTTCTGTCGCTCCGGGTTGGCGATTTGATGACTCCGGAAAATGTCAAAGAAGGAATAATTGAAAAACTGCTTACATCGCTGAACACGGCACCGAGGGAACTGGAGATAGACTGCCTTAAAAAAGATGGAACCGATGTCAACATCGGGATTTCAGTTAACACGGCCAAGATCCTCTCGGTTCCGCATATCATCATGATTGCCAGAGACAACACGCTCCGGGCCCAGGAAGAGAAAAGCTGGCTTGAACTGGAAAAAGTACAGAAGACGCTTGAATCCCAGATTGAACGACGACTCCTGCAGCGACATGTCCCGATTACGCTTGAGGGCGCCTCTATCAGCCACTTCATGCTCTCCTCGGGACACCTGAACGGTGATTTTTCAGACTTCATCGTCTATGAACAACAGCTGGCTGATATCCTGCTCGGCGATGTCATGGGCCATGGCATCCTGTCGGCCCTGGTGGGATCGGGCATGAAATCACTCTACCTGAGGACGATTGCGAGGAAAAGCTTCAGAACAACCGTTCCTGAACTACAAGAAATCGTCACCGATCTCCACAGGGAGTGCATTCATGACCTGCTGGACATAGAAATCTATGCGACCATGCTCTTCTTCAGGCTTGACCTGAAACACAAGAGACTTTCGATGATTGACTGCGGGCATACTTCAACCATTCATGTCCATGCAGCTGACGGCACATGTTCCCTTTTGAAAGGATCGAACCTTCCGATTGGAATGGTTGAGGAGCAGGACTTCGCCTGCGTCGATGTGCCGATCGAGCACGGTGATACCATCGTCATTTACTCCGACGGGATCACAGAAGCCCAGCTGCCCGATCGCTCGTTTTTCGGAGAAGATCGCCTCATCGAACTCGTTACCCGGCACCAAAAGGCCTGCACAGACGATATACTGCTCGCTATCCGCCAGGAGCTCTCTTCCGCAACAGGCGGAACTACCTTTGAAGACGATGCCTCGTGCATTGTCATCCGCATCAGCTGAATCGACTATGGGCATATCCTCCATCCTCATCATCGGCGGCAAGCCCGGAACCTTCCGCCAAACCGCCCGGGCCCCCTTCAAAGTCACCTATGTGGATGATGCCGGGGATGCTGCGGCAATGGTCAGAGACGACGAAATATTCCAGCTTGCCATCATCACCCTCAGCAAAACCGGACCTGCTGTTCTCCCCTTATGCAACAGCCTGCTGGAAGCCACCCCACCGGCAAAAGTAATGTTAGTTGCGGGTGATGACGAACTGCAGGAGATACTTTCCTGGCTTGCAGGACTCACTCCCGGGGACATCAAAAGCTTTACCCGCAGCACCGCGCCTCTGCCGGAGAAAGAAAAACCGGTTACGAGTGCACTCCCGTCCCGCTTCGAAGGCCTCATCGGGGAGTCGCCGGAAATGAAGAAGGTAAAGACCCTGATAGAAAAAATCGCGCCGACGGGCACGACTATTCTGCTGCAGGGGGAAAGCGGTACAGGGAAGGAAGTTCTTGCCAGAGCCATCCACCGCAGCAGCGCACGTAGCGACAGGCCGTTCATCCCGGTTGACTGCGCAGCAATCAGCGGCACGATTATCGAAAGCGAGTTGTTCGGCCATGCTAAAGGAGCGTTCACCGGAGCGGACCGCAGCACGCTCGGCATGATCCGCTCAGCCGACAAGGGAACGTTATTCCTTGACGAAATCGGGGAACTCCCGATGAACATGCAGGCCAAACTCCTAAGGACTCTTCAGGAAAGAGCCGTCAAGCCGGTAGGCGAAAGCAGGATCTACCCCGTCGACATCCGCATTATCGCAGCAACAAATCGAAACCTCGCCGAAGGGGTCAAGAACGGGGAGTTCCGTGAAGACCTTTACTACAGGCTCAATGCCATCACCATCTATGCCCCCCCCCTGCGCGAAAGAGCTTCAGACATCCCGCTGATCTGCCGCCACATCCTCAATCGCCTAGAGAACGAGGGATTTACACAAAAAACTATTTCAGAACGGGCATTGACCATGCTCTCGGCCTACGGATGGCCCGGCAATGTCAGGGAACTCGAAAATGTGATGCGCCGGGCCACCATGCTCACCAATGGCGACACCATTGATACAGATGTACTGTCCTTTGAATCTGGCCACATGCTTGCCCTTGAAGCCTGCGATGTCAATCCCGGAAGCATGGCTTCACATGAAAAAGAGGCTATCCAGAAAGCCCTGCAGAAAACCTCGGGGAACAGACGTGCCGCCGCCGACCTTCTCGGCATCAGCGAAGCGACCCTGTACCGCAGGCTCAAGACCTACAGCATCTGACCCGCTCCGCTCCCCCCTCTCCACACACGCACAAGCACCTCTCTCGATGAGAGAGAGTATCCACTTTGACTTGCATTCTGAAAGCGAAGGTCCGCATCAAAGAAGACGTAAGTCACCCGAACAGCACGCAGACAAAGGCTCTGAAGGCCTCCCCTCAATTTGGCACTGTTCTTGCCATATTTTTCAAGATAAGAACGAGCCTATTTCCTTTAAACCGAAACAATACGGATGGCTAACGAACAGCTCAACATGATCATGACCCGAACAGGACACATCATGATACTGGGATGCTCACACAAAACCGTGCAGCTGCAGGACCTGCTCGGAAAAAAAGGCCATATGGTATCGGTTGCCGGAAACCATGCTGCATATATAGAAGCCATCGAAGCAAAGCCCCCCTACGAGATAACCATACTGACCGACAGCTTCGATGATGCACTCAATAGCTCGCTGCTGACCACTATCAGAACGTCCTGCCAGCCCGGCAACATCATCTGCCTCTGCAGTGGGGACAGCCCTGAAACGGAGCGCCTGATCCGGTCATCAGGCCCGGTTTTCTATGGCAGCTGCGAAAGTTTCATTGCAGAGGCTGACCGGATCATCCAATCGTCATTGGCCGCATCCGGATCAAGAGCAAGCGACAAGAGGGCTGCATCGGTAAAAATGCTTGAGCAACGACTTCTTGCCCCCCCACCATTCACTTTGAACAGCCTCAGGCGCCAAATACACGCCGTAAGAACTGGTGCAGTTAAAATAGCGGGTCGCTCAATGGAAGTACTTATGGCTCTGACGCTCCTTACCCTGACAGGATTGCCTGTCCTGCTGGTGCTGGCGGCAAGAAAGCTTCTCAAGGGAACGCCGGTACTCGATACCGTTTCAATACGGACATCAACAGGAACGGCAGTGAAAGCCTACCGGTTCCATTCCACCGGACATGCTTTTCGCGACATTCCGCTCGCAGTCCTGATTCTTTTGGGGAAACTCTCAATCATTGATACGAATCCGCCTGACCACAACAGCGTAATGCAGTGGAATGCGCTGATACGTGATTTGCAATAGGAACACCATGGAACTCGACCCGACCGTCAGAAAAGAGCTGATCGAGAAAATCAGCGAGACCATCAGCCCTGCAGCCCAGAGACACAGGGCAATGCGGGTATACGTCTGGGAAGCGACAGTCCGGCTCTCCTATAGACTGAAACGGCTGCTCGACATCACCGTATCGGTTGCTGCGACCATCCTGCTCATGCCGGTTTTCCTCATCACGGCGGCAGCAATCTGGATCGAGAACCCCGGACCGGTCCTCTTTGCCCAAACCAGAGTGGGTCGGAACGGCAGGCACTTCAGGTTCTTCAAGTTCCGCTCCATGGTAGTCAATGCCGACTGCATGAAAGATCAGCTTGCCGCAATGAATGAATCAGCGGCCGGAGTGATTTTCAAGATGAAAAAAGACCCAAGGATTACGAAAGTAGGGCGTATAATCCGTAAGTTGAGCATCGATGAACTCCCTCAGCTGCTTAATGTGCTGAAAGGTGACATGAGTCTGGTGGGCCCGAGGCCTCCGCTTCCACGGGAAGTCGCGGAATACACCCTCGAAGAACGCAAACGGCTGCATGTCATGCCAGGCATCACCTGTCTCTGGCAGGTAAGCGGAAGAAGCGACATCCCGTTCAACGAACAGGTCCTGCTTGACATGCAGTATATTCAAAGTTCCAGCATCACCAACGACATCGCCCTGCTTCTCAGGACAGTTCCTGCAGTGCTTACTGGAAGGGGCGCATATTGACAACGAGAGCCACTATGGAATTCAGTGTCGACACATCAGCTGGAGTACGGGTAGGAGTGGCCATCCTTCCCGAACGCATCGACGCGGCCAGCTGTGCAGAGCTTCAGGCGGCGGCTGCGGGGTGGCTGAAACAGACGGCAAATCTGGTATTTGACTGCTCCGGCCTCAACTTCATCGACAGCAGCGGCCTTGGGGTTCTGGTTTCGATCCTAAGAAAGACCATTGAGCAAGATGGGGATCTCAAACTTGCCTGCCTCGGAATGAAAGCCTCCATGCTGATGGAGCTCACCAAGGCAAAACGGCTCTTTTCAATCCATCCTGATGCCGTATCTGCCATAGCGGCCTTCCATGGAGGAGTGCGGCAATGAACACAGGATCAGTGCAGACCCTCATCGTGCTGCGGGAAGAGGAACACGCATGGCTCCAGGACCTGTTCAGAAGCCGCCACCCGATGATGGTGACACTCTGCAACAAGCCCTTCATCGAGTATCTGATCGACTTTGCCATTCTTTCCGGCAGCGAAGCCTTAAGGATCGCAAGCGACAGCCCGATCACCGATCTGGAAAACTACTGCGGGAACGGAAGCCGTTGGGGCATCACCATCGACTATGCACATATTCTTCCCGAAGATGACCGGGAACGGCTCCTCGAAAAGAACCGGCAGTTCTGCTCCAGAGGCAAGACGATGCTGATTGAAAAAACGCTATTTGTGGCCTACGACAAAAAAAACGACTACAGACTATGGCTCAGGGCCTGTCCGGAAGGAGTCGCGGTTTCCGGCACGAGCGGATCAATCACCATCCTTGGTAACAAACAAGAGAACTCCATACCGGGACCCATTCCCGAGCCATCTCTTCCAATGCTCCTCACCATAGGGGAATACTACCGCCTTGCTGACGACACACTGAAGAACGCAGACCGCTACATCCTCCCTGGCTACAGCAGCGAGCCCGACTGTTTTCTTGGAAGAAACGTGGTCATCCAGAAAGGGGCAGAGATCCGCAAGCCCGTCATGATCGGCAACAATGTACAGATCTCGGCAGGCTCGATCATCGGCCCCGGGGCCATCATCGGCAGCAACGTCATCATCGACAGGGAAAGCGTTGTTTCCGGAAGCATCCTCATGGACAACACCTTCATTGGCGAGCAGCTCGAAGTCAAAGGGCGGATTGCTGACGGCAGCCTCCTCATTGATCCGGAAAGCGGAGCGACACTGCAGATGGAAGACCCTCATCTGATGAGCGCTATTCAGCCCGGTGCATCGACAAAGCAGATCATCCGCCGCATTATCCACGCCCTTGCAGCCCTCGCCCTGCTCATCGTCCTTGCCCTCCCGTTTCTCATCCTCCGTCCCCTGCTTGGATTGCGCAGGAACTGGCATACGAAGAAACGCCTCTTCCCGCCGGGGGCAACAGCAAAAAAACTCACCATTGAACAGGTCGTGATCAGACCCGAGGGAGCATACGGCAGACTCGCCATTGCGCTATCCATCGATCGATATCCCTCGCTTTTCAAGGTACTCGGCGGAAAACTCCGGCTGATCGGGCACCGTCCGGCAGTATCTTCGGATACATCAACAATCTCTTCAGGCTGTATCGCCATGAACCCTGCCGTTTTCGGTTATGCAGAAACTGAAGAGTGGCCCGAAAATGAGCGCGATGAACTGATGGTCGACCATTATCATCTTCTTCATAGCGGATCGCTTAACGACATCGGCCTGCTTCTGAAAGCTTTACTGAACAAAAAACATATGTAACACGGGAGGAAACATGAATATTGCAGAATCCACCATCAACGGCATAAAGGTACTCTCACTGGAGGGAGTACTCAACGCAGCTTCATCGCCAAAGTTCAAAGCCTATCTTGAAACGGCAGATCACTCCGGACCCATGATCATCAATCTGGAGCAGGTCGAGTTCATTGACAGCAGCGGGCTGGGGCTGCTGGTTAGGCTTGCCAGACAGAAAAAATCGGCCAATGAAGCCCTGAAGCTGGCAAAGATGAATGACCGGGTGAAGCGCGTGTTCGAGATCACTCAGGCACACAGCCTCTTCGACATATATGATGACATTCAGGCAGCTGCGGGCAACTAATACCGGAGACCATAGTATGACTCAAATTCTTTCGGCAACCCTCAAAGCTGAACTTAGAAACAGCCGGATCGCCGCAAATATCGCCCGCTCAACCGCTGAAGTTTTTGCCGAAGAGCGCAACTTTTCAGGAAATGTCCAGGAGTTCGGCCACACCTTTGAACTCGCCGTAAGCGAAGCGTTCACCAACTCCGTCAATTACAGGGATCCGAGCATCAAAGACATTACCGTGACAATCGGCTTTGAGGAGGAAAGCAACGCACTGACGGCCAGCGTGACAGACAGGAACGCCCCGTTCAACATCCACCCTCCTGAACCCGAAATCACTGAATATCCGGAAGGGGGATTCGGACTGTTCATCATCTGGAAGCTCATGGACGAAGTCTCATGCAGTCGCGAAGGACAGCGCAATGTGCTCTCCATGAAAAAATTCATCAGCAGGCCCTGAAAACCCATAACCCCCCTCCCCAAAACATGGTATCGGTCATCATCGTCAGTTTCAACACCCGGGAAATCCTTGCAGAGTGCCTCATGAGCCTGTTCCGGCATGCCGGAGAAGTCCCTATGGAAGTCTTCGTTGTCGACAACGCGTCCAAAGACGGATCCCCGTCAATGGTCAGGGAACGGTTTCCTGCAGTCCGGTTGATTGAAAACAGTGACAACCGGGGGTTTGCAGCAGCTAACAATCAGGCATACACGCTCTCGCAGGGTGACTATGTCGTCCTGCTCAACCCGGATGCCTACCTTCAGCCCGAATCTCTGGCCAACGCGGTTGCATTTATGGACAGAACCACCGGATGCGGGCTCTCTGGCGGAAAAATCATCTCCCCCAAGGGAACGCTCGAACCCTCGGCAAGGCGCTTTCCCTCAATCCGCTCAAAACTGCTGACCATCTCCGGCATCAGCGGCAGGCACCCCCGCTCCCCCATCCTGAACCGCCATGAATTCGGTGGATTCAACCACGACGCCCCCATGGAGGTCGACTGGGTCCCCGGGACCTTCACCATCGTCCGCCGGAGCATGCTTGAGTCGATCGGTTTTTTCGACGAACGCTTCTATCTCTATTACGAAGAGACAGACCTCTGCCGCCGTGCGAAAAATGCAGGCTGGAGCGTGTATTTCATTCCCGATGCGTCAGTCATACATATCGGCGGAGCATGCAGCAAGACGAGAAAGGAAAAGACTTTTGACGATTCAGGATCACAGGTGCTCTCCTTCCGACTCCGCAGCGAATGCCTCTACTACAGAAAAAACCATGGAGCTGCAATGCTTATCGCATCAACAGGACTTGAAATCTTCTGGAACCTTCTGATCTTCACCAAAAACATGGTTATCCCCTCGGAAGAGGCGCAGAGAAAACGCACGGCATCGATTGGCATCGGCAAACAGACCCTCCGTGCACTAAAAGACACCCGCTTTGGCACAATCTCACCACCAACTCCATGGTAATCATGAGACAACCCGCTCCCCGACAGCCAGACAGAAAAACAGCCGATACGATCAACATAACAGAGTAACATCCCATTAACATTATGGCACGGATTGTCTGATTTCTGTGGCAGTAATGAAGGAATAATTCCCCCTGCAATGCACCACAAATTTTCTTCTCCCCTGATACAACCGCCAGTCGTCAAGGTTTTACAGTGTCTTTTTCTGGCCTTGCTGCTCACCTCATGTGCGGGACTTTCACCCCAGCGTACCAACAACCCACAACCACCCCCTCCCGGCAGGGACCTGACCATAAAGCTTCCAGAAAAATCCCCCGTCTTCGCCAAGAAAGAAGACCTCAATAAAGAAATGAGCGAGGCAAAACCTTTCGAATACCGCCTCGGCCCGGGAGACGTCATCGGCATCAAGGTTTGGCGACGCCCCGAACTCTCGGAAGAACGACTGATCATCTCTCCGGACGGTTTTATTGCTGCCCCCAGAGTCGGCATGCTCAATGTCAACGGGAAAACCCCTGACGAAGTCAAAGAATCGATTACTACAAAACTTGAGGTCCTTTACATCAAACCGGAAGTCACCATACAGGTACATGATTTTCAGAATAACAAGGCCTATGTGCTTGGCAACGTGAACAAACCCGGGTTGGTCCGGTTCACCGGCAGGGGAACACTGCTCGAAGGCCTATCGCTTGCTGGCGGGGTCCCGAAAGAAGACCGTATGACCCGCTGCTCCATCATCAGGGGAAACGATCAGGTGATTTGGATCGATCTGCAGGATCTGCTCTCGAACGGAAACATGAGCCTGAACACCCCCATCCACAACAACGACATCATTTATGTGCCGGAACACGCCCACGACATGATTTACGTCATGGGAGAAGTCAAGACGCCAGGGGCAATCCTCATGCATGAAGGCATGAGCGTACTCAAGGCAGTAATGATGGCAGGCGGCATTGCACGAACAGGCAATGAGGAAAAAGTCTTCATCATCCGTCAGCAGGACACGAATGGCACCGTGGCTGAAATCAACATCAAAAGACTGGTCGAAAACGCTGATTTCACACAAAACTATACCCTCATGCCCAACGACATCATATACGTCAGCCCCTCCGGCATGGCAAAATTCAACTACACGCTTCAGGATATCATGCCGACGCTACAAATCCTCAATCTGGGCACATCTGCGCTGAATTCAGTCAATTCAACCATTATAATCCCATCTCAGCCTTAACAGGTAATTCCGCCCAATCATGCTGAAAGAACAGGCAACAAAGGATCCGCTACCTTTGGGGAAACCCAGAAAGGCTTTCGACTTAGCGGGCTTTATAAAAAGGTACGGCTTATTCATCCTGCTGCTTGGCGGTTTCCTTTTCGCCATGCTGACCCCGCTAATCTTCGTCGTAAAAAAACCATACTACGAAGTTCATGCCCTCATGCAGGTTGACCCCACGGTACCAACCCTTTTCAGCAACACTGAAGAGTCGTCCATCGTCAGTTACTACCCGCGCTATATCAGCACGTCGGCACAGGCGATGACAACCATCGACATCCTGATAAAAGCGCTTGATTCAATGAAGCCGGCTGACAGAGAGGCCCTCTTCCCCAAAGGGGTCCCCACGGAAACTTGTGCAGCCATTCTTCATAACATGGTATCGGTTACTCCTGGCAACAGAGATCACATACTCACCCTTCAGATTTCCGGGAGCAAACCTGAGGGGCTTGCAGAGTTCCTCAATACTCTCATGCAGACCTATATGGAGGAAACCCGCAAAGCGAGCAACAACTCTAACAGCGACAGGCTCAAATTCCTCTATGCCCAGAAAAATGTCATCACTCAAGAGATGTCTGCCATTGAGCGGGATCTTGACAGTCTGACCCGGGATATCGGAACGTCATCTTTTTCTGAAACCTTTAATATCGCAGCAAAAAACAGCGACAACCTCTTACGGTCCTACAACTCTGTCCTCAATGAACGACTTGCATATCAAACCAATTATAATGCCCTCAAGCAATCAAATAACGAATTAAAAAAAATTGCTCTGGACCCATTAGTCAATGAAATTGTCTTAACAAACAATGCTTTGACTAGTACAGAATCATGGACCTACCAACAGCTCCAACAGTTGAGAAGCACCACCGACGGGCTGACAGAAATCAACCCGGAGCGTATTTATGTAGAAGGGCAAATGAAATCAATGAAAGCCTATGCACAGGAGCTCCGTGAAGAAGTACGCAACAAGGCAAAACACATCATCCTTGGCAAAAGAGATATCGACATGCAAAAGTCGGTAATCATCGCCAAAAACAATTATGAAGCCGCACAAGCAAGAGAAGACACGCTGCGGATAGCAATCAATGAAAACAGCAAGGAAGCAAAACGTATCTCGATAGGCATCCACAGAGGTGAATATCTTTCAGCCAACTGGCAAAACAAGTTCGACCTCCTCAACAACATTGAAAAACGGATTACCGAAATTGAAATCGAGAAAAAATCCCCCTTGCGCCTTTCCGTTCTTTCTATTGCCCGCACGCCGAAACAGCCACTCAAATCAAACATCAACAAGATAACGATCCTGCTTCTCATTGGTAGTTTCGGCCTCGTTGGCGGAGCGTTCGCAACTTATGAATTTTTTGACGATACCATCAGAAGCAGCAAGGATATCACACATGCACTTGGGCACCCTCCCGTACAAACCATCGTCAACCTCCGGGCGCCGAATGCAGAGGATCCGGAGCAGCTAAGCCTTGCTCCCGATGATTTCCGAGCACATCAGATCGGCAGCCTTGCCGTTAAATTCTTTAGGGAAAAAACATCGAACAATTCCAGGTCGCTCATTTTCACAGGTACGGATAAGGGCGTAGGATCATCAGCCATCACATTCAGCTGCGCAAAAGCCCTCTCGCAACTTGTACCTAAAGTACTCATTATCGATGGAGACATCGAAGCCACTCCAATTGATGAGGAAAATGAATTCCGGATCAGCCTGCCGGGACTCTGCGATTACCTGGCCGACTCAATGACGCTTGAAGAATGCATAGTCAGCACTCCCGGTGACAATATTGATATGATGTATGCAGGCAATATCACCGGTAGAAGTGTCCCACGCCAGAAAATTCCCGAACTCTTTGCTGAACTGAAAGAGAAATACGATTTCATCTGCGTTGACAGCACTCCCCTGCTCCAAAGCCACCTGACTGAGCAGTTCGCCATGCATGCCGATATCGTCACCCTGATCTCACTCGGCGATAGCTCTAAATTCAGGGATCTGAGAAAAGCCGCATCTTTGCTGGTTCTTCTTGGAGTGCCGAGCATCGCGCCAATCCTGAACTTCGGTGGGATACGCAAAAGCTTGACCATTGCAGAAATGTTCGATAACCCCCCCGCGCTCATAAGTAAAGTGGTTCCAGAAAAGATACTTGACGGGATCAGGCGTTCGCCCGTCGGGATCCGCATGATTGACAAGCTACTGCAGTTCACACAGAAACTCCAGCAAACAAAAGATTAGTATGAAGACAAGCCGGCAGGTGATTTCAGCAACAGAGCCAGACTTTACCAGGGAACATGCCGTCCCGGGCAAATACGAACCGGGCAAATACCTTCTGGCTTCAATACGGCGCTATCAGTCATTGAGAACAAAAGGTCTTCCAGGTAAGTTACTCTCAAAAATCACCGTACTCCAACATCGATTCTGGAGCGCGGTTTGTGGAGCGGACATCCCAATCAATGCCAACATCGGAGGAGGTCTCCTGATCCCTCACCCAAACGGCATCGTAATCCATCCTGCGGCAATAATCGGTCCCAACTGCCTGATCATGCATCAGGTCACTATCGGCACTACGGGAAAAGGGACTCCAATCATTGAAGGCCATGTCGATATAGGTGCTGGCGCAAAGATCTTGGGAGAAGTACACATTGGAGCCCATGCACTAATAGGAGCCAATGCGGTGGTACTCAAAAATGTACCGGCAAACACGACCGCAGTCGGCGTACCGGCAAGAATCAAGGGTAATCCGTGAAAAAGAAATCGTATGATCAATTGCGGGAAATGAAAGAAAAACATACGACACGGTTATGCATAGCTTACGCTGCCGGACCGGGTGATATCGTTAAAACATTTTCCTATTGGCAGAAAGGAAACGACGACCCTCATCAGGTTTCGACAACCTACAGCGCAATGTTCTTTGATGCATGCCGTTCGCTCAATGCGAGGGGTATCGCCATTTCTTCATGCCCCAGAAAAGACCGTATCGTCACGGACCTGTTCCATATCGAAAACCTCCCTAAAAATCCACAGGAGAATGCCATTGCGTTTCATAAGGAACAGGTTAGCTATGTTCTAAGGGTTGCTGATTTTGCTAAAAAGCAGGGTGCAGACTTCCTGATCCTCAGTGAGGCTACAGGATATTTTTTCCCGCTTCTATGGGCAATACCCTCAAGGATGAAGCTGATCCCCACGCTGCACTGCAACCTCAAGTCTCGTTTTCGACCTCTCTCTGCAGCTCAGAAGCTGATACAGTTCATGAATGCTATGTTTTTCATCAGAAAAGCATCGGCCATCATGTCCGTTTCACCAAGCGTAACCGAACAGATTGAGGAGATGACTTACGCCATGGCCTCACCGGTCCATCGCTTCTATCAGCTCTATCGACGAGAGTATTTTGAGCATATCAATCCGCCAATACATCATAATAAACCCTTCAATATTCTGTTTGTAGGGCGGATGGAGACCGATAAAGGCATTTTTGACCTGCTTCAGATCGCCAAGGACCTCAGGGAAAAAGGACACACGGACATCGTCATCAATCTTTGTGGTGGAGGATCAGAAGAAACCGGGCTGCGCATGGCAGCATCAGCGTATGGGATAGAGGAAACATTCCGAATCCATGGCTTCTGCCGCCAGGACGAAATGCTTGAGCATATCAACAATAGCCATGCATTCATCGTCCCGACAAGGACAACATTCGAAGAAGGATATAACAAAGCACTTGTGGAGGGGCTGCTTTCAGGAAGACCGGTCATCACATCCATTGTATGCGCCTACCCACACCTTGAAGAGCTCAACAGCGGAATCATTCTTGTCCCGCCTGATGAAACTGAAGGATACCGTCAGGCCATTGAACAACTGGCTTACGACAGCGCATTTTATGCAGAAAAACAAAATGGAACTCAGAGGGGCATGGAACCATTTTTCGACCCGGCATGCTCTTGGCAGGCCGTGCTAGAACGCATCATTACAAACATACCGAAGCATGGGTAATCCCGGAGCTAACATTCTGGTGCCCTTAGCCTTTTTCCTCTGGCCTGGCGTTGTCATTCTGCTGTACAAGAAGCTGGATAAACGACTTGTACCGGTCATTGCCTATGTCGCAGGCTGGATGTTTCTGCCGTGCGCGGAGTATGATATCTTCATGCTGAAAAACACCAAATCAACAGTAATTGGATACAGCCTGCTTGCCGCAACATGGCTCTTTGATAAAGAAAAACTGTTCAGCTACCGATTCCGCAGCATAGATATCCCCATAGTATTATGGTGTACGACCCCTTTTTTCTCTTCACTTGCCAACGGACTGGGAATATATGATGGCTTGGCCTCAACACTCTACACCACAATTAAATGGGGTATCCCGTACTTTTTTGGTCGAGTCTATTTTAACGAAAGTGATATTCTCAAGACCCTTGCAATAACCATCTTCATCGGGGGGCTCGTCTATATCCCTTTCAGCTGGTTCGAACTCATCATGAGCCCTCAGCTTCACCGACTGACATACGGGTTTCATCAGCATGACTTTCTTCAGACACTCAGGGAAGATGGAGGATATCGCCCCATGGTCTACATGAACCATGGCTTGATGACCTCTATGTGGATGATGCTTGCTTCACTCCTTGGAATGTGGCTTTACATCACGAAAGTCCTTCCAAAGAAAATCTTTTTTCTTCCGTCATCCTTACTGCTGGCCCTCCTGATTGGTACATTTTTAATGTACCAATCAATGGGAGCCATATTTTATTTCGCGATGAGCCTGCTGATCCTATACATTGGCATCAAATGGAAAAACGCCGTTCTCGTCATAGTCTTGCTCGTGACGCCATATATCTATATCTTTTCAAGATCTACTGGATCTTGGGATGGAACAAATCTCACCAATTACATCGCAGAGAAAATCAGCCCGGCCAGAGCACAGTCACTGCAATTTCGCTTTGACAACGAAACGATCCTCATTGATAAAGCGCTTCAGGGCAGTTTTTTTGGCTGGGGAGGCTACGGTCGGGCAAGGGTCTTTACTGATAGTGGAAAAGATCTTTCCACTACAGATGGCCTTTGGGTCATAACACTCGGAAATCAGGGGAGCTATGGATTGTTATGGCTGCTTTTTGCTGTACAGCTGCCAACCATATTTTTCATCAGCAGGAAAAAGCCCGTTCAATGGGAATCGCCTGCATATGCGGCGCCGGCAGCAATGGCTGTTTTCATCGCGTTCACAATGGTAGACAACCTTCTGAATGCGATGGTCAACCCTATTTATCTCGTCTTTGCAGGGGGGCTTCATGGTTTACTGCTCAACAAAACGGACTTAAGCCTTGAATCGAGCGAAGAAACAGAACTCGACCTGTTCAGAGAATTCGACAAACTAACAAGCAGATTCCTTTCTGATCCTGGAAATTCGCAATCAAAATTCATCAACTGACTCCCATGTCAACCAAGAATAAACTAAAAACAGCCTGGCTGGCCGCATTCATTCTGCTCCTTACGGCAAGCTTTTCTCCGGGAACAGATTCCTCAAGGGTGTTCGGACTGGATATCGTTTTTCATCTCGGGATCTATGCCATCCTGGCGGCAGTTCCCCTCATTGCCCTGAAAAAACGCCTGACGGCGTTTCTCGTCGCATTAGCCATTGCCCCATTGGGCCTTCTGTTTGAAACGATGCATGGTTCGACAACCGGATACGGCTTCAAGATGATGGATGCTTTTTACAATAACCTGGGGATTACGGTTGGCATGATCACTGGCATCATGGTTCGATTGAAACATCATTACGAAAAATAATCCCGGAACCACATCGCATAGACACCGCAAGTACCTATAGCTCTCAATTAGAGAGCCCCCTAGCAGTCCACACCTCTCCAGATGCCAGCACGGCCTCACCGCCGCATCCAGCAGATCCCGTAAGCCTTTATAAATGAACGGCATAACGATTCGCATGGTTTTGGCACATGTTTTGCATGTATGAGTCAGAGTACGATTCATCCAGCAAAAAACTGCGCCCCATGCATCTCACAGAACTGCTCGCTCTCGGATTGAAGCACGGACGGAACACCATAGCCGAATCGGCCTATATTCTCGCCGATATCGATTTCACCCGGCCAGTCACATTCCATGCCCTTCTCAATGAAAGGTGCAACTGCCTTTGCCGTCACTGCGACCACTGGCGCCTTGACAAATACACTGACGAGATGGGGATAGATGAGTGGAAAAAGACACTGCTGAGCATCAGAGACTTCACTGGTTCCTATGCAATAAATTTCAGCGGAGGTGAACCTCTTATCAAGAAAGGCTTCATTGAGCTGCTGAATTTTTGTTCATCAAACAGCATATACGCCGGTATGACTACCAACGGAATGCTGCTTGAAAGACACGCGGCCGAACTGGTTGCCGCAAGGCCATTCAATATCAACATTTCACTCGACTCCCATAAGGCAGACACGCACGACTATATCAGGGGACGCGAAGGACTGCACGAAAAAATATGCAGGGGGATAGCACGCCTGAAGGAAGAGCAGAACCGCCAGGCAATCAGCTTTCCCATCATCATCAAGCCGACCGTCATGTCGCTCAATTACAGGCACCTGCCCGAGCTTGTACATTTTGCTGAACAACTCGGCGTATCAGCAGTAAACTTCCAGCCGCTCGGGAGGTGGACGGAAGAGACCAATAATGAACTGTGGATCGAAAAGGAAGAGTGGCCAAACCTCGAGAATGTCATGCAACGCCTGATCGTCATGAAACGGGAAGGCGCTCCTATCATGAACAGCGAGGAAATACTCGGATTGATGACCGCCAGTTTTCGGGAGGAAAAAGCATCCACAGAAAACCTTCCCTGCCGAATCGGCCTCCACGAGTACTTCATTCGCCCAGACGGTGATGTCAGGCTATGTTTCCACTTCCCCTCCATCGGTAATGTATCCGGGCACTCGGCAAAAGAAATTTGGCGGGGAGCGGAGGCACAAAAAATCCGAAAAGCCACGCTTCAATGCGACAAGCTATGCCTTCTGACCTGCCTCTCACAGAAATCGTTAGGAAACAAGATCAGTCAAGCAATAACGATGCTTTCGGGACAAAAAAAGTAATGCACAAGGAACCTCCGGCCATGACCCATTTGAGCGACAAGACACAAGCGATTGAAAATGCTTTGCCTCACATCGACTGTGTACTCATCGGGATCAATAGTGAAAAAACGGTGGGCCGCTGCATCGAATCTATCCAGGCAGCAGATTACCCCACAAAAAGACTGCATATCTACTATGTCGACGGGGGATCTTCAGATGCAAGCATTACCATAGCCAAACAGTATGAAGGGGTTATCACCATTGCGCTCAGGCCAGTGCATCCAACCCCTGGACTCGGCAGAAACGCTGGTTGGAAAACCGGGTCATCTCCCCTGATCCAGTTTCTCGATTCTGATACCATACTTGATCCCGGCTGGTTCTCAAGCGCAATCAAAGCAATAAGACCTGAGAAGATCGGAGCCGTTCAGGGGCTGCTTAGCGAACTGTACCCTGAGAGGTCTTTCTATAACTGGATCGGAAATCTGGAATGGAACGGCCTGAAAGGAGAATGCGAATCATTCGGGGGTAATGTGATTGTAAAGCGTGATGCCCTTGAAATGACCGGCGGCTATGATGAGGAGATGGTCGGAGGAGAAGACCCGGAACTCAGCAGACGAATCATCAGAGCAGGCTGGAAGGTCATTCAGACCGGGGTGCCGATGGCGCAGCATGATCTGGCAATGACACGTTTCAAACAGTACCTCCGCCGAACTTTCCGCACCGGCTATGCCTTTGCTGCCGTAAGAGAGCGGGAACGCTCCGCTGGAAGTCGTTTCTGGCAATACGAATACCGAAAGATCATTATCAAGGGGGGAGGGTTTTCCTTCAGCCTACTTCTTGCGATCCCCCTCATGGCAGTCGGGGCTCCAGCAGCCAGCATCACAGCACTCGCGTTAGCCGCGCTGGGCACCGCCCTGCTCCTCAACCCCCGGATTTTCAAGGTGGGCCAGTTCATGCGTGAACAGCAGCTCGCGCGCAAGGAAGCCAGATCATATGCCTGGCACTGCTCTCTTGTCGTACTCCCGCAGCTGGCAGGAGTACTCCGCTACCACATAGGACGCATATTTAATAAACCTCTTCGGAACCGGCCAGCCAGGATAGCATCAGAAATTTCAGTCCAGACGCCATGAACAACGCCACAACCATAGCCTACCTCTGTAGCGAATATCCCGCCGTTTCGCACACTTTCATTTTCCGCGAAATCGAATCGCTCCGCCGGGCAGGCATTCTGGTACATACCGCCACCATCCGCAGGACGTCAAACTTGGGATTGATGACCGCGAGCGAACAGGATGAGGCCAAGCGCACCTTTGCCGTGATCACCGAGCCCCTCCCCGCAATATTCAAGGCTCATGCAAAAAGCCTGACCAGAAACCCGGCAGGCTACCTGCGTATGGCCGCCGCGGCACTGAAGCCGGCATTCACCGGCCCCTGCAAGCCAATCAAGGCCGCAGCATACTTCATCGAAGCAGGCATCCTTCTCGAATGGCTGCACGGACTAAGCATCACTCACGTCCACGAGCATTTCGGAAACCCTACCGCCATTGTTGCCATGCTGATGAAAACCTACGGCGGCCTTTCCTACAGCATCTCCGTCCACGGCCCCGACATCTTCTATCAGATCGATTCAGCCATGCTCGATGAGAAGGTCCGCCATGCCAGCTTCGTCCGCTGCATCAGCCATTACTGCCGGAGCCAGATCATGCGCATCAGCCCCTCGTCGATGTGGGAAAAACACCATATCGTCCGGTGCGGGGTTGATCCTGACACCTGGTTGCCGCGCCCCGAGCCCGATAACGAGGTGCCACAGTTGCTCTGCGTAGGCAGGCTAGTACCGGCAAAAGGCCAGCACATCCTGCTGAATGCCTGCGCACTACTGAAAAATGAGGGGGTGCGCTTCCATCTCACGCTTATCGGAGACGGCCCTGACAGGACATCACTGGAACAGTTCAGCCGTGAACATGGGCTTGAAGGCGCAGTCACATTCACTGGCATCCAAGGCCAGGACAAGGTGCGTGAATGGTACGACATGACTGACATGTTTATCCTTGCCAGTTTCGCCGAAGGTGTTCCCGTCGTCCTGATGGAGGCCATGGCCAAGGAGATTCCGGTCATCTCCACCCGAATCACCGGTATTCCCGAACTTATCGAACATGGCCATAACGGACTGCTTGCAACCCCCGCAGATACCGAAGACCTTGCCAGAAAGATCCGCACCCTGATTGAAGATCCTGAAATGCGGAAACGATTGGGCCGTGAAGGACGGAAGAGCGTCGAACGCCGATACAACCAACACATCAACAACAATAAAATGGTCGACCTGTTCAAACAGGCCGTTGCACAGGCATGACAATCCCATCCATTTTTCTTGTTACGCTGATCATCATAACAGCTGTACCCTCACTCTATCTGCTGATCACGACGATTGCATCGTTCTTTTTCAAGAAGGCAGAGCCCGCAACCAATCGGTTTCTCAACATAGGTGTTCTGATCCCTGCGCATAATGAAGGCATTGCCGTCCGAGAAACCATAGAGAACGTCCTCCGGTGCGACTACCCTGCAAACAGGTTCGAAATCTTCGTCATTGCCGACAACTGCGACGATGACACGGCTGATCATGCCCGCAACGCAGGAGCCACCGTGTTTGAACGCTCGAACACAGACAACCGAGGTAAAGGACAGGCCCTCGACTGGTTCCTGAGGAATCATAGCAGTCGATACAGGACAACAGATGCCATCACCATCATTGATGCAGACGTCACTCCAGACGTCAACTACCTCCGAGAAATCAGTGCTTCACTCAGCATTCCCGCTGTCAGTGTCGTCCAAGGATACAACGGGGTCAACAATCCGTCAGCAGGATGGCGACCAGCTCTTGTAGATGCGGCATTCAATGTCTTCAACCACCTCCGTCTGGCAGGATCCTTCATACTCAGCGGATCAGCGGCACTGAAAGGCAACGGCATGGCATTCAGAACCCCAGTACTTGAACGGTACGGTTGGCCATGCCATTCCATCGTCGAGGATCTGGAATTCACACTTCGTCTTCTCCAGGACGGCACTGCAGTGTACTATAACCCGGATGCTATTGTGACCAGCGAAATGGTGACCAAGGGCAGCCACGCAAGCAGCCAGAGAGCCCGTTGGGAAGGCGGACGGTTTGGCCTGGTCAAAAGCATGAGCATGCCGCTCCTGCGTCTCTTTACGAAGACCGGCAACCCGAAGTTTCTCCATGCATGGGCAGATCTTGCAATTCCGCCCCTCGGACTCCTTGTTCTGCTCTTCATTCCAGGAACTCTGGCGGCAATACTTCTTAGCGGCCTCTGGATCTGGATAGGAGCGGCATACTGGCTCATCGTCATATTCTATCTGCTATCGGCCCAAATCCAGAGAAAAGCGCCATTCTCGACGTGGGTTTCACTTCTTGCGGCACCGATCTACATACTCTGGAAAATCCCGATCTACCTGAAAATGATCATCGGAAAACAGGGAAAAGGTTGGGTTCGAACCACCAGAGAAACTCTGCACAATAACTAGATCCACACCTCAATGACTAACGAGATAAAAAAAGCATCATCTTCATGACCGGCTGCATCGATCCCGGCGGGATGCATATGACCATCTTGACCGATAAGGCAAAAAGAAAAGTCCAGTACATCGATGCCATTCGGTTTTACCTGAATTCAGCAAGTGTTCCTGTGCTTTTTATTGAAAATTCCGGTAACGACATCTCAAGCGAGTTCAGAAAAGAAATCAACGAGAAAACGCTTGAGATCGTAACGTTCAATGGCAACGATTACGACAAGAAGAAAGGCAAGGGATACGGCGAAATGCTGATAATCGAAGAAGCCATCCGTTCTTCATCGCTCTTTGATCAGGCGGATTTCATCTTCAAGGCAACAGGTCGATACAAAGTCCTGAACGTCCGCTCGTTTGTGGAATTCGTCAATGAAAAGCCTGATGCGGCAGAGCTCATGGTAAATCTCCTGCCAACCCTCGCCGATGCCGACTCCCGCTTCTTCGGGGCCAAGCGTGATTTTTTCAGGGACTTCCTCATCGGATACCGTTCACGACTCAATGACCAGGATTGCTTCTATTTCGAAACGGCCCTGGCAAGCGCTGTTCACATGGCCATCGTTGATGGATACCGGTACTCAGGCCTGCATCACTATCCAAGATATTCCGCCGAGTCGGGAACTGGGGGTGGCGTCTATAACGACTCATGGAGTCGATGGGTGATTAAAGATCTTCTTCTCAAGGGACAACATCGGCTACAGCAGGCGTTCAAAATCCGTTAACCCGTCGAGGAACCCATAAACAGCCCCCAAGCCTCATGGCAAACAAGAGAAAATTTCTTCGACACATCCATTATTTCCGTGGTTTTGCGATCGTAAACGTCATGATCGTACATATCTGGAGCGCCCCAATGGGTGAAGGTGCGGCATATACCCATGCGGCCGCTATGATCAGACTCCTGCAGCAGGTCTTTTTTCATGACAGTACCATCTACTTCATCTTTGTTTCCGGCTTTCTCGTCGAATACCTCTCCGCAACCAAGAATCCACTCGACTACTACGGAAAAAACTATCCAATGTCATAGTACCCTACCTCATCATGAGCACACTATGGTTTCTGTGGGAAAGTTCGAAAATCCCTCAATCAACTGAAAATCTGCCGTCTCTTGCCGGCACCTACCTCTCAATGCTGACCTATGGCAAGGCACAGATACAGTACTGGTACATACCCTTCATCGCCGTCGTATTTCTGCTCAGTCCATTGATCCTGAGAATCCCTGACCCGGCATTCAACAGAATTACGTTTGCCGCAAGCATTCTCCCCCTGCTCGGAACACGAACCGGCACTGAAATCTCTGCATTTCAATTCATATACCTCCTTCCCGTTTACCTCCAGGGTATATATGTAGCAAGAAACCATGACAGAGTGATCGATCTTGCAAAAAAGCATCAGCCCCTTCTGGCGTTCCTGGCGCTTGCCTGTACCATCGCCCTAATGTACCTACATGGAAATTCTATTAGCTTCGGCCCAACAAGCCTCTCCGAATCCATACACTACATCCACAAGTCGAGCATCATGTTCATAGTGCTGCCGTTTTTGGCTTCACTAGAGCAAAAAAGCATAAAAGCTCTGGACCTTTTCGCGACATACAGCTTCGCAATCTTCTTTACCCACGTCACGGTCTCCATGTACCTTGTATGGAAAATACTTCCTCCAGAAACCATCTATTCCCTTCCCCTTATCAGCGCATCATCATATACGCTAATCATGGGCTCGATTCTCTACCTCTGCATCAAAATATTTGCAACGCTATTCTGCTGCATAGCAGCAAAAAAAGTACTAGGCTCCACATCCCGATTCCTCATCGGAGCATAACAATAGAACAAGACAGGCATGGCCATGAACTTTCCGGATCATTTTGACAGGATCTCCGTGATCAACCTTCCAGATCGAACGGACAGGAAACGAGATACACTTCGCGAATTCAGGAGGGCGGGCTGGAACCCAAATGATAAAATGATATCGTTTTTCCCGGCTATCCGCCCAGAAACGGCTGGAGGCTTTCCTTCAGTTGGCGTGAGAGGCTGCTATACAAGCCACATGGAAGTACTGCGACAGGCAAAAGAAAACAAATGCGCCAATATCCTTGTCCTCGAAGATGACATCTCATTTATCCGGGAGATAAACCAGATAGGGAATGCCGTTATGGAGCAGCTCGAAGGAAAAAAGTGGGGGTTCATCTACTTTGGCCACGATCGTCCGGCAGGCGACAAAAACTCCCTTGGAATCGAACTGCTTAAAGAACCGCTTATGCTGGCCCATTTCTATGCAGTCAATGGGCCGTATCTTGAACGATTCCTCCATTTCCTTGAGCAGTTGCTCAAAAGACCTGCGGGCCATCCCGACGGGGGCCCTATGCATTACGACGGCGCCATTTCGACATTCAGGATGCAGAATCCTGACATCCCGACGTATATCCTCTATCCGAGCCTCGGTTCCCAACGTAGCTCACGAACAGACCTTCACGCACTTCCCATCTGGGATCGATGGCCATTGCTTGCCCCCCTGACAGACGGAGTGCGTCAGCTAAAAAATGCATTGAAAAGGAGACTGCCATGAACTATCTGCCGGTTCTTTTCGGCTATGAAGCTTCCAATATCGGCAACAGCCATGTTGCTCTTTCTCTCTGCCGCCATTGGCATGAAAGCGGCAGGGCTGTCCAACTCACTCTACCCGGAGCAGTAAAAGGGCTCGAATACCCGTGGCTCAGAACAGCAATGAAGGGCCTCCGCCAGAAACTGACCTATAAATTCGGGACCAACATCCAAGCTCGAACCATGGCCGAACAGCTTTTCTATAAACATGAAAAGGATGCAGATATTGTCTATCTATGGGCCGGCCTGTCTCTGGAGATTTTTGAAGCCTTTCATAAGCGAGGAAGCCGCATTGTCATCGAAAGGATCAACTGCCATAGGAAAAGCTCATGGAGAATACTTGAAGCAGCCGCAGATACATGGAACATCCCCTACAGGATCAACACTGATGAAAAGGCAGCCTTGATTGAGGCAAAAAAGCTGGAAATAGCCGATGCAGTCTTCTGTCCGAGCCCAATGGTCCGAAAAAGCATGCTGGAAAACGGCGTAGAGGAAACCAAGCTCCTCTCAACCAGCTATGGCTGGGCTCCAGAACGATTTCCGGGAAGAAATGACGAAAAAAAACATGCGGAACGCCCGGTGTTCCTGTTTGTCGGCAGCATCTGCCTGCGAAAAGGCATCCCGCTCCTGCTCGAAGCATGGAAAAGAGCGAAGCTCGATGCTGATCTGGTATTATGTGGCAACATTGCGCCGGAAATACAAGAACACCTCCCGCCACTCGAAACGTACCCCAATGTCCGCCACGTCAGCTATACCCACGACATGGGAATGATCTACCGCAGTGCGGACGTCTTCGTCTTTCCTAGCCTTGAGGAAGGTGGACCAATGGTCACCTATGAAGCCATGGCTCATGGAATTCCCTGCTTGGTTTCAGAAATGGGCGCAGGAGCAATAGTGGAAAAGGACATCAACGGCATAGTCCTTCCTGACATGGATATTGATGCATGGGCTGAAGCTCTGACATCAATGGCCTTGAACAGGCAGGCGAGAATCGACATCGGACAACATGCTCGACAACGCGCGGAGCGCTTTACATGGAAAAACGTTTCCAATCAACGTGCGGAACTTTTGGAACAACGTTATCCGATGCTGTGGAAAGATCAGGGAAATGCAACTGACCACTGAGGGATGCCGGTAACCGGACGCCTGAACAATGGAATCAAAGACAAGAAAACAACGATAATGAAGATACGAGTCCCCAATCTCAAATATCTCAAGGACATCCGCACCATTCTGTCAGAGAGGGAGCGCAGAAACAGTCTGGGGATACTTTCAATGATGGTGATTGCCGTCCTCCTTGAAACATTGGGAGTCGGTCTGGTAATACCTGCGCTTGCACTCTTTACTGAAAAAGATTTTGCCGGGAAACACCCTGTTGCCAAACCGCTCATCGACTTCTTCGGCAACCCAGACCAGACCAGCCTGGTTTTTGGAGGGCTCGGCCTGCTGTTCAGCATCTATCTCATAAAAGCCCTCTTTCTGCTATTTATGACGTGGAGACAGAACCATTTCATCTACTCGATAGGTGAAAGGCTTTCACAACAGCTCCTCAAAATCTATCTGCATCAGCCATATACCTTTCATTTAGAACGCAATTCCGCCCAGTTGATAAGAAACGTCACCACGGAAGTCGAGGTACTCGCAACAAATGTACTAACCCCTATCCTGCAATTGAGCGTAGAAACCCTGACGTTGCTGTGCATTTTCTCGCTTCTACTCATCGTTGAGCCACTAGGGACCCTGAACATCCTCCTCGTACTTGGGTTGACAAGCATTTCTTTTGTCATGCTGACCCGGCAAAATGTCGCCAAATGGGGAAACGACCGCCAGCATCATGAGGGACTCCGCATGCAACATCTTCAGCAGGGACTTGGCGGAATCAAGGATGTCAAGATCCTTGGAAAGGAAGACTACTTCCTGTCCCGCTATGGATATCACAACACCTCCAGTACAAAAGTAAGGAGAAAAAATACGACCGTTCAGCAAGTCCCCCGTCTCTGGCTGGAATTGCTTTCTGTAACTGGCCTGATCGTCCTTGTGCTCACCATGATGATGCAAGGCAAGGATATGGACTCTATCGTTCCGAACCTTGGATTCTTTGCCGTGGCAACATTCAGGATGATGCCCTCCGTCAACCGTATCCTCAATGCGCTGCAATCGCTTCAGTACTGTCTGCCTGTCGTCGATATCATCGGTAGAGATTTTTCGCTTCCCTTCCATGAAGAACCACAGGAAAAAACAGGTGCAATACCCTTCAAATCGTCGCTTCATCTCGAAAACATCACTTATGCCTACCCGCAGGCCAACAGGCAAACCATCGAAGATATCACGCTGACGATACAGAAAGGAGAATCAGTCGGATTCATCGGGCCAAGCGGCTCAGGAAAAAGTACGCTCATCGACCTATTGCTCGGACTGCTGGCCCCGAATCACGGAACGATAAGCATCGATGGAAACGACATCAGAACTAATATGCGGGGCTGGCAAAACATAATCGGCTATGTTCCGCAATCAATCTACCTGACTGATGATGACCTGGAACACAATATCGCTTTCGGTCTGTCCGACGAGCAGATTGACAGGGATAAAGTTTTGTATGCCGTCGAAGCAGCCAATCTCGCTGCTTTCGTCAAAGGACTACCTGACGGCCTTGCAACCTTCGTCGGGGAACGAGGCATCAGGCTTTCCGGCGGACAAAAACAACGCATCGGCATCGCCCGGGCACTCTACCACAACCCGGAAGTCCTTGTTCTTGACGAAGCCACAAGTGCACTCGATATGGAATCCGAAACTGCCGTCATGGAGGCGGTAACAGCGCTGCACGGCAGCAAGACGATCATCATCGTCGCCCATCGGTTAACCACCGTCGAGCACTGTGACCGAATCTATCGTCTCGAAGAGGGGAAAATAACCTCACAAGGCTCCCCTGCAGCAATGCTCACACGACACAACAGAACCCTGCAGAGCTCATGATCATGAAATTTTCGAGAGTAAAACAGAGAGCTGCTCCTTTTTCCATACGATCAGCGCCCCCAATACAATAAAAAGCTCGAGAAAAAAAGGATCCCACAGACCATACTCGGCCAGTGAAATCTTTTGCCGCACGAACGAAATCGGTGCCAACAGAAAAAGGTGGCCGGTAAACATATCAAGAACGGTGTGGATGACCCCCCCAAAGAAAAACACCACGGCAAACGCTGAAGGGGTATGCTGGAACCGGGCAATCAAAAGCCAGAGGACTGAAAAAACAAGCAGTCCCAGCCATAACAGCGGATAGTGGGTGGGATACTGGTGATGGTCGCACAAGCGTTGATGAAGGTGGAAGCACCATACAAAATCGAAATCGGGAGCTATCGAACCCAGCATACCCCAGAACATGAAGGTGTTGCTCCGAAGAGGCGTTCGGCACAACCTGCCGTCAAGCAATCGAGCGGTAATATAGCCAGCAGGAAGATGTGCAAAATACATGGGCAGGTATTGGAACGGAAAGGTTCAAGCCGCTGAAACTAACACTGAAATCAGTTATGATAGAAAAAACCAGCACGCGCAATATTCCGATCGATACGCTCAGAGGCATCGCATGCATCATGCTCGTTGCCTACCATGTTATCGGCATATCACCGGAAAGCGGACTCAGGCTGAGTGAGGGACTCCTGAAAGATACGAATGAAATGTTCGCCTATATCCGCATGCCTTTATTTACGTTTCTTTCGGGTCTCGTCTATGGCTGGCGACCATTCGCTGGAACATGGAAAGCTTTTATGAATGGCAAGATCCAACGACTGATCATTCCGATGTTGTTCGTCGGAACCGGCTTTGCCATTCTTCAAGCCGTCACTCCCGGCACAAACAACCCTATTGAAGATTGGAAATATCTGCATATCAAACCAGTTGCCCATTACTGGTTCATTGAATCGCTCTTTATCATTTTCCTGATCATTCTCGCGCTCGAACACTTCAAAGTGCTCGCCACCAGACGGGGCTTTGCGCTGGCCTACCTGGGATCGGTCACAGCTTTTCTGTCCAACATCGGAACAATATGGTTTTCCCTTGCCGGGGTCTTCTACCTCTTGCCCTATTTCCTTGCCGGTCTTTATTGCACCCGATTCCCCCTGAAATTCAAATACTCTCAAATAACAGGGTTCATCATCATCATCGTGACCGTACTCTTCCTGATACTGTACAGCCAGCAGTATATCGATGACCGCCGTTCATTTCCGGCTCTTTTCGTTGGCACGGTTGCATGTATCGCACTCCTGCTTACGCAAAGCCGCTCGGAATGGCTTGCCAGCATCGGCTATTACTCTTACTCCATCTACCTCTTTCATGTATTCTTTACTGCAGCAGCAAGAATAGGGCTTATGCATATCGGAGTTTCAGATATCACATTCCTTTTTCTTGCAGGAACAGCTGCAGGAATTACCGGCCCCATACTGACAGAAACCCTGGCAAACAAACATAACCTGCTCAGAACAACACTTCTGGGAAAGAAACCCCTGCCAAAGAATTGAACATCACGAATACATGGTGTATCAAGCTCCCCGCACATCCTGATGCTCCCGGCAGGATCCCTTATTGCTCTCATTTTGAAAGTGCATGACAGCAGATCCTCTCAATACCGCTTCCGCAGCAAGAAACCAAACGACCCGAAAGCCTTTAAGAGTGAGGGTTCTGGCAGTACACACCATCGGGCACGGGATTTGCATGAGGGTGAATAGGCAAGTAGTACACAACAACCCCCATAGCCATGCCACAGGAACATACACTCATCCAAAAAAAAGCGATATCGATACTTAATATCGACATCAAAAGCATTACCGAACCAGAACTGCTTTGCAAACTTGAACGCGGCATGCTGGTCACCCCGAATATAGACCACCTTTTCCACCTCCAGAAAAACAGGAAATTTTACGAAGCGTATCAATCAGCAGAATGGGTCATCTGCGACAGCCGGATCATTTACTTCCTTTCGAAGCTTTTTCCGGAATCGCTGCCGGAAGCCATTCCGGGATCAAGCTTCCTTCGCTCATTCTACATGCATCATAAAAATGATCTGGAATGCAAAATCTTCCTTCTTGGAGCAGCAGAAGGTGTAGGCCGAAAGGCTATGGAGAACATCAACAGGAAAGCCGGAAGGAAGATTGTCATCGGAGCGCACTCACCCTCCTATGGATTCGAGAAAAATGAAACAGAATGCAATGAAATCGTCAATCTCATCAACAACTCAGGGGCAACCGTCCTTGTGGTGGGAGCCGGAGGGGTAAAACAGGAAATCTGGCTTGCGCAATACAGACATAGAATGCCAAATGTCAAACTTTTCATGGCACTCGGGGCAACAATCGACTTTGAAGCCGGAAATGTCAGGAGAGCGCCCATGATGATTCGAAAAATCGGCATGGAATGGCTCTATCGACTGATGATGGAACCGAAAAGAATGTATAGGCGCTACCTGGTCAACGACCCGATATTCTTTTTTCATTTCGCAAAACAATTGCGAGGCACCTATATCAATCCGTTTAGCGCATAACGATCGGAGAACTATACATACAAACAACGATGCAGCAAGTCATTGTCACATCTGAAACAAAAACAGACCGCACAGCAAAAAGGTCAATCATAGCAGCCATGGCCATGATCTTGATTTTGGCCATGGCCCC
>NZ_LVWG01000026.1:0-20000 GCF_001622165.1 Pelodictyon luteolum
AGTCACCAAAAAGAATTCAAATAGGGTATCAAGATATGCCTCGGAAGCTCCCGATACCCCTACATGCACTGGAACAGTCGGAGTCACCCGGATTCCAAGTTCATTATGTGCACGCATTTTAAAGGCGTGAGAATCCGTGAGCAAAACATCCGTCGGGCGCATATACATCTTTAACAGTGCCAACTCTCGTTCAAAGCCATCTGACCGCCCTGCTGACATCTCTTGATCACCCAAGCGAAAATGGATAATCGTGTATTCAGCATCGACAAACGCCCCCAGTTTCCTGACAAGCTCATCACAGGGCTGAAGCAGCTTTCGGGCGAAGCTTTTCGCTTCTGGCGACACACGCCTCGGCCATCGCCCTCCTCCGTTCGTACTTAAGGAAATCTTGTCATGCCCATCAAAGGAGTTTGACAGATACCTATCAATTGCTAAAAATGAATCGAAAACGACAAAATCAACATCCTCCTGACGCTGCCTATCCACCAGTATAGAAGGCTCCGGGCACAGGTACCCTTCAATCGGATGACTCCTGATGTCAACTTGAATCCCCCACCCCCTCCTCCAGGACACTTCCTTTAAATTCACCAACCCTCTTAATTGGTCTCCTATCCCCCAGGTGCTTTCATCTGACATATTCCGGGCCTTCTGAGCCCAAACATGAACAACGGTTTTCTTCATACATCAACCATCAGTTACGATTTGCGACCATGTTTTCATACGACCCATTGGCAATTATGGCTCCGTTTTTCAGTTCAACAACGGTATCGCAACCCTTAAGCGTAGTCAAACGGTGTGCAATGATGAGTATTGTCAGGTCTTTGCTGAGTTCCTCAATGGACTTCATGACGGCGCTCTCCGTTTCGCTGTCAAGCGCACTTGTTGCCTCATCAAAAATAACCACATCTGCCCGCTTATAAAGCGCCCTTGCGATACCAATGCGTTGCCGCTGACCGCCTGAAAGTCTAATGCCCCGTTCACCCACAAAGGTATCGTACTTGTTAGGCCACGATTCAATCAGATCGGCTATCTGAGCCTGCTGCGCAGCAGATGTAACACGCTCGTGGTTAATCATTACTTTCGGAACACCAAATGCGATGTTTTCTGCAATTGAACTGTCAGCAAGAAATACAGCTTGCGGTACATGCGCAATACGGCGTTGCCATGACCGCTGATTTTGCTCATTGACGATTACGCCATCAACCTCCAGTACTCCCTCCGTTGGGAACAGGAGGCCCATCAGGATGTCCAGAAGTGTACTTTTGCCGCTACCTGTAGCCCCGATGATTCCCATTCTGGCCCCCTTAGGAATTCCTAGGGTTATGTTATGCAGAACCAGAGGACTTTCCAGAGCGTACCGGAATGAAAGATTACGCATCATTATCTCGCGCCTAAAAGGTAACGCCCGCTCATCACCTGTGCCGAGGGAGGCAGGAAGTGGCTGGTCCAGCAACTCCAGAACATCCTTGAAGGATGCTGCCGACCCCTGAAGAAACGACCACTCCCGGAACAACTGCTGCAGAACAGGCAAGATGCGTTGTGCACCGATAGCCATAGCCCCCAAGATAGGCAGAGCTCGTGCAAATCCATCCGGTTGCCCGGTAAGCCAATAAGCGAGAGCCGCCACAATAATCATTCCGGTAGCCTCGATTCCGAATCGGGGGCTGATACCGGTGAACTGATTATTCCCCTGAGCTCTCAGTAAAGGACGTACTGACTTGCCGTAATAATCGCAGTATACCGCCTGATTGCCGTCAATAAGCAAGTCACGGATTCCACCCAATCCCTCCTGAAGCAATTTGACAACATTACTTGATTCTCTAGCAATCAAGCGGCTGTTTGATTTCAGCCGGCCACGCGCAAAGAACACGATTATGGCATAAATGAGCCCAACCCCGCCGAAGGCCAACAATGAAATAATCGGCGCTATGACAATCAATGTCGCCATGAGCGCAAATAGCATGATTACTGACGTGATCATGCCAATCGCAGGAATAATACCATCAAAAATCACCTTTACGGCTTTTGAAGATACCGCATTAATGATTTCACTGCTGTTCCTTGAAACGTGGACAGAGTAGGGCTGGTAGAGCGTCCGTCTGAACAGGGAGATACTCAGGTCCGCACCTGTTGCGAATGATACCCGCACATTGGCCCAGATCTGCAACAGGCGCATGCCGCCCGAGACCAATGCCGCCACGCCAAAAGCCAAGGTAAAGGGCAGTATCAGGCCCTTCGGCGTCGTGATGCCAAACGCCGTAATCAGCAGATGAATGCGGGGATTCGTAAATAGACGTTCAGGATCGGTCAGAACGGCGAGAAAAGGAAGGACGGCGCCAAGACTGAAAATCTCTGCGAAGGACGTAAAGATGGTCAGGACAAGCAATAATACGAACTGCCGTTTTCTTCGCGGCTCAAAATGATGCCAGAGCCGCATCAGAAGAACAAATATGCCGTCGTCAGAATGAGCCAATCGATCAGCCCTCCCGGGTGATTGCCTGCCCGTACCCGTTGTCATTCAGGAACGCATGCCGCCTTGCCTGATCGAGGTCACAGGCCACCATCTCGTCGATCATCTCGTCGAGTGCGACCTCAGGGATCCACCCCAGATCGGCCTTCGCTTTCGACGGATCGCCAAGCAGCGTCTCCACCTCGGAGGGGCGAAAGTAACGGGGGTCAATGCGAACAATTGGCTTGTCCATGGAGCAGAGTATGGATTGCCGCGCTTCGCTCGCAATGACGGGGTAGCCAACCTCTTCTTTGCCATTACCCTCCCAGCGGATGGTGATGCCGAGCTTGGCAGCAGCCTTCTCGATGAACTCCCGCACACTGTACTGCACGCCCGTAGCAATCACATAGTCCTTCGGCTCGTCCTGCTGCAGCATCATCCACTGCATCCGTACGTAGTCCTTGGCATGCCCCCAGTCCCGCTTCGCATCTAAGTTGCCGATAAAGAGGCACTCCTCAAGTCCCTGGCTGATGTTGGCAAGCGCGCGGGTAATCTTACGCGTCACAAAAGTCTCCCCGCGCCGGGGTGACTCATGATTGAAGAGGATTCCGTTGCAGGCATACATTCCATATGCCTCTCGGTAGTTCACCGTAATCCAGTAGGCATAGAGCTTGGCCACGGCATAGGGGCTCCTTGGATAGAACGGCGTCGTCTCCCGCTGGGGGATTTCCTGTACCAGTCCATACAATTCACTGGTGCTTGCCTGATAGAACCGGGTAGTCTTTTCGAGCCCCAGAAAGCGGATAGCCTCCAGCAAGCGCAACGTCCCAAGAGCATCGACGTCAGCCGTGTATTCAGGCGACTCGAAACTCACCGCCACATGGCTCTGCGCGGCAAGGTTGTAGACCTCGTCGGGCCTAGTTTCGGCGATGATGCGGGTGAGGTTGCTGCTGTCGGTGAGGTCGCCGTAGTGGAGCACCAGGTTCTGGTGGTCGATATGGGGATCCTGGTAAATGTGGTCGATCCGCTGCGTGTTGAACGAGCTGGCTCGTCGCTTGATGCCATGGACCTCGTAGCCCTTCTCGAGCAGGAGTTCGGCAAGGTAGGAGCCGTCTTGGCCCGTAATGCCGGTGATGAGCGCTTTCTTCATGTATGCGGGTAGTTCTTGATGAAATCCTGATAAGCAAACATCAGGCCTTCTTTGAGCGATACTTCTGGTGTCCAGCCGAGCCGGTTGAGCCTTGAGCTGTCCATGAGCTTGCGCGGAGTGCCGTCCGGCTTGGTCGTATCGAAGTCGATCTGGCCCTGATAACCGGTTGTTTCCGCTATGGCTTCAGCCAGTTCCCTGATGGTAAGGTCTTCGCCACAGCCTACATTGATATGGCTCAGCATGGGCTCTGTGTGCTCAGCATAGAGTACCTTATCCAGATGCATGACATGGAGACAGGCTGAGGCCATATCGTCGACGTAGAGGAACTCCCGCCTAGGCGTTCCCGTACCCCAGATGGCAACACTCGGAGCACCGCCGGCCTTGGCCTCATGGAAGCGGCGGATCAGTGCCGGGATGACATGGCTGTTTTCGGGATGGTAGTTGTCGCCCGGGCCATAGAGATTGGTAGGCATTACGCTGCGGTAATCGGTGCCGTACTGGCGGTTGTAGCTCTCGCAGAGCTTGATGCCGGCGATCTTCGCTATAGCGTAGGGCTCGTTGGTAGGCTCAAGCGGTCCGGAAAGGAGGGCATCCTCACGCATGGGTTGCGTGGCCAGTTTGGGATAGATGCAGCTGGACCCGAGGAACAGCAGTCTCTGCACACCACTACGGTACGCCGCATCAATGACATTCGCTTCGATCATCAGGTTCCGGAATATGAACTCTGCCGGAAAAGTGTTGTTGGCGTGGATACCCCCAACTTTGGCCGCCGCCAGGTAGACCCCGTCCGGCCGCTCATATGCAAAAAAATCCCGCACAGCCCGCTGGTCAGTGAGATCAAGCTCCGAACTGGTACGGGTGATAATGCAGGATTCGGGGATACCCGCCGCACGGAGGGCCCGCCATATTGCCGAACCGACCATACCGCGATGACCCGCGATATAAACTCTTTGAGAAGACATTAATAACTACTCTGTCAATAAGAACCCATACGGCTTCGCCGCCCTAACTCACGGCTTCAATCCTACCACATGAGCAAGGGAACGCATGACCACTTAACAAATACAGGTGGGTAATATACTGAAAATACCCTAAGATCCCCTTATCGTGACCCGCTCAAAACATACTCCTCCGTGCGTCATGAAACGACACACAAAATACCTCTCCTACCGATCCATCTTACACCCGCTCCAGATACAACCGGAGCGCTCTGCGCCCCATATATCATCCAAAGGAGTGCTTTGATTATCGTTCAGCATCTCGCTTCCGTTTTAGCTTGGATATTCTCCTCAGGCACCTCCCGTATTGCAGTGACATAAAGTTCAACAAGCTCCAGAGAATGTTACCTATTACAAAGTGAGACCCGTGTCGACGCCGCGGATATGAACAATACACTTAAATATAATTATATTGACGCTTTGCATCACGCCAAACGCTTAATTGCAATTCTTTTACGCCATCGAATTCCCCAATCAATCCAAGAGTACCCCCTAAAGTGAAAGCGTACCGCTTAGAAATTGACGGCTTACGAGCTCTTGCCGTCATACCCGTTATTCTATTTCATGCGGGATTTGACGCCATGAGCGGCGGCTTTGTCGGGGTGGATGTGTTTTTTGTGATTAGTGGCTATTTGATTACATCTATCCTTATTGAGGAGATTGAAAACGATCACTTCAGCATCATTGACTTTTATGAGCGAAGAGCGCGACGTATTTTGCCGCCACTTTTCGCCGTGACTCTTGTAACGACTCCTGCGGTCTTTCTTCTCCTGTCACCCGAGGCTATCGTCGATTATGGCAAATCACTGCTCAGCCTGTCCGTATTCGCTTCGAACGTCTATTTCGCATTAACAGGAGGATACTTTGCCAATAATGTTGCGGCAAAGCCATTATTGCATACATGGAGCTTATCTGTTGAAGAACAGTTCTATCTTTTTTTCCCGCTACTCATGTTGGTATGGAAGTCCCAGAGCAAAAATGCCCAACTCTCCATAATCTCATTGCTGTCGCTGATCAGTTTTCTCATCTCAGTGGTTTTGGTCACGATGTACCCGCGCATAGCATTTTTTGGCATTCCTTCTAGAGCATGGGAACTCGGTATTGGAGCTGTCATTGCAACCTTGATGGTTCAAAACAAAATACCGCCACCCTTTCTTAAAGCACCGCTAGCCTTCATAGGTCTAGTGTCACGTCACGCATGTAAAGTCGCATAAATAGCCGTATATTGTTCTTCATAATCAACCATAGGAGGATTGAATATGAAGAAGTACAAAGTCACCCTGACCGAGGAAGAACGACAAGAGCTTGATGCTCTGAGCAGTAAAGGAAAACACGCAGCACAAACTGTTTTGAATGCATTGATCCTGCTGGCCTGTGATGAGGGGAAATTCCAGAAAGAGCGGTCAATCAATGAAGACATTGCACGGGTGCTGAACGTCAGCATGAAGACGATTGACCGGGTAAAAAAGCGATTCGTGGAAGAAGGCCTCAGCATGGCCCTTACCGGTAAGCCATCCACACGGGTATATAGTCGAAAAGCCGACGGAGATCTGGAAGCACACCTGGTAGCCTTGAGTTGCTCGGAACCACCGGAAGGGCATCTGCGCTGGACCTTGAGGTTGCTTGCCGATAAGGCGGTAGAGCTAAACTATGTAGAGAATATCTCTTACGAAACCGTACGCAGGACGTTAAAAAAACGTCCTTAAACCATGGAAGCAAGTCGGCTGGGTGATTCCACCACAGCATGATGGCAATTTCGTAGCTCATATGGAGATGGTGCTGGATACCTATAAGCAGCCCTATGACCCTCTGTATCCCGTGGTCTGTATGGATGAATCGCCCAAGCAGTTGATAGCCGAAACGAGAATTCCGGTACCGGCACGACCCGGCCAGCTGGCCCGATATGATTACGAATACAGCCGGAAAGGCACGTGTAATATTTTCATCGCCAATGAACCGTTAGTCGGAAAACGAATGGTCAGGGTGACCTCCAGCAGGAAAAAGGATGACTGGGCGCGGTTCCTTGCAGAGATTGCCGGTAAGTACAAGCATGCAGAACGGATTACGCTGGTGATGGACAACCTCAATACGCATCAGCCCGGCTCATTATATCAGGCCTTTAAGGCGCAGGAAGCAAAGGCGTTACTTGACCGGTTCGAATTTGTCTACACCCCGAAACACGGAAGTTGGCTCAATATGGCAGAGATCGAGCTGCGAGTTCTTTCAGGCCAGTGCCTGAACCGGCGCATTGACACAATCACAGAAGTTCGCTCAGAAGTCATGGCCTGGGAGAAAGAACGGAACAATCTGAACGCAATAATCAACTGGCGCTTCACCACGGATAAGGCCCGAATCAAGCTCAAACACCTTTATCCGTCAGTTGATGCGTGACATGACACTAGCTGGATTATTGATTTCATATTTTGTGATTAATCCTTCCGATATGATGCCGGGCGTTATCGCTCTCCTACCTGTATTAAGCACCGCACTAATAATAATGTGCGCTGATCATGAATCCTCAGTAGCAAAGATCCTGTCACATAAGTATCTCGTTTTAATAGGTTTGATGTCTTACTCTTTATACTTATGGCATCAACCCGTACTTGCCCTGTATAAAGATATCATTGAACCCCATCCTACAGCATTATCCATTGCGATCATATTGGTGCTCATTTTCATACTCTCGTACCTCAGCTGGAAATTTGTAGAACAACCATTCAGAAATAAATCCCGAGTCAGACAGAAGCAGATATTTGTACTTTCGGTAATCGGATTAATTTTCACAGCTACCCTTGGTGCAGTTTCAATACTAAACAATGGCTTTATACACCGCTTCCCCGTATACAAAGCTGTCAAGCAGACGCTCGCTTGGCCCGACGAGCTCAACAAGTGCGACGACTGTAGCCGAAAATACGGCAATAATCAATACTGTTTGATCTACGATTCAACCAACGAGCCGACCGACATACTGATTGGCGATTCTCATGCCAATCATTTTTTCCTAGGATTAAGCGCTGAGCTAGGCAAGACCGACAGAAACCTTCTCATGATCGGAGCCGGAGGATGCCCGCCCCTTATTGATATCGATATGGGATATAACCTTGATCATGGCGGGAAGCTACAATGCATGAAGAGAACGAATGCGCTGTATAAGAGGTTGCTCTCCTGCAAGACGGCTGACAGGATTTTTCTGGCATTTTCGGAAAACACACTGTTTGATTTGACACTGGACTTCACTGACTCAAGGGGTGAAATAGATTTCAGCATCGACCGTGAAAATGCAGTTAGACTTGCGCTGATGCGAACGGTTGAACTTGCCGCCAATAACGGGAAAACAGTGTATATCATCGAAGATTTACCAGACACTACATTTCCCGACTTTGAAAAGTCCCTTCTCCGTAGTAACGACTATACATCCAGCCTGCGTGCGCTTAAAATGAAAAGCAACAACCAACAGTATCAAGCATTGCTTTCCTATCTGCAGGAGCATGGCATCAGAGTACTCCGGACACATCACCTGTTATACCGGTTTCCATTTACTGACAGGGAACAGCTCTTATACCGAGACGGAACACATCTATCAAGAGAAGGATCACGCTTCGTTGGCGAAGGCATGGCATTGCAGTTACGCACCAATAAAATGATGACGGGGCGATGACGGAGCCTTATTTGGGAAAACAACAACGACAACGATTGATGCATAGAGTGCCCCCCCGAAGCACAGCCTTGCGGGCTCCCTTGAGAATGGAACACAAAGACTTAATGCGGTTAATCATAATACCGGACCACCGAACCACCAATCGCGTCAAGGAGGCTCCCACTGTGACGATTTCCTCGCACTCCGCCACGCCATATACGGTGCCGAGATTTGACATATGCGCTCCATCGCAAGCGGCTACGTGACCACTCCGGACTTCGGCTGCTACTGACGTATAGAACAGCCGGGGTCCGGCCCCGTATGCAGCATCACTTAAAGCCACACCGGACTTTTGGCTGCTCTTACGTAAGGAACAGCCGGGGTCCCGCCCAGTCACGCGGCAACACCAAAGCTCCACCGGACTTTTGGCTGCTCTTACGTAAGGAAGGTGTTAGCGGGCGTGAGGGTGAGCTACAAAGAGGGATAAAAGAACGGCAGGGTGTGGAGGCGAAAACCTCCATGCTTCATCAGATCACAGAAATACGGCCAACATCGATTTGCAAAGTATCGGCCAACTCTTCACAGGACAGCAGCTGCGTTCCCTCTGTTATGACCTTCTCAACCCGAGATTCCTGCAACACATTGAGTCTCAACAGCTCAATCAACTCATTGGGAAAAAAGGATGCATTTAATACCGGGCGAGACACCCCATCACCTTCATCCCTCAAATAGAGCCTGTACACGAAGTCATGTTGAGGAACCTGACCTTCAGGCTTTATCATCGGATCTTTCTTGTGCAATGGAACCTGCTCGATATCAACGACCACTGTGAGCTTCTCATCCAGCGTTGTCGTCTGTATAGAGAGACGCTGGAGATAGCTGTTATCGTCAAACATCACATCCACAACAGGTTGCGTCATAGTAGCAGATGAATGAAGAAACCGTGACTCGTGTAAACGCTCGTCATTGAACAATCACAACCCCAATCACCCGCCAACCGATGGCTTATTAGCCTCCATTATGGCGGGAACATAGGCCTTGGGATCGACAATCGGCAAAGGAACACGCTCAAGAAATGAACCGGCCCCCTTGACGAGCAAAGCCCCCCTGGTCGTCGAAATTGCCAGGGAAATCACCGTGGCATAGAAATCGGGAGGAACGTCCACAACAGCTCCCGTATGGCTATCGACCTCAAGCCCTTCTGTGCTGAATAAGGATTCAGCAACCATGGTAGCACACCTGACCTGATCCAATGAGCGCTGCACGCCAATGCCGACCTTGACGATGAGAGCGGAAGACTCATGGCTGACACCGACAGAGGTTTCAAAATCAAATGATTCGTTCTCACCCAAAGGCTCTTCTGGAGCCTTGAACGAAAATGCGGTAATCCTGAACCCCGAAAACTGAAACCCTATGTTCTTCTTCTGTTCCATCAAGGCTTATCCGGCTATGGAGTAATCATGATACAAGACTGCACGGGCGCCTCCGCCGGCACGGGCAGACTTCGTTGTATAACCCTCAAGTGATGAGGTTGCAGGAAATTGAAACTGAGGCACAACAACCTTGTAGATAAAAGCCTTCCCTTCGTAAGGGATCGAAAAGATATCCTGGCCGAGAGCGACCTCGAACTCCACCATGGTCTTGAGGGTCGGATTAGCAGAACCCGACAGGACTCTACTGACATAGGATTCTTTTTTCCCCAGCTGTTCAGCCAACTGACGCTGACTCATCCCGCCCCTCTCCATAAGGTCGTGCAGGCGGACGGCAAACTCACCCTGCCGTCTGACATACTTTTTCGTCAGTGGTGACACCCCCTCGAGGGCTTTTTTCAAACATGATGGTTTCATAATCAATCCTCCCCTGAAAAGACAAGATCCCCGCTAATAAGCCCGGTATCGGGATCAATATGGATTTCACCGGTTTTCTGTCGCGCCGCCACCCTGGCATCGACTTCCTGCAAGAAGGCAACCGCCTCACGCAATACCGGATTCTCTTGATAGGTTCTTGTTGTCTTTACCCCTCCATACCCGACAATAAGAAGAGCACTTGACCAACGAAGGCAATACAGCCTGAGCTTTCCGTTCCCGTAATGCAACGCCTCAACCGAATCCCGTATCGAGCCCTCCTTTTTGAAGAACTGCTCCCTGAAACCGAGGCGCTCAACCATATCATCCAAACGCGTCACGAGAGCACGATACTCAGAAGCAGCCCGTACCTCCTCACTTTCCAGAAACCGATCAAACTCCGTCTTCTCCTGCCCGGACACCTGTACTGCGTACAACGAACCGCGCAGGCCATTCTCAACCGGCGTGATCTGGAACCCGGGATTCACTTATAAGTTAAGCTTTAATTCAAATAAACCACAACAAATCGGAGCCTGCCTGCAAGAATGATGATTTCGGAAGACATTGAACCGCCGCCACCTCCCCCACTAAACTGCCTTATCATCTCAAGATTACCCTATTTTCCTCTATCAAAAAAAAAGAAACAAGCACCGGCATCACACAGGCGCCCATCATGCCCCCCCCTCAATTGCAGGGCTCAATTCAGACTCCACACTGCACGGCGGAACATACCGCCTTCCCATCAAGCCAACCCTTATATACCAGAACGTCAACCGCCTTTCTGATCTGACGCTCCCGGAACTGCTCCTTCCGCTTCCCCCAGGCATACACGCCCTTGACGACATCATCCAGAGAGGCAACATCCTGCTGGCTGGCCACCCAGTGCACCCTCGACAGGAGCTCAAGACCGAAGGAAGACTCAAAACCCTCCACAAGGCGCCCGACCCTGTCCAAACGCTCCCGCGTAGCCGCTTCCCCCTCAAGAAAACGCCGGGCATCATCCAATGCTCCGCTCATCAACGAAAGTGGCTTATCAGGCTGATCACCCCCATCATCATACCCCGAAATCCTATGCCCTTCGAGCGCCTTGAGCACATGACGAAGGTTCTCTGCATAGGGGCCGTAATGCCCTTTGGTGAATGACAGCCGTAGCGGTTCCCCGCTCACCTGCATGAAGTACATCAGTTTATGCACCTCGAGAAGCGAGATAAACGGATCCAGCAAACCATCCCTATAGCGCGCCATCAAACAAAGCAGCGCTGCTCGCCCGGCGGTCATCTTCGGAACATCCCGGGTATCGTTGTTGCAACGAACGGCATTCGGATCTTCGGCAGGCTCAAACACGAACACACGAATCCCCTCGACGTCATGAAACGCCTCCTCGATCAATTCAAGCGCCCTGAAGGCGGCGCGAGAGTTCAGAGACGCCGCTCCTGCGGCGCGCGAATTGCGACAGAGGCCTCGCATCGCTTTAAACTGCGGTGCGGGGCTTTTTTTATCCGGGCCACGAAACGTCGAGGACGAAGACCTCTGTGCGCTCTTCCGACCTCCCGGCAGTGAAGGCTTCGAGCCGCTCCTGCAGTTCTCTGGGCGAGCGGGGCTTTTTGCCTCCGTCCCGCGGCGGGGGTTGCTCCCGTCCGCCGGTCCAGAGTACGAGATAGATGGCCCGTCCGCCGGTCATGGCCGGGGCGGTATAGCGGGGGAGCTGGCTTGTGGGGGCAGTCCAGAGCTCCCGGTGCCAGTCGCCCTTGATCTCGACGGGGATGGCGATCCTGTTTTTGAAGGAGATGCGGATGGCGGCCCGTTTGTCGCCTGCGTGGTCGACCTCCGGTTCGCTCGCTATGCCCCGCGGCTGCAGGCGCTGTCGCAGTATTCCGAGGAGGGCGTCGCGGCAGCTCTGTTCGCACTTGTGGCGGTTGTTGTTCGCCGCTTCCGTCCAGAACTGCCGGTAGATGTCGCTGTTGCTTTGGCGGATGTCGGCGGCGACATGACCGAGCTGGTCGAGCACGATTGCCAGAAGGTCTTCGGGGTCGGCGGGCGCGCCGTTCTCGAGGACGGCGGCCACATCGGCGAGGGGCGGGATGGTGCGGACGCTTTCGCGTATGGCGGCGGTAGCCTTGTGCCTGCTCATCTGCAGGTGCGTTCGGAATTTCTGCAGCGCGGCGAGGGCGAGCAGGCGATCGATTTCGTGGAGGCTCTCCTCTGTTCCCCTGGCGGCAAGTTCGCTGATGAGGCTTTTGACCTGGTCGCCAAGCTCCATCGACTCTGTTATGGTACCACCGCCAAGCGGCCACTCCGGAGAAGCGAACGGGGCCTGCAGCTCGATGAGCTTCGAGAGTGTTTCGGGGCTGAGTTGAAGGTCGACCTGCAGTTCGCTGAAGCCCCGGCTGGTGAAGCTTGCTATGTGCCGCACGCGCTGCCAGGTTTCTCCGGCAAAATCCCACAGCGGTAGTTCATAGCGTTGGGGCTCAAGCAGCATGCCGGCAAGCAGGTAGTAGATTTTTTGGCCGGGTTCGAGGGATTTGAGGGCGAGCTTGCGGGCTATGATGGCCGGCAGATCGGTCGGGGCGTATTTCAGGGCCGATTTCAGAAACGTGCCGAGATGGGCGAGGTGCGGGGCCCTGCAGCGGGTCGGGAAGTTCTCGAGCAGGGTCGGGGCAGCGATGGCGGCTACTTTTTTCCAAAGAGGATCATTGCCGAGTTCATGGATGCCGTCGATATGCATCTTGCGGGCCTTGAGCTGTGCGCCGACGAGCCGGGTGAGGATCCCGGCGACAAGCCGGGGTTTCGAGGCTGCAAGGTGGGCGAACCAGCCGGGGGTTTCTCCGGCACCGTTGACAAGGCGGAAGCAGATCATGCTTTCGAGAGTCTCGTCCGGGAGGAGATCGACGGCCTTCGGCTCTTCATCCCAGAGCAACTGCATGCCGAGCAGGCAGGCTTCGCCAATGCTGAAGGTCTCCTGCCGGGCCGAGTGCTTGATGATCTCGGCGGGCGTCGGCAGGTCGTTTCTTGTGATACAGGATTTCATGCCGCTTTCGGCAGCCCGGACTACCTCCTCGTCGTTGGTGCAATAGCTCCTGAACCGTTCCTCCGGTGAACTGCCGGCAATGTCGCTGAAGCGTCCGTTCCAGATCGATGCCAGTGTGGCCAAAAGCCCCATCGGCGCCGTACCGTTTGCTATCTCGTCGAGCTTTGCGGCAAGCTGTGAAGAGCGTTCCCGCTTGATCTTTTCCGGGTCGCGCAGCTCTCTTTCGGGTGATGATGCCGCAAGGATCCGGGCGCCGGGAATCGGGCAGCTGAGGAAGGCTCTCAGCCACTCCTGTTTCACCGGGTCCGTGCCTCGCCATTCGAAGAGCATCTCAAGCGTGAGTCCTTCCTGTCCCTTCCGGAAGAGTGAGCGGACGGCTGACTGAAGGTGTTCTCGTGCGAGGATGTCGTTTTGTTCCCGGCTGATCTGCAGGAAGTGCCAGAGCCCGAGGGTTCGGGGTTCGGCTGCTGCGCGAAGGATCTGCCCGCAGGCGTGGAGGGCATAGGCCGGCGAGGGTTCTTTCCTGCTTCGCTCAAAGCAGAGCTGCAGGAGCGCGAAGTACCGCTGCGGGCGCTTCTCGAGCCATCCGGCAACGCTCTGGTGGAACTCCGGGTTGTGGGGCCGCTGGCCGAACTCGTCGGTTCCGAGGCGGAGCCAGCTGAAAAGGATGTCGTCGGAAACATCGTCTCCATGGGTTTCGAGGGCACGGGTGACGAGCGTTGCCTGCATGTCATGGGTTTCCCATTCCGTTTTGTCGAGGGCTTGCAGCCGGGGGTTCCGGCTGAGCTCGTCGAGCACCCGGGGGAGATCCCCCTCCGGTACCTTCCTCGGGAACTCGTAGCGCCAGAAGAAGCGGTACATCCCGCTGATCCGCTCGTCGCTCCGGTGGAAGTGCCGCAGCGCTTCGAGGGTGCCCAGCTTCTCCGGGAAGAGACGGTGGAGCAGTATTCCCGCAAGTTCGTTGAAAGGGTCGGTGATGGTTCCTTCCGTGAAATCGGTGAGGATTTCAATGGCATCTTCAGTCGCTGCGCCGCAGTCCATCCAGGCCTCAAGTGCAAGTTTGCGTACCCGTTCCCATCGGGAGCCATCGGCGACAAGGCTTTTGAGCGCATCGCCGAGTCCGCTGCGGGCTATTGAGGTGCGGAGCGCTTTGAGGAGGAATATGGTATAGGTCTGTGTGGCGTCATCCCGCCCGGGATCCTCCAGGCCGTCCAGGTAAGTGTCGCGCAGGTCGGGATCAAACAGGGACCAGAGTGTTTCGATGTTTCCCGGTTCCCGGAGAATGGTCGGGTTGTCCCGGAATGCCGCATGGATTTCCTGCAGGAGCAGTTTTTTGTCATCCGTTCCCATAGCCCGGGGGTCGCCGTAGAGCGCAACAGAGAGTGGATCGCTCCGGATCATGGAGGTCCGGGCTGTATGCGTTTCAGTCGCCAGCCATCCATACAGGCCCCTGAGGCCGTCGACGGCCTTGCCGTCCCGGCCGCACATAAGGTTGAACACCCGCTTCAGCGGCAGCCCGTGTCTGTCTATCTCTTTTCCGATCCAGCGGGCGCCAAGGTATTCGGCAACGCTGCGGTGCGTCGGTTCGAGGCGCTCCTCCCGGCCTGCGGCGGGTACGAACAGCCTGCTTCCCAGTGCGGCTTCGGCTGACGGCATGTCTTTTGGCTGGAGTTTCCCGATGGTCGGAAAATGCTCGTTTTCGACTGACGGGTCAAGAGCGACGCCCTGCTTGCCGGCGAAGAGGAGCGTGGCCAGGATCTGGCCGGCGGCCCGAAGCAGTTGTTCTGTTTCATGCCGGTGCTGCCGGTGCCGGTCGCGATGGCTTTTGTTTCCTTCCTGGGCAAGCTTCCCGCAGGCGAACTCGTAGGTCTCTTTCCGGTTCGCCGGCCAGGATTTTCCATCCAGGGCCTCGGCGATGAGCTGCAGGGTCTGCGGGTTCCGGAGCAGGGCTTCGATGCCGTAGGTTTTGGCTTTTTCGATGAGTGCCTTGCCGTCGCTTCTGTTGAAGTTGTCGCCGAGGATCTGAAGGATGTTCTCTTCATTCAACGGCTCAAGCACGTAGAGGGGGAGCCGGGCGTCGGGAGATGCGCTGATGATCGCTTCTTTGTCTGATTGTCCGTACCAGTCTGTTGCCCGGCATGAGATCCTGAAATTCGGAGAGCCGAGTTGCCGGAGTTTCCGGTGAATCTGGTAGAGTATGGCCTGTTGATTGGTGCCGGTACTGCGGTTTTCATCCAGCCCGTCAAGGAAGAGCGTTCGGTTTTTCCACCCGCTCTCGGGGTCGGCGGAGATGAACCGGGCGATCGGAATGAGGATGCCCTCAGTTGCATCCGCTTCCATTCTGAACGCACTGCTTTTGCCTGCGCCGGGCTCTCCGAGGAGTACCCATGCAGGGATGGATCGCAATGCGTCAAGGTTGACCGGCTCCGCGTTTGGCTGCCCTTCAGGATCCGGAGCAATCGGTATTGCCGTGCGTTGGACAAGCATGGCTCAGTTCAGCAGGGTTTCGACGGGCTGCAGAAGGAAGTCCGCAAGAGCGATGCCTCCGTTTCCGATGACGACCGGCCTGGCGTTCCGGAAGGTTTCTGCGAATGCCTGCAGGCCTTTGGGGGTCCTGTAGTTTTCACCGCTTTTGACCTCTATGGCCAGGAGCGTGTCGGCGTGGCTCACGACGAAGTCGACTTCATGGGGCCCGTTGCGCCAGTAGAAGAGGCTGGTACCTTCGGGTTTGTTGTTGATGAGGTGGCTGCCGACGGCGCTTTCGACCAGCCGTCCCCAGTAGGAGCGGTCTTTCCTTGCCTGTTCGAAGGTATAGGTCGCCTGGGCTGAAATGAGCGCCGTGTTGTGGACGTTGAGTTTCGGCGCGGAGGCGCGTTTGCGGTGCTCCTGGCCCGCGTATTTCTGCAGGCCGGTCAACAGGCCGGCTTCCGAGAGCAGGTGCAGGTAGTGCGACAGGGTGACGGTATTGCCGGCGTCCTGGAGTTCTCCCTGCAGTTTCGTCAGGGAGATGATCTGGGCGGAGTATGCTCCGCATCCGAGCTCAAAGAGGTTTTTCAGGAGCGCCGGCTTGTCGACCCGCCGCATTTGGAGGATGTCGTTGTTGATGGTCGGCATGATCAGCGAGTCGTGGATATACTGCCGCCAGCGTGCTTCATTCGAGAGCAGTCTCGTCGATCCGGGATAGCCGCCGAAATAAATGTATTCATCAAGGGATAGATCGAAGGCTTCCTGCATTTCAGCGTACTGCCAGTGCGACAGGCGGATGGTTTCGTACCTGCCCGCAAGACTTTCGGAAAGCCCTTTCAGCATGAGCCAGGGCGAGGAACCGAGCAGGACGACATGCATCGGGAGGCCGTTTGCGCGGTCTTCATCCCAGAGGCCCTTGACGATCTCGGACCAGCGGGGGATTTTCTGGATTTCATCGATGGCAAGGACGTGGTGGCGTCCCGGTGGCAAGTCCAGGGTTGCGCTTCTGGCCTTTGACCATTGTTCCACGAGCCATTTGCCTGTCGGCCTGGCTCCGGGTTCCTGGCCGGTTGCCGGGCTGCTTCCCCTGAGCGGGTCGGCAGGGCGGGTCAGCGGCTGGTCGGTCGCGATGAAGGTAGAGTGGTGCCCCTCGAGGGCTTTTCTCACAAGGGTGGTCTTGCCGACCTGGCGCGGTCCGGCAACGACGATCATGAACGCCGGGGGCTCCTCGAGCCGTGCCCGGAGCGTTGCCAGATGCGGGCGCTGGTATGGTGTGCTTGCCATTGTATGATTATGAGTTAATTTACTCACTATTATACAATAAATGTTTTCCTGTCGCAAGCACCCGGCCGGTAGCACCTCCAAACGAAACCATGATCGCGTTCATCAAGGAAAGCATCGAGAATCAGGTCGCCATCTTAAGATGAGCCTCGGAGACCTCTTTCCCAAGAGTTTTCGGGAAGAGCATGCGACTCGCAACCTCAACACAGGCACCCTCCTCCTTCAATCAAACGCAGCCATCAACCCCCGGTCTCCACACGGTGGCGAAACCTGACCAAACCCCCGCCAGGCAAGGGCTTCGATTTTCACCGAACCGGCACGTCAGCCCCTCCACGAACAGCGGGGAAACCCTCCGCCGCACTCCTCTCTTCCACTCCATGTGCTGCGCGATGGTCTATGCGCGCCTCTTTGCCGAACCTGCAGATGAGTTTCCTGTGCTACCCACAGCTTCCCCCCTCTATGAAAAACCGGCGACGTCCAACGTAACCCACGCCACCCCAGGCTGCTTCTCCACCACTATTTCCGAGCCCTCCAGCCGGTAGGTCAGGTAGCAGTAGTGCCTGGGGGCGGAGAGTACGTCGGGATTGAAGATCGCCACATTTTCCCCTGCGGGTCTGCGGACAGATTGCCTCAGTAGGCCGGGATGGCCCTCCCGGTGGATCCTTGCCCCTACCGACCGGCAAAAGGCGTAGTCCGACGGATGCAGGAGAGCGGGATAGGTAACGGCTGCTTTTCGGAAATCCAGCAGCGCCGCGCTGCATGCCACCGAGTACACCCTGCGCTCAGCGATTACCGCCATCCGTTCGAAACCGGCATCACCGAGCAAGCCCCGATACCAGTGGCAGGCCGACTCATAAACCGTCGTCTCGACCGACTCCGAACCGTACCATACGCCGTAGGCACCATCAGAAAACCGGCTGGCCTGCCAACGCCGGAACGGCCACATGATGGCGCTGAACCATTCGGCATCCTCGAAGGGGCGGTCGATAACGGGCGCAGGCGAGCGGTAGGGCGGCGGCTTGGTGTCACCTTCCACCCGTTGCGCCAGCACCCACTCTGCAGGATCGTCGGTAAGATCATCGAACAGGTCCTGCGGGTGCACGAGGGAAACGACGTTTCGGGCGACGTCCCCGTGGAAGTCGGCGAGCGCGAGCCGGGCAAAGAGGGAGTTCATGGCTCTGCCCGGCTCAAAGGCCCCGTGCGCGGTCCAGATGCCCGCGCACCATCAGGAGGCCCGCAAACCCCCACTCCTTAATGACATCAACCGGAGTCAAATTGTCGAACGCCTTATTGCGGGTGGTCATCCAGCGGTATGCCAACTCCCTGTTCTGCGGAAAAAGAAGCCGCAGGTTCTTGTGGATACCCAACAGGTGGCCCACGCGCTCGTACTGGTCACGGCCGGTGCCGATCGGCTTGCCGCTGCGGTAGTTTGACAGCGCGGCCCTGTTGCTGGCGGCGATGCCCAGCAGCGCCGCCTGATCCTCGGTACTCAGCTTCCAATGCCCGAGCAGGACCATGACCATTTTGGCCAGGGCGCCACGGTCTTCCGACGCCCTCACTTCACGCTCTGCTACGGCTCCCATGGCTCATCTCCTTGTTCTGGGTTGGGGTTCTCTTAGACTTGAGTATAGCGAGCCGTTTTCAAACAAACAAATATTGTTTTTACCACAACAGATACTCCGCTCCACTCAACGGTCATATTGACGCGTTGCCAAAATCAGCAAGTTCAATACCCGCATACTTCCGATAGCAGCAATCTACGGCGGCAATACCTCAGGCAAGACCAACTTCTTCAAGGCACTGAACTTCGCCAGAACGCTCATCGTCAAAGGGATACAGCCCGACAGTCCGATCCCCGTTGAAACCTTTCGCCTCGACAACACAAGCGACACCCGGCTCCGGTCTCCGTTATCCGTGAATGGTAAACCGTTTGCGTTTGTGCCAACAGCTCAACTCGTCACGCGTCACTCGTCACCGCGCGCAACGCATCCGGTCACCGGTCACCGGTCACTGCGCGAAGCGCATCCGTCTAATCTGTGGGCAACAAGAAAAGATAATCTCATCCTCGGAGTAACAGCACCTCCTCAGCAAAAGCCTTGAAATCAACGAGATGATGTCGAGCGATAGCGTGAACAATCGCCCAGTCGATAGCATCATAATTGTGGACAGTCAGATTGCGGAAGCCAACCGCTTTTTTCATTCTCACACAAAGTTCAGGGCCAATGACTCCCAGCTCTTCCAGCAATTCAAAACTCTGCCCCATAGTCACAGGTGAAGGAAGATCGGATTCAGAAAGCACATGATTGGCAATATCGACACAAAGCTGCACAGCACGTGTCAAGTTGAGGGAAACAATATCCTGTGCGTCATAGTCCCGGGCAAGGGTTACCGCAACCTCGGGGCAGCGCCCTTCAACCCTGCCTATGGCTCGACGCAGGGACTCGAGCTTCTGTTCGATCAGGCTCCAATCCATCGCCTCCTCCTCTCTTCCAGCACCCTCTGACGGATAGGCAGAAAATCAGCACGGTCAATCTGGTACCGGGTAAGTAGGGCCGCAGAAAGCGAATTTGAACCGATAATCCTTCGACCTTTGGCAAAGATTTGCTCCATAACTGGCAGACCTGCTGTCTTCATATCAACCAAATCCACTGGGCGACCGATCTGCAATGCCAACTCCTCGATCAGCTGAATTTTTTCTTCTGCAGTGATCGGCCGGCCAGCATAGACTGCAAGATCGAGATCACTCTCAGGCCCTGCCGTTCCATCAGCCATCGAGCCAAAAAGAATAGCAAGTGTAATCCCGGAATGAGCCCGAAGCACATCCCTGACCTGCTGATCGACATTCTGTTTCGTTTCCATATACACCCCAAACAATCTATTCATAGTAACATACAAACTAATCGCAGAAATTCGCATAATCCGCAGACAGTCAAAAACCAATCAGTGAAAATCAGCGCAATCAGTGGGCAACAACAAAAGTCAAAAGTAAAAAGGCAGGCACCTACTCTGCCAGCAGGTGCTCAAGCCGGCCAAGAAGGTAAATGGCTGCCGCCCGCCACCGCTTTTTGCCATAAGCTTCTGCCGTAAAGGTTTCAGCGAACTGACCCTGACTGCCAGCGAAGCTTGTTAGAGGACATCAGAAGGAAT
>NZ_LVWG01000027.1 GCF_001622165.1 Pelodictyon luteolum
TCTTTTTTATTGTCCTGTCCTGTTCGCGTTCATGAGCTTGATGTGCATAGAGCAGGGTTGCCGGTAAGTCCGGCCGGGAGGCGATTGCTACAGCTCCCCTTTGGTAGAGGGGATGCCGCCTCCCTGAATACGGACGGCGTCTTTCATCGCCAGTGCGAACGCCTTGAACATGGCTTCGATCATGTGGTGCGTGTTGTGGCCGTCATGGCCGTCATGGCCGTCATGGCTCTCATGACCCTCAAGCAAGGCGATCTGGGTGTGCCGGCCTGCAGCCATGAGTAATACGGCGGGCGCATTGCCGCCAGCCGATAGCCGGTGAAAGCAGAAAGGGCAGGGGATAGGGATCCGCGCACATGGACGAAAGCCCGGGCAATGGAACCTTCAATGGGGGAATGGTTTGTGTTTGTTTAGACCTAACTGATTTATTTACATGTTGTTTCGGTATGCAATATGTCGTAAACTGACAATATGAAAAGCTTTCGAACAACACTACTCTCCCAGGTTCGCTCGCGCATTGATCGCAAGCGCAATGCTGTCGTGCTGCGTCAGGACTTTCGGGATCTCGGCAAGTACGATCAGGTTGGCCGCTGCTTGCTTCGTCTCGTCAAAGAGGGGCGGCTTATCAAAATAGGTCAAGGGATTTATGTCCGCGCTGCTGTATCGCCGCTTGATGAACAGCCAGCCCTTCCCAAAAGCCTCAATAGTCTGGCCGTTGAGGCGATGCAAAAAATGGGCATCCCCACAGGTCCTACGGCAACGGAACGCGATTACAACGAGGGCAAAAGCACGCAAGTCCCAACGGGACGCACTATCGGCGTCCGCAAGCGTGTTCGTCGCCGCATTGGATACAACGGGTACACGATGAAGTTTGAGCATGTCACGTAATCAGCTGCTGCCAAAAAAATCAGCCATTGAGCGTGCTGCCGGCGTACTCGTCACGACTGATGAAGCCTTCATTGAAAAAGATTGGCATGTCGTTCGAGCGCTTCGATTGCTGAATGGCCTGCAAAGTCAAGGATTGCAGCTGGCTTTTGGCGGGGGGACATCATTGGCCAAAGCAGGTCTGATCAAGCGGTTTTCCGAGGATGTGGATTTCAAAGCCACAATACAACCGGCAGGGCGCACACAGTATCGAGCAACGCGTAAAACAATAATTGAGACTCTGCTCGATGAAGGATTTTCGCTTGTCGCGGAACCAATGGTAAGCGATGAGAGTAGATTTTTTTCGTTGGAACTTGATTATGGGGCAACATTCTCGACCAGCCGTCGCTTACGAAAACACATCCGGGTAGAGGTTCGCTTTGTCCCGCCCAAAATACCCGTTGTGTTTCAACAGGTTCAATCTCTTCTGGGGCTCACTGAACAACAGCCCGCCGAAATCGGCTCAATGCCGTATGTCCATCCGGTCGAAATAGCTGCCGATAAACTCAGTGCGCTATCATGGAGGCTGCTTGATGACGAAGAAAGCCAGGATAAAACCCTCATACGGCATGTTCATGACATGGCGGCACTGGAACCCATGATTACTTCGAACGGGGCATTTCAAAACCTTGTTCGACAAGCCATGACGGATGATTTGAATCGCAGTCATATTCCTTTAGTGCAACGGCTTCGTCGGGTTATGACAGCGCTCAAAACAGCTGTTTGGAAAAAAGCCTATCAATCGTTCGTGCAGGATATGTCATTCGCTCGTGACGATGAAATCATTGCTTACGAAACGGCACTGAATGCCTGTGAGCGATTGATTGATCTGGTCGAGTGCAAACGGACATAAAAACTCTCTGAGCTGTAATGCTCAGCAGGGCTGCCGGTAAGTCCGGCCGTGAGGCGATTGCTACAGCACCCCTTTGGTAGAGGGGATGCCGCCTCCCTCAATACGGACGGCGTCTTTCATCGCCAGTGCGAACGCCTTGAACATGGCTTCGATCATGTGGTGCGTGTTGTGGCCGTCGAGGACTGCAATGTGGATGTTGGCCTTCAGTCCCGAGGCGATCGAGGTGAAAAAATGCCCGACCATTTCAGTAGACATGCCCTGGATGACAGGGCGACCGAATTCCGCCTTGACCACAGCGAAGCTGCGTCCTCCGAGGTCGACTGCCGCACGGGCGAGCGATTCATCCATCGGCACCAGTGCCGAACCAAAGCGCCTTATGCCGGCACACGAACCCAGAGCCTGCAGGATGGCGCTGCCGATAACGATGGCGACATCTTCCACCGAGTGGTGGTCGTCCACTTCCAGGTCTCCCTTGCAGATGACGGCAAGGTCGATGCGGGAGTGGCGGCTGAAGGAGGTAAGCATGTGGTCTAGAAACCCGACGCCGGTCTGGATGGAGCTCGTGCCGGTACCATCAAGAGAGAGGGTTGCGCTGATGTCTGTCTCGCTTGTTTTTCTCGTCACGGTGGCCTGTCTGGGGGCGCTGGTGGATGCTTCGGGCATGGCGGGTATCAGTGGTTGAATTTGTTGATGAGATAGATGATGAGGGAGAAGAGGGCAGAGAGGATGAGGGATGTTCCGAGCGGGAAGTAGAGCCGGAAGTTCTCCCGCTCAATCCGTATGTCGAGAGGCATCCTTCCAATCCATCCGAACAGGTCCGTATGGCCTGTCCTTGCAAGTATCAGGAGAAAAAGACCGCATAGAACAGCCGCGGAGCCGGCAATGACAAGGAATTTCCCTGCATCTGAAAACACGGCTTGCTATTTTTTTAAAAGTTTCTAAATTTAGGTCCTGTTCAGTTGAAAGATACGATATTTGCGAATTAATTAAAGCGGCTGGCAATGCATGTCTTTATCGTGATTATGGCTCTGCTTGCCTCGCTTATGCTCATCGGGGTCATCATGCTGCAGAACCCGAAAAGCGGCAGTGGCCTGACCGGCGGCATCGCAAGTCTCGGCACTGTGCAGACGCTCGGCGTCCGTCGTACCGGTGATTTTCTTGGCAGGGTGACGGCAGTGCTCGCAGGTGTGGTCATGGTTTTCTGCTTCATCGCGGAATTTACACTGCCCCAGCGGAGCGGAACGGCTGAGGGACGCAAAAGCATTCTGCAGGAAGAGGCCCCGGCCCTTCCCCAGCAGCAGCCGGCAGGCACTGTACCGGTGCTTCCCCAGATGCCTGCAAAATAAGGTTTCATGCACTCGTGGCTCAATGGTAGAGCAACTGACTCTTAATCAGTGGGTTGTAGGTTCGAGTCCTACCGAGTGCACCATATAAGATAAGGGTTTACGGGTTTTCCTGTAAACCCTTTCTTCATTTCTGACCGATTGAACGGTGCTTTCAAGGGTGCTTTGAATGTAGATCTTCCTTTCGAGTACACCTGCTTTTCATCCCTGTTCCATGATGACTGTGCAGGTGAAGGGGTGCAGCGTCGATACCTCCCTTGAAAAGGAGCCGGATCTGCTGAACCCGGCGACCCCTGTCTCTCTCAGTTTGCGCAATCGTCACATGAGCGGCCTTGCTAAATCAGCACCCCTTCAATAATATGGATGGTGCGTATTGCTTCTTGCAGTACGCATAATGCTGTACCGTTCGTGACGATGGCTAAATCAAAAATACACTACAATGTCAGATGAAACGTTTGAGAGGGCTGCTGAAACGCAGGAAGAGCGGGAAGAGCGGATTCGGCTTGCGGCTTATTTTCTCTGGAAAGAAAGCGGTGAACCCGAAGGCGCTGATCTGGATCACTGGCTGAATGCAGAAGAGTACGGCGAGGAGGAATGAACGGACTTTCGGGTTGAGTGTACCGGATTGCATAAAGGACTTACGGGGGCCACCTGTAAGTCCTTTTTTTTATTCGATCCGAACCTGAGGGCCGGGGCATCCCGGGGGTCCCTTGCGGTTTGTTTTTTGTGTATATTCCCCCAAACAGGAACCCCGCATATGAAAATCATCGACCGCTATATACTCAAGTCCCTCCTCGGTCCGTTTTTCCTTGCCTTCCTGACCATCATGTTCGTCCTCATCCTCCAGTTCTTTGCTAATTTCGCAGACCGGTTCATCGGTCGCGGGATCGACTTTATGTCGCTCATTGAACTGCTTGCGCTGCAGTCCGCCTGGATGGTGGGGCTTGCAGCTCCCATGGCTGTGCTCATCGGCGTTGTCATGGCGTTCGGCTCCCTGACGACCACCTCTGAAATGACCGTGTTCAGGGCTTCGGGCCTTTCGCTCTACCGGCTGATGCTGCCTGTTGTCATTGTCGGGTTCCTGCTCTCTCTTCTTGTTGAACGCTTCAACAACGTGGTTCAGCCTCAGGTCAAATACAAGGCGCGGTCGCTGATGAGTGACATCGCCAAGGCAAAACCCACATTCGGAATCACTGAAAACGCTTTTTCACCTCTCGTCGATGGCTACTCCATCCTGGTGCAGCAGGCCGACGAAAAAACCGGCAGTATCGGCGACATCATCATCTATGATGCGACCCGGAATGATTACCGGAGTGTCATCACCGCAAAGGACGGCCTCATCGATTTTTCCGCTGACGGTCGCTACCTTGTCATGACCCTCTCCGATGGCCAGATCCATGAGGTGCAGGTTCCCGGACACCGGCTTTACAGGAAGATGGAATTTGACCGGCACCGGTTCGTGTTTGAGTCGACCGGATTCGGTTTTTCCAGAAGTTCAGAGAACCGGGCCCGTTCGGGAGGCCATGAGCTGTCAGCCCGCGAACTGCTCTCGGTTGCCGAGGAGTACCGTCAGCAGGTAGAGGTGGCCGAGCGAAAGATCAGCATGCCGATCGACATGTTCGAGCAGGCCATTTCGGTTGTCGCCCCATCCAATGCCGTCAACTATCCGGGAGTCAGGGGCGGAAGCAATGTCCGTGCTGTCACGGCTGTTGCCGGATACATTGACCGACAGCTCGGTCTGGTGGAGAGTGAGCTGAAGGTCATCGACATGAACCAGATGCTCTACAACCGCTACATGGCCGAATACCACAAGAAATATGCTCTCGCGTTTGCCTGCTTCGTGTTTGTGCTGATCGGCGCGCCGCTCGGCGTTCTTGCCCGCAGGGGAGGGTTCGGGATCGGCGCAGTGCTCTCCCTTCTCTTTTTTGTGCTTTACTGGGCGCTGATGATTACCGGCGAGAATATGGCCGAGTGGGGTGTGCTTCCAGCTGCCGTGGCTATATGGATGGCTGATGGCGTCATTGCCGTCATCGGCATTACGCTGACCATCAGCCTGACCACCGCCGTTTTCCGCTCAAGCCGGTAAAGGGTTTCCCTAAGAGCACCCTTCCTTCTCACAGAGCTAACACGGCAGCGGTGTTTTATTGCCCTCTTCGTCAACCGCGACGAAGGTGATGTTGGTGCTGAAGGCCATGACCCGCTCACGATTCTCTATTTTTTCAGTGAAGACCTGCACGGTGTACTCCACCGAAGTGCGTCCGACTCGCTTCTTCGTGGTTTCAAAGCGGATGATGGTGCCGCCGCGGATGCTTTTGCGGAACTCGACCCGGTCCATTGCCACGGTGACGAAGTTGCAGCCGGGGTAGTCGAGGGTGACGGCGATGTAGCTGACCTCGTCGATCCATTTCAGGAGGTTGCCGCCGAAGAGGAACCCGTAGTGGTTGAGGTGTTCGGGGAGAACGAGTTTGAAGTTTTCCATGTCTTGAGGGATGTTGTTTGGGGGTGGTCAGGGGTTTGGCTGGCTGCCGTCTTTTGACGGGTGCACAAAGAGCACTCGCTCGCCCTCAACAACAACCTGGCCGGCGGGAAGATTCCTTCCCCGGCGGACATGTTTTTTCAGGGTCTGGATGACCGGGACCAGGCCGGAATGTTTGGCGGACGAATGCCAGGCGGCTATGGAGGCGGCCTTGAGGATTTCATCGGTATGATCCGGTCCCGATCCTCTCAGCACGCAGTGCGATCCGGAGGCTCCCCGGGCGTGGAGCCAGATGTCGTCCGGCTTTGCATGCTTGAAGGTCAACAGGTCGTTGTTCTGTGCGTTTCTGCCGATGAAGAGTGTCGCCCTGTCGGAGATCATGATGGTTCTGAAGGGCGTGGCTGCGCTTTTATTGCCCTTTCCCGTCAGGAGGACCGATGTCAGGGGCTGCTGCTGCAGCTCCTTTTTGAAGCGTGCTGCTTCGTGGGGGTTCCCGGGTTCCATGGAGCGAAGGAGTTCCTTCTTGATTGTTGCCTCCTGCCGCTCCAGCTCGGCTCTCCGTGTTTCCATGCCCTCCCTGCTGTTCCTCGCTTTGGCGGCTTTTCTGAAGTAACGGGCAGCGTTTTCCTGCAGGTTGAGTTCCGGCTGAAGCGGGATGGTGAGGTCGGGGGTGCCCTCCCGGAAGATGTTCCCGACGGTTATCGACGAGGGGTCGGTGCGCTCCCTGTAAAGCGAGGCGATAAGGAGGTGTCCGAAGGTTTCATGCGTTGCGCCAAGTTCCTCCAGAGCCTCGGGGTCCATTGCTTCGAGCTCCGTCCTGATTTTTTTCAGGCGGCTTTCAATGGCGCCCTGCACCTCCTTCATTTTTCCCTCGGTGTTCATCCTTCTGAGGGTTGCGGTGCTGTATGCCCTGAGCCCTTCAAGGACGCTTTCTGCCGCTTGCCCTCCGGCAGCCGGGCAGGCGAGGATGCTGAACTTCGGCGCTTCTGATGCTGAAGCAAGAAGATGCGGCGCAGGGTTCATGAGCTCAAAAGCAAGACTTTTGAACTGCAGGAAGAGGTTCTCTATCGAGGTGTCGCCCCCTCTGCGCCGGAGCAGTTCCCGCCCGAGCGCCCGGTCGAATCCCGGCAGTCCGGCATCCGGCTTTCTGCCGCTTTCTGCATTCCGCTCAATGTGCCGGTAAAACAGTTCCTGTGACCCGGCCAGGCGCTGGAGCTCGACTGCGATGGAGGGCTTGTCTTCTCCCGGGATGTCCGGGTGTGGCGGCACGGTTTCTTTTCCGAACGTTCTCTGGACCCGGCCGTCGGGGGAGAGGAGGAGGACTGCTGTTTTTGCGCCGAACACCTGAATGGCGAGAGCGGAGCCGTCCTCAAGGCTGATGCAGAGCTCCCTGTCCCGGGGGTGCATTGCTACTGCCCTTATTTTCATCTCCGCAACCTCGTTCCAGAGGGTTGCGCTGTTGATTTTTTTCCGGTGGTGCCCGTGCCGGGTGAAGATGGATACCTGCGGGCTGCGGGTGAAGATGACGAGTTCAAGGGGTTCGCCGGTGGCGGTCGTGCAGCTGAGGGTCATTTCTCCCTCTGCCTGCGAGTGGATGCCTTCGAGTGAACCGCCCTCCAGCGCCCGCTGGAGCTCGCCCTGTGCATGAAGGAGGGTAAAGTAATTGCGGTGCATCGGTGGCGAAAGGTTGCGTGTCGACGATCTTTTTCTCTATTTTAGAAAAAATGTCGGGTTTCTTTCACGAATGCTTGAAAATAAAAGGGTTATGGCCGAAGAGACTACTGGCGGCTGCTGCTGCGGCGGAGACGGGGGAGAAGGGAGCCCGGGGACTGAAAAAAGACTGGGATGGCATGAATATTTCATGAGCGTCGCTCATCTGATTTCCCGCAGGGCCACCTGCACGAGGGGCCATATCGGCGCGGTCATCGTGCGCGACCACAGCATCCTCTCTACAGGATACAACGGTGCGCCCTCCGGCCTTCCGCACTGCAACGAGACCAACTGCAGGATCTACCGCAGCACGCATCCCGACGGGACGGTGGAGGAGAACTGCGTGAATACCATCCATGCTGAAATCAATGCCATCGCTCAGGCGGCCAAGCACGGGGTCTCCATCAGCGACTCCGACATCTACATCACGGCAAGCCCCTGCATACACTGTTTGAAGGTGCTCATCAACGTGGGCATCAAGACCATCTATTACGACAAGCCCTACAAGATCGAGCATATCGCCGAACTCCTGCGCCTTTCGGGCATCAGGCTGGTGCAGGTGCATGTTGAAGAGCGTGATAAGGGCTGCACATGCTGACAGAGGCAGATGCCGGCTATATGGCCCGATGCATCGAGCTGGCACTCCAGGGCGCCGGCTCCGTCAGCCCGAACCCCATGGTCGGTTCCCTCATCGTGTGTGATGGCTCGGTCATCGGGGAGGGGTATCATATGCAGTGCGGCGGACCGCACGCCGAAGTGAACGCCATTGCCGCAGTTTGTGACCCGTCACTCCTTTCACGCAGCACCCTCTACGTGAACCTTGAGCCCTGTTCCCATTTCGGGCGCACGCCGCCCTGTTCCGATCTCATCATAGAGAAAAAAATCCCCCGGGTCGTTGTCGGGTGCCGCGATCCGAACCCGAAGGTTGCCGGCCGGGGGATTATGCGCCTCCGGGACAGCGGGGTCGATGTCTATGAAGGGGTGCTGGAAGCTGAGTGCCTGCGCCTGAACGAGGCGTTCATCACGAGTCATACTAAAGGCCGCCCGTTCGTGGCCCTGAAGATCGCCGAAACCCTTGACGGACGGATTGCAACTGCTGATGGCGCATCGAAATGGATTACCGGCAGCGAAGCCCGCAGGGAGGTCCACCGCCTCCGGAGCACGTATGATGCCGTGCTCGCCGGTGCGGCGACCGTGCTTCTGGACCGCGCGCAGCTGACTGTCCGTGACGTGGATGGGCCGAGTCCTCTCCGGGTGGTGCTGGACTCCGGGCTCCGGGTCCCGTTCGACGCTCCCGTCTTCAGCAGCGACGCTCCGACCCTCGTCTTTGCCGCCGGCAGGATGCAGGGCACCCCGGAGGCCTCGGCAGCCGAAAAGAAGGGGATTGAAGTGGTATTCACCCGTGAGGTCCCGGGAGGGCTCGATCTTTCTCAGGTGCTCCGGGAACTCCACCGGCGCGAAGTGCTTTCTCTCTTTGTCGAGTCGGGGAGCCGGCTTTCAGCCGCATTTGTCCGTGCCGGCCTTGCCGACAAGCTGCTGATGTTCATCGCCCCGAAACTCTTCGGCGCTGACGCCCTCCCCTCATTCGCACCCCTCGCTGTCGAGGCTCCCTCCGGGGCCGTCCAGCTCGAGTTCGGGCAATCGAAGGCGTTTGGCCGGGACATCCTGCTTGAAGCCTATTTCCAATCATAAACAACCGGGAGACTTTTGATGCTTGAGCGTTTTGTCAATAACAGCGACTTGGGTAAACTCCTGCTGCGCATCTCTGTCGGCGGCCTGATGCTGTTCCATGGGGTGCATAAACTCCAGCACGGCTACGCTTTCCTTGCCGGGATGCTGGAAAAGGCCGACCTGCCGGCCTATCTCTCCCACGGCATCCTCGTTGGTGAGATCCTGGCTCCGCTCTTCATCGTCCTCGGCCTCTATACCCGTCTTGCCGCCCTTACCGAGGTATTCGTCATGGTGATGGCCGTCTATCTGGCACACATGAAGGACCTTACCTCTTTTTCCGAGCACGGCGGCTACGTCCTTGAGCTTCAAGCGCTGTTCCTTTTCGGCTCCCTCGCCATCTTTTTTCTCGGGGCGGGCAGGTTCGCATTTTCTAAAGGCAGCGGCCTCTGGAAATAGGGGTGCGTTGTGAAGGAACTCTCTATCGACATCCGCAGCGTCACCGCATACCGTGGCGGAAGGCGGGTGCTGTCCGGTTTTTCTTTCCAGCAGGAGTCCGGGGTGCATACGGCAATCCTCGGTCCGAACGGATCGGGGAAGAGCACGCTCCTGCAGCTTGCAGCCTGCGAGCTCTACCCGGTCGATATGGCGGAGAGCTCCCTTGAGGTCTTCGGCCGCCGGAACTGGGATGTAAACCTGCTTCGCCGGCGCCAGGGCATCATCTCCCATGACATGCAGTCGCACTACCTCCCGGGAACGAGGGGTCTCGATGTGGTGCTTTCAGGGGCCCGGGCGAGCATCGGTACCTGGGCGCATCAGGAGTTCAGCGCCGAGGAGATGAGCCGGGCGGAAGTACTCATGAAAGAACTCGGTCTCGGTGGCCTTCGGGAGCGCAGGTTTGGTGACCTCTCGACCGGTGAGCAGCGGCGGTTCATTCTCGCCCGTGCGCTCTTTCTGGACCCTGAACTCCTGCTGTTCGATGAGCCGACCTCCGGACTTGACCTCAATGCCGCATTCCACTACCTCAAGACACTTCGCCGGCTGATGCAGCGGGAGAAAACGGTGCTTCTCGTGACCCATCATGTCCATGAGATACCTCCCGAAATCGGCCGGGTGGTGCATATGAAGGATGGGCGCATTGTTGCCGACGGTCCGAAAGAGGCCATGCTCACCGCTCCGCTTCTTTCTGAACTGTTCGATGTCCCGTTGCGGGTTGCCGCCGTGGAGGGCTGGTATCAGGTTTTTCCGGGGGAATGAGGGGAACTCTCTGTATCGACAGACGGTTCGTTTCTCCTCGGAGTCTTTTTTTTTCAAACCAATCAATGATTTTTTTATGGCCACCATCACCCTCAAGGGCAACCCTGTACACACATCCGGAACCCTTCCGGCCGTCGGCACTGAAGCTCCTTTTTTCTGCCTCGTGAAAACCGATCTCAGTGAAGCCGGTCCTGCTGATTTTGCCGGACGCCGGATGGTGCTGAACATTTTCCCGAGTCTGGATACAGCAGTCTGCGCTGCTTCCGTCAGGCGCTTCAACCAGGAGGCCGCTGCACTCGACAACACCGTCGTGCTCTGTATTTCAGCTGACCTTCCCTTTGCCCATAACCGGTTCTGCGAGCTTGAGGGGCTGAAAGATGTCATTGCGCTTTCCGTGTTCCGTTCCCCCGAGTTCGGCCGCGATTATGGTGTGACCCTGACCGACGGACCGCTGAAGGGCCTGCTTTCACGAGCCGTGGTCGTAGTCGACGCAGACGGTCGTGTGGCATACAGCGAGCAGGTCCCTGAAATCGTGCAGGAACCCGACTACGCAGCAGCCCTCAAGGCACTGCAGTGAGCTGAGGTTCTGTTTTTATCCAGAGAGAGAGAGAGAGAGAGAGAGTGTGTGTGGTGCCGGCCGTGAAGCCGGCACTCTTTCGTTGTGCGGCTTTGCCGGCAACGGGCGGGGCGATATATTGGGGAAAACTGCAAACAGGAAGGAAAGCAATGTTCACCGGAATAATAAAGGATGTCGGCCGCGTTCAGGCGCTTTCCCGTCACAAGGGGGGCCTGCGGCTCCGTGTCCGTTACAGCGGAGCAGAGAGCCTCGAAGGCCTCTCGGTCGATGAAAGCGTCAGCATCAACGGAGCCTGCCAGACAGTGGTCTCTATTGATGACCGCTCGTTCGAGGTCGATACCGTCGAGGAGACGCTGAAGAAAACGAGCCTCGGAGACCTCCATGAGGGCTCGCTGGTGAACCTTGAGCGCGCGCTCCGGCCCATCGACCGGCTCGGAGGGCATTTTGTCCTCGGCCATGTCGACTGCACCGCTCCGGTATCCTCGATACGTGATCTCGGAAGCAGCCGCGAGATCTCGGTCACCTTCCCCGAAGCGTTCTCCCCCCTGATCGTTTCTGCCGGTTCCATCACCATCGACGGAGTCAGCCTCACGGTTGCGCGTCTCGATGGGCTCCGTTTCACCGTCGCCCTCATTCCCTATACCTTCGCCCATACTACCCTTAACGCCCTCGTGGCGGGGAGCCGGGTCAACCTGGAGTTCGACATCCTTGGCAAATATGTGGCGCGCCAAACCGGTGCCGGCCCTCATCCATCCGGGGAATCGGTCATCAGCGAAGCATGGCTGCAGGAGCGGGGGTTCTAGGTGGCAGTTCCGATAAACAGCCAGCCGGACCTTTTCGGCTCACCTCCGCCCTCTTCGGGTGCCGGCGCGTTCCAGCCGCTTGCCGAGCGGGTTCGGCCCCAAAGCATCGATGAGATGGCCGGCCAGGAGCACCTTGTCGGCCCCATGGGGCCGCTGCGGCGCTTTCTCGGCGGGGGGCAGCTCCCCTCCATGATTTTCTGGGGGCCTCCCGGATCGGGCAAGACCACCCTTGCGGAAATCTGCGCCTCGGCGCTCGACTTCCGTTTCGAGCAGCTTTCCGCCATCGATTCCGGCGTGAAGGACGTGCGCAGGGTGCTTGAAAACGCAGCATCCTCAAGGGCAAGAGGGATCCGCACCCTGCTTTTCATAGACGAGATCCACCGATTCAACAAAGCGCAGCAGGATACGCTCCTGCACGCCATTGAACAGGGTGTGGTGGTGTTGATTGGCGCGACTACGGAAAACCCCTCGTTCGAGGTCAACGCCGCCCTGCTCAGCAGGATGCAGGTCTATACCCTTAAATCCCTCGGCCCTGAAGACATCCGCCTGGTCGTTACCCGGGCCCTTTCAGTCGATCCGCTGTTCCGGGACCGCCATGTGCAGGTGGAGGACATGGAGTTCCTGCTCCGGTTTTCGGGAGGTGACGCCCGAAAGGCACTCAACGCCCTTGAGGCTGCGTTTCTGCTTATTGCGGAGGATGAGGACCCGGCGCTTATCGGCAGGGATCTCTTTGAGCGCGCGCTCCAGCACCGTGCCCCGATTTATGACCATGGCGGGGAGGCGCACTATAATACGGTCTCTGCCTTCATCAAGTCCATGCGGGGTTCCGACCCCGATGCCGCATTGTTCTGGCTGGCCCGCATGATTGAAGGGGGAGAGGATCCCCGCTTCATTGCCCGGCGCCTTGTCATATTCGCCAGCGAGGATATCGGCAACGCCGATCCCTACGCCATAACCCTCGCCGTATCTGTTTTTCAGGCGGTTACATTGATCGGCATGCCGGAAGCCCGCATCAACCTTGCCCAGGGGGTGACCTATCTGGCATCGTGTCCGAAGTCGAACGCATCATACATTGCCGTCAACCAGGCCCTTGCGGAGGCTGCCTCGCTGCAGGACCTTGCGGTGCCGAAGCACCTCTGCAATGCCCCGACGAAGTTCATGAAGCAGGAGGGCTATGGGGCCGGTTACCGCTACCCGCACGATTTTCCGAACCATTTTGTCCGTGAACGGTATTTCCCGGACGGTATGGAACCAAAACCCTACTACCGCCCCGTCGAAGAGGGGAGGGAGAAGTATCTCGCCGAACGCCTCCGCTCGCTCTGGGACGACCGGTACGGTGCCCCGGACACCGGGAACGCAACCACAAATTCCTGAACGCCGATGTTCCGCTTTTCCACCCTTACGGTTCTTCTCTGCGCCCTGCTCATGCCTCTCGTTGCCCATGCAGCGCCGGGTTCCCCCGATACCCTCCAGGCACCCCTCCATGCCCCCCTCCGGGTGTCGGTCGCCGATGCCGTCCGCATAGGAATGGAGAAGAGCCGCCGGCTGGAGATCGCCCGGCTTGAATGCGACATGAGCGCGGCAAAAGTCCGTGAGGCATGGTCGCCGATCCTTCCGCAGCTGAGCTCCGGGTTCACCTACACCCGCTCGCTGAAGTCATCGGTGCTTTTTTTCCCCTCATCATTTGGAGCCGTCGAGGGTAATCAGTCGGGATTCACGCCGATCAACATCAGTGCCGACAACTCCGGCAAGGCTACCCTGGACCTGCAGCAGTCCATCTTCAACGGTGCGGCATTTGCCGGCATCCGGGGTGCCGGGATCGTGAAGAAAATCAGTGCCGAGGCATACCGCGATGCTGAATCGGTGGTCGTTGCCGACATCAGGATGGCATATTTCGACGCGCTCATATCTCGTGACCAGCTGCAGCTCGTGCGGGACAGCATCGAGCGCTGGGAAGAGGCCCGGAAGGATACCGGGGCGATGTTCCGTCAGGGCGTGGCAGCCGACATCGATACCCTGAAAGCCTATCTCTCGGTCGAAAACCTCCGCCCCGACCTCATCCAGGCAGAAAACAGGGTCCTGAACACATTGACCCGCCTGAAGAACGCAATAGGCCTTGATCCCGCCGTTCCGCTTTTGCTGACCGACTCGCTCTCGGTTCCGGTGGCGACCTATCCCGCCGATGCCGCCATTGCCTGGCGTGAAGCACTCCGGGCAAGGCCGGACGTCCGCCAGCTCGAACTGCAGGTTGAGGCAGAGCGTGAAAAAATCAGTGCAGCCCGGGCCGAGCGCTTCCCCACGCTGACCGCCTTCGGCGAACTTGCTTCCCAGACCGCCTTCAACGACGATACCTATATTGAGGACTCCGTCTGGCCGGTCTCCTCGTCGGTCGGTCTTCAGCTCAGCCTGCCGATATTCACCGGGTACCGGATCAGTGCGAGGGTGGAGCAGGCAAAGATTGCCAGGTTTCAGTCCATGGCGCGGCTCGAGGACCTGAAGGCCAACGTGCTGGCTGAGCTGGAGGTGCGACTCTCGAATATGCGGGAGGCCCGCAAACGCATTGATGTGCAGTCGAAGACCATCGGGATGGCGGAGCGGAGTTACCGGATCTCGCTCTTGCGGTTCCGTGAAGGGGTTGGTTCACGCCTTGAACTGACGGACGCCGAACTGCAGCTGAACAAAGCCCGTACCAACTACCTGCAGGCGGTCTACGACTGCCTTTCAGCAGATGTTGCGCTTGATCGTTCGCTCGGCCGCACGCCATCTCCTGGCGGGGAGAACTGAACGCCGGGAGCTTCTTTTCCTCTCCGGAACTCCCGGACAATGCCCGCCCCGTCCTCCGTTTTCAGCATGCCCCGAAGGGCGAAGAGCCCGCCCTTCAGAAGCGCCAGCGCTTTTCTTGCGGCGTGCATTCCTTGTTTTCCTCTCCTGCACCGCAGTTCCTCGCTCATGTAGGCATTGAAGAGGGCATCGGGCGCCCACGCCTTGAATGTCATCCGCCTCAGTCCGTATGTTTCTGCCAGCCGTTCCAGCGTCCCCGACGGGAAATGCCACAGGTGGCGCGGGGCATCCCACGCCACCCAGTCTGGACCGTAATGGGCTGCGTCAAGTCCGGAGGGGTTGGGGAGAGTGATAAGGAGACGGCCTTCGGGGGCGAGGAGCCGGGAGAGCTGTCCGAGGGCGGCATCAAGCTCAGGGAGATGTTCGAGCGCATGCCAGAGCACGATCCGCTGGAACGGCCCGGAAAGCGGAGGAAGGTCGCTGAGTGAAGGGTAGAGGGTGAGTTTGAAGCGCTCACGGGCGAACGATGCCGAGGCGGGGTCCGGCTCGATGCCGATCATATTGCTGCGGCTGAACCCGTGATGGAGGGCCAGGTGTTCCAGCAGGGTGCCGCGGGCGCAGCCGATTTCAAGCACACGGGCTTTTCCCGGCTCGGCGATGCCTTTTGCCACGAGCCGGGCCCTTCGGTGGAGGAGCAGGGCTGATGCCGCAAGGTAGAGTCTGTCAGGAATGCTCTCGGCCTTTTGCAGATGGGGTGAGTAGGCGTTGTGGCGGTAGTGGGCGGCCATCTCAAGCGGACCCGGTGGATCCAGAAGGCTGATGATGCCGGTTTCGGGGTCAAGGGCGAGCGGCCAGCAGTCGCCCTTTTCCGGGGTAAACCGGTCGGGGACGGTGAGGAACGGGACAGGATCAATCGGCACAGCCTCTAGTCGGCGGATTCTTCGAGCAGGTCCCCGATTGCCTGTTTCAGGTTCCGGTAGAGGGCATGCATGTCGTTGCTCAGCACCTTGGCGTCTGCCAGTACCGGCATGAAGTTGGTGTCGCCCTCCCAGCGGGGAACGATGTGGAAGTGGATATGGGTGTCGACGCTGCCGCCGGCCACGCGGCCGAGATTGGCGCCGAAGTTGATGCCCTGGGGACGGAGGGTGCGCTCTAAAGCCTTGATGGCGAGGTCGGTGAGTTCCATGACCTCGAGTTTCGTTGCCGCGTCAAGCCCCGAGAACTCTGCGGTCTGCAGGTAGGGGATCACCATGAGGTGCCCGCAGTTGTAGGGGTAGAGGTTCATGATGATGAAGCAGTGCTCTGCGCGGTGAAGCACGAAGCGCTCTTCGTCCTCTTCCGGGGGAATGTCGGCGAACACCGAGCGCGAGGGGTCCGTCGGTGTTTTTTCGTCCTTGAAGGACTGCATGTAGGTTTCGCGCCACGGGGAGTACATTCTCTGCATCGTTACGAGGATCTTCGAATGGTGTTAGTTGTATCCAACGGTGGGAATCGAAACATCAATGGGGGGTAAGGCTTTTATGCTGTGCAGTTCTTTTTGTCCCCCTGAAAATGCCCCTCAATACACACCTCGTTCAATCAATTCAAAATATATCTAAAAGCTGGTAGAATCCCTCCTGATGATTCCGGGGGTCATGCTACCCTGATTCGCCCGCAGCCCGGTACCCGGTTCAGTCAACCCATGCGGGGGGTGCCAGCTATTCAATTGAGATCCGAGCATTGAGGCACCGAGGCGCAAGGACCTCTCTGTCGGAGCTGGCGCAGACTATCAGGAACAGCAACCACAGCACGCTTGTGAAGAATGCGGATGATGATGCAGGCGGGAGAGCGGGCAGGGTGGTGATCATGGCGGACAGTACGGATCCCTGGCAAGAAGCCGTATCTGCTGCAGCCGATGCTGTTCCAGCTGGAGGGGCTGCTCAAGGCGATTGAGAAGACGGAGGCGCTGGAATTCCTTGATGCGCTAGAGCTTGAACTCGACCGAGATCCACGCGGCGAACTCCAGGGCGATGTCGAAGTGGGCATAGGTGCCCCCATAACGTCCGGCCCTGGACTGGATGGCGATGGCACCGGTGCGCTCAATCCATTGCTTCGGCGTGAGCGTGAAGCTGTTGAGCCCTGCCTGCATTCTAAACCGATCGAATTCGACGGGATTAAACCCGGGATTGTTGATCTGTTCCCAGAGTCCGAGGAACTCGAGAGTGTTGCCGTTGCGCAGCCGGTTGCCGATCAGGTCGTCAGTCGGGATGATTTCTCTGTAGCGGGCGATGTCGGCAAGGCAGACATAATCCTGATCGTTGAGGCCGGTGAGGCTGATTTTACCCCGGCTTTCGGGTATCCGCGCTGATCGTTCGGTTGGTTACTCTTTTGATTTCTGCTTTCCTTTTTTGTCGTGTATATTGGGGTATAATTCCAATATACACGAATCATGTACGAAAGGACATTACAGAAAGCGGTTCACAGGGTCAGCGAGAGTTTCCCTGTGCTTCTGCTGACCGGGCCCCGGCAGGTCGGCAAGACAACCCTGCTTGAGTTGTGCGCAGGGGACCATGCCTCCGCAGGGCGCCGGTATGTCACGCTCGATGATCTGGACGCCCGCAGCCTTGCCTGCGAGGATCCGGCGCTTTTCCTCCAGAGATGGCCGCCTCCGCTGATCATCGACGAGATTCAGTACGCTCCCCAGCTTTTCAGTGCCATCAAGGTTATCGTCGATCGGGAGAAGCGCAACGGGATGTTCTGGATGACGGGCTCTCAGAAGTTCCACTTGATGCGCGGCATTACCGAAAGCCTTGCCGGGCGGGTGGCCGTCCTGGATCTTCTTGGTCTTTCCCGGGCCGAACTCGCCGGACGTTCGGCAGCGTCGCTACCGTTCGTTCCGACTGCCGACTGGATAGCCCGCTCGCGTGAAGCCGGGACGGTGCCGCTGATGGATCTGTACCGGGAGATCTGGATCGGTTCGTTTCCTCGTGTGCACGAGCATGGCCCCGATGTGCGGGACCTGTTCTATCGATCGTACATCCAGACCTATATCCAGCGCGATGTACAGGATCTGCTGCGCATTTCGGACCAGATGGCCTTCCATCGGTTCCTGGTGTCCGTTGCCGCCCGTACGGGCCAGCTCCTGAACTATGCGGCACTTTCGCGGGATACGGGCATCGACAACAAGACGGCCAGGGTCTGGCTGTCTGTGCTGGAGGCGTCGGGGCTGGTATACCTTTTGCAGCCTTATCATACCAATCTGACGAAACGGCTCGTAAGGGCCCCGAAGCTGTATTTCCTTGATACGGGGCTTGCCTCCTACCTGACCCGCTGGCCCGATCCGGCCTCCCTTGAGGCCGGAAACATGTCGGGAGCGATACTGGAAACCTGGGTCGTCGCCGAGGTCATCAAGAGCTATTGGCACCAGGGCCTGGAATGCGGCATCTATTTCTATCGTGACGATGACCAGAACGAAATCGATTTGCTCATCGAGTCGGGCGACACCTTCTTCCCTGTTGAAATCAAAAAGACCGCATCGCCGAGGAAGACGGTCCGTACACAGTTTGGCGTACTGGACAGGCTCGGCCGCCCTGTCGGCCCGGGGGCGGTTCTGTGCATGGTTGAACGGGATGTTCCTCTCACCTCGACCGTTACGGCCATCCCCGTCGGGTATTTGTGAGAGCCGGTTTCGCCGAACGGAGGGTTATGGCCGCCGGTTCGTCTCCTGCGGCCTGAACGTCTTTTTTTTGCTGTGACAGCCGTTGTCCGATCTCCGGCGGTATGCTATGGGGGTTAAGCATGTACTGAACCCACTGACGCCGCCAGCATATGAAGAAGATCCTCTACCTTGACATGGACAACACCCTCGTCGATTTCCGTTCGGGCATCGACGCCCTGAAACCCGACGACCTCAGGCGTTACGAGGGGCGCTACGATGACGCGCCCGGCATTTTCCGCTTGATGGTGGAGCCGATGGAGGGCGCTCTCGAGGCGTTCAGGGAGCCTCCCTGCTCTTTGATACCTACATCCTCTCCACCGCCCCTAGGGAGAACCCCTCGGCCTGGAGCGACAAGCTGCGCCGGGTGAGGAAGCATCTCGGCAACGCCGCGCGCAAGCGGCTCGTCCTCTCCCACCACAAGCACCTAAATATCGGCGACTTCCTCGTCGACGACCGCCACGACGCCAACGGGTCGGACCGGTTCCAGGGCGAGCTGATACATTTCGGGGCATAGGGTTCCCCGACTGGGGGAGCGTTACAGAGTACCTGGCGGGCAGGGCGTGAGTCGGGCGTTCCATGCGGATGTTCATTTTTCGCCGGTGTCCGTTATTTTTGAACAGTGCGCTTTTGTGAACGGCGGGCGGTGCCCTCACGGCCGTGCCGGTAAAATCGGGGAGGCAGACGATGCGGACGGAGAAAAAGATCGGGCGGCCATAGTCGTGCATATTGGAACAAGAGTCCATATCGCACGGCTCATGATTGCTTCATGGTTGCTTCATGGTATGCGGCCCCTTACGGCAACGCAAACAATCAGCAGGGAGGATCGGCCAATGCCCTGGTGAAGAACGACAGGAGCCCCTTGATCTTATTCGTCAGGAAGCATTGATACCCCATGGAGACAAACTGCGCGAACTGCCGTCCCCGCTAGTTGTCGGGATACCATGTGCGTGGCCTTGCTCCTGTGTTAAGCTGCTCCGCGGTTGTGGTCATTCAGTTGGCGGCAGCATTCAACTCCAGCCCTGCTTCAGCGCATGGGTGGCTAATGACGTACGTGAAGGGACCAGCCATTGCCGGAGCATGTTTGAGACATGGACCCTGACCGTAAAGCAGGAGATGTCGAGCGCTGCGGCTACTTCCTTGTTCGGTGAGGCCCCGGGCAATCAATCGCAATACGTCCCGTTGGCGTCGGCATGAACCCTCCGGCTCGATGAGAGCGCCCCATGTGGCTTCGGAGATGGGGCGGTGTTTCAGGTGCGCCTGGCGTAGAGTGGGGCGGTTAGGGGTGGTATTGTAGGGGTATTTTGGTTCGTGAGTAAAAACGAATCCAGAATGTGCCCCTAAAAGACGTCCTGTAATGCTGATGATTCAAGCCGGTGATGGCAGAATCAGCCGAAGGGGAAAAAGAGAAACCCCTTATTTATAAAGGGGTTTCGGGATTCCTTCCTCGGTGTGCATATGTCTTGTGGTACCAAAGGTGGGACTCGAACCCACACGGGGATTAGCCCACTGGATTTTGAGTCCAGCGCGTCTACCAGTTTCGCCACTTTGGCATGCAGGCAAGGGTGCGAGAGAAGGGACTCGAACCCTTACGCCTCACGGCACTAGTTCCTAAGACTAGCGTGTATACCAATTTCACCACTCTCGCAGGATTGAGAATATATAAATGGATTTTAACTTATTAAAAATTATCTTTCCAAATACTTTTCAGAGCGTAATACGCTGAAATCCATTGAGTTAATCCGCTGTGCCCGTGCAGTTTGACCAGCATCGTCTAGCAACCTTCGTTTCATGGGTGATCAGCCCCGTGGTCGTCGCTCCGGCGGCCTATCTGGCCGTCATCCTTCTCGGCCTCAGGGCCGACCCTGAACGGTTCAGCTACCTCACAATCCTCTTTTCAGCCAGCACCTTCGCCCCGATGGCCCTTATTTACGGCCTGAAGAAGACCGGCCGGGTGTCGGACTACAACATCTCGTTCCGGGAGCAGCGCTTCCTTCCCCTTCTGGTGCTGGTGGTGGTCAACGCCATCGGCTATGAGTTCATGCAGCAGATGCATGCCCCGCGGCTGCTCAGCGGCATCCTCCTCTTCAATGCGGTGAACACCGTACTCATTCTCCTCGTCACCCTTCAGTGGAAGATCAGCATCCACCTGTTCACCTTCACATCTTCGGTTGCCCTGCTGTTCCTGCAGTTCGGACCGGCCGCCCTCTGGGCCCTTCCGGCCGTTCCGCTGCTCATGTGGTCGAGGATGGTCCTGAAGGCCCACAACTTCATGCAGACTCTCGTCGGAGCCATCATCGGGTTCTCGGTCATGTATGTGGAGCTGAGGTGGTGGACGGGGCTGTGAAGAGAAAACGCTACGCGGTCGTCGTGGTCACATACGGGGAGGTGGAGAAGCTTACCCTCCGCAACCTCTGGCCGAGTTCCCGACGGATCCTCAAGGTAATCACGAGCCAGATCGTCAAGGTCCCCCGTTTTCTGGTCTACCTTATTGCAGACTACCGCTCAATCAAGCACTTCATCAACTGGCGTCTCAGCGGTTACCGTTCGTCCCTTCAGGCCATAAACCGCAGGCAGACTGCCCAGCTCCGCCAGAGTCTCAGTACTCGGGCGCCGGAGCTGCCGGAAGATGTGGATATAGACGTGCTCGATGCATACTATTTCGTGCCGCCCTACCTTGAAGATATGCTCGCCGGACTGAAGCGGGAGTATGATGGAATCGTGGTGGTGCCGATGATCCCCGTCGAGTCGGCGTTTTCCTGCGGTGTTGCATGCCGGATGGTCGAGGATACTTACGGCGACACCCGATACAGCAGCGTCCGGCTCATGAACCGGTTCTGGTCGGACGACGCCCTGCACCGGATTTACGTGGACCACCTTTTCAGCAAGCTGGAGGGAAGCTCGTTCATGGAGTCCCGAAAGAAGCTCGGTCTCGTGCTCGTGATTCACGGAACCCTTGTCCGCGACCGCGCGGGCAACCCCCGAAGGTGTTTACCGGGCTCGATGAAACCGGCCGTTTCTTCGAAATGATGAAGCGCCGCATCATGGAGGACCCCCGGAACGTCTTCACGGACATCCGCCAGGGCTGCATGAACCACACGGCAGGAGGGGAGTGGACCTCCGAGACCGTTGAAAAGGCGCTGGAGGAGTTCCGGCGGGAGGGGTGCCGGGGCGTGGTGATGTTCCCGTACGGTTTTTTTGCCGATAACAGTGAAACCGAGTACCAGGCCCGTGAGCTTCTGGAGTCAGCCGGCTTCCCTCTGTCGCGTTATGTGCCCTGCATCAATGACTCACCGGCATTTGCCGGGTGGCTGGCCGGAAAGGTGCTCGGTGAGCTCAACCGGCTCAGCAATATCCAGAAGGCTTATGAAAGCCTTGAACCGAAACCCTGACCAGCCATGTCCGATTCTGCCTTGAACCCTTCCGGCCCGGCCCTCTACGCTGAGGCACTCCGGTGCATGGAGCAGCAGGAGAACGAGCGTGCCCGGGTCCTGCTCGACCAGCTGCTGCTTGAAGATTATCGCGATCCGAAGGTACGCTACGCCAGTGCCATGGCTTATATCGCTCTTGCGGCATACCGCAAAGCGGGCTGCGAACTGCTCCGTTCGATCGTGCTCGACCGGAGCTTCGTTCCGGCATGGCGCCACCTCGGGTTCGTGCAGCTGACGCTCGGCAAGGAGGAGGAGGCCCTGAAGACGCTCCGCCACGCACTCGAACTTGATCCTGCCTACGCTGAAACCTGGTGCGTGCTCGGTGATGTGCATCTCGACCTCGGGGAGTACGACGAGGCCCGGGCGGCATTTGACCATGCGCTGGAGCTTGAGCCCGACAACCCCGAGCCGCACCGCAAGCTCGCCATGTTCCATGTGTCGCGCGGCGACATGAAATCGCTCCGGATGGAATACGAACTGCTGAAGACGCTGGATGCCGACATGGCTGCCCAGATCGGAAGCCTATTCTTCGATGAACAATGAACAGAATGAAAACAGGCAGAATGAAAACGGGCCTTCTCGTCCTCTTCGCCCTTGTCTGGGCTCCCATCGTCTTGCTCGCACTCGGCTCAATGCTCGCGCCGCCCGTTTTTGCCCTGACCGGTTCGCATGCGGCTGCCGGAGCGGCCTCGGTGATCTCGACGGGAGGCATCGTGTATCTGTTCGTAAGGCAGCTGGGACAGTTCAGCCGGAAAATCGGAGGCGGGGAGGCTTGAGTTTGATACTCTCCATGAATGCCGCACAGAAAGAGATGGTAGGTGCTCGTGCATCTCTGGCACTTGAGGCGATTCTGAAAAGTTTTCCCAATTGAGGCAAGGGCTTTAGGTATTGGTTGTAGCAATGGGTGGATCAGAGTCATGCCAGCCGTTGAAAAATTGGCAATTACCTTCCCTCAAACAATTCGTGTCGCCGGCAGGAGGATGAAATGAAACTGAAGCATGATAATCGTTCGGCTGTTCCACTATTCACCCCGCCGATTGCCGGTGACCTCTTCGCACGGGTCGCCTCCATCCTTGAACAGGCTCGCTGCAATGTTGTCCGTTCGGTCAATTCAAATATGGTGCTTGCTTACTGGCTGATCGGCAGGGAGATTGTGCAGGAGCTTCAGGGCGGTGAGGGGCGTGCGGAATATGGCAAACAGATACTCGAAAACCTTTCGGATCGTTTGAGCGTTCAATACGGCAAGGGTTTTTCCGCACCTTCTCTATGGAATTTCAGGCGGTTTTATCAGGTGTATGCTGACCGGCTTGAGATTCTCTCCCCGTCCGGTAGAGAATTGGATGAGGCCTCAAAACTCTCCCCATCCGGAAGAGAATTAATGTCTTCCGAAACAGCTCAGCCGTTTGGCGATGCATGGTTAAAAGGTTTTTCCGCTTTGCTTTCCTGGTCGCATTACCGTGCTTTGATGCGGGTGCAGGATGGAGAGGCTCGCGCGTTTTATGAACTGGAAGCAATCGAATGCGGCTGGAGCAAGGCTCAGCTTGAACGTCAGATTCAATCCTCCTATTATCAGCGAATCATCGCCAACCGGGGCAAAGCGGGCCTGATTTCGACCGATCGTGAACGACTGCCGGGTGAGGGTGCAGAAGCAGAAACCATTCTGAAATCTCCCTATGTACTGGAATTCCTCGGACTGCCCGATTCGAGAAACCTGCACGAAAATGCTTTGGAGCAGGCAATAATCGACAACCTGCAATCATTCCTTCTGGAGCTCGGCAAGGGGTTTTCCTTTGTTGCCCGCCAGAAACACATACGTTTTGATGATGATGATTTCTATGTCGATCTGGTGTTTTACAACTTCATGCTCAAGTGCTTTCTGCTCATCGACCTCAAGATCGGAAAATTGACTCATCGGGATGTTGGGCAGATGGACGGGTATGTCCGTCTGTTCGAGGACCGCTTTAAAGTGCAGGGAGACAGCCCCACCATCGGCCTTATTCTCTGTTCGGACAAGGGTGAAGCCGTTGCGAAATACTCGGTATTGAGCGAGGGGAGGCAGATTTTCGCCTCGAAGTACCTGCAATACCTGCCCAGTGAGCAGGAATTGATGCTGGAAATTGAAAAGGAGCGGAAGCTGATTGAGGCCGCTTTGGACGACACTACCCGGAATTTGCCGGTTGCTGATAGTGATGAAGAGATTCAAGGCGTTCGTCTGAGGCCGCCTGCGTCCTCTCCAGATGCTGACACGGCTGATACATGAGTAACATTCAGCGGGAATGTGATCTGCTCAAACGGCCGCGCCGTTGCCCTGACCGGTTCGCATGCGGCTGCCGGAGCGGCCTCGGTGATCTCGACGGGAGGCATCGTGTATCTGTTCGTAAGGCTGCTGGGACAGTTCAGCCGGAAAATCGGAGGCGGGGAGGCTTGAGCTCCTGATTTTTTTCTTCTTCTTGTCTTTCCCTGAAGTTTAAAATTGTTAACTTCAGACCTTTCTGCTCCCGATCTCCCGGACCCTATGTACAGCATTATCCTGCACTGATTTTTTCTGGGCCGGAAGTGAATTTTTTTTATATTTGCGCACCCGTCTTCAGGGTGCAACACAAAACCGAACAGCATGGACCAGACACTGAGTGATTTTGGCAATGTTTTCGTCTTTCTTCTCCTCGGTGTCGTTTTCGTCGCCGGAGGATACCTCACCGCCCGCATGCTGCGCCCGAGCCGCCCCAATCCCGCCAAAAACTCTACCTATGAGTGTGGTGAAGAAGCCGTGGGCTCCGCATGGGTCAAGTTCAATATCCGTTTTTACGTCGTTGCCCTCATCTTCATCATCTTCGATGTTGAGGTCGTTTTTCTGTTCCCCTGGGCCACCGTATTCCGCCAGCTTGGCAGTTTCGCGCTCATCGAGGCGCTTGTGTTTGCCGGCATCCTGATCCTCGGTCTTGTATATGCATGGGTGAAAGGGGATCTCGACTGGGTACGGCCGACCCCTTCTGTTCCCAAGATGCCGGAGATGCCTTCACCGAGACAGTCCGCCGGGCGCGATTGATTCCTAACCACTTTTTTCCTCGCTACCATGGGTTTACTTGACGCAGGTTTTTCCAGGGACAATGTGCTGGTGGCGCCTGTCGACGCCGTCCTCAACTGGGCCCGCCTCTCGTCGCTCTGGCCGATGGGCTTCGGCCTGGCATGCTGCGCCATCGAGATGATGGCCACCAACGCCTCAAACTACGATCTTGAGCGCTTCGGGATCTTCCCCCGCTCCTCTCCCCGCCAGTCAGACCTCATGATCGTTGCCGGAACGGTCACCATGAAAATGGCTGAACGTGTCGTACGCCTTTATGAGCAGATGCCCGAGCCGCGCTATGTGCTTTCCATGGGAAGCTGCTCCAACTGCGGCGGACCTTACTGGGAGCATGGCTATCATGTCCTGAAGGGTGTCGACCGGGTCATTCCGGTTGATGTCTATGTCCCCGGCTGCCCTCCGCGCCCCGAGGCGCTCATCGGCGGCCTCATGAAGGTGCAGGAGCTCATCCGCATGGAGCAGATCGGCATGTCGCGTCAGGATGCCCTGAAGAAACTTGCCGAAACGGGCGTCGAACCCCAGCCGTACATCGAGCGTGAACGCAGTGCCGCAGGCGCATAACTTTCAACAGACCAGAGAGACCACCACGATGGAAGAAGGAACAATCGGATCGAAGCAGGTGCAGCTGAGCGAGGCGGCATACAGCGTCATCCATGAGAAGTTCGGCGAGGCCATTTCGGCGTTCGACAGGAACCCCACCATGCCCTTTTTCGAGGTGCAGGATACGGCCCTCTGGACCGATATCGCCCTCTTTATGAGGGACCATCCCAAGCTCAAGTTCAACTACATGGCATGCCTGTCGGGCGTTGATTACCCCGAGGAAGAAAAGCTGGGCATCGTCTGCAACCTCGAGTCGATCGGCGCCTATCCGCACCGCATCGCCGTGAAGGTGAAGTGCCCGAGAGAGGGCGGCTCGATACCGAGCGTGTCCTGCGTGTGGCATACCGCCAACTGGCATGAGCGGGAGGCATACGATATGCTGGGCATTCTTTTCACGGGTCATCCCGACATGCGCCGGATCCTCTGCCCGGACGACTGGGAAGGGTGGCCGCTCCGCAAGGATTACCGGGTCCAGGAGAGCTACCACGGCATCAAGGTGCCATACTAGAAAAGGTTAACACTGTCAAATCCGCTTACGACTATGCAGGAATTGGAAATGGCCGGACAGGGTTCGGTGAGGGTGACCCGGAAAAGCGATAACGTGGTCATCATCGAAAAGGACCTTGCCACTGAGGAGATGGTCCTCAGCATGGGCCCCCAGCACCCGTCCACCCATGGGGTGCTCCGTCTCGAGTGCCGGACCGACGGAGAGGTGGTGACGGAGGCTGAGCCCTACCTCGGTTATCTTCACCGCTGTTTCGAAAAACACTGCGAGCATGTAGACTACCAGGCCATCGTTCCCTATACCGACCGTATGGACTACCTTGCCGGCATGAACAGCGAAATGGCCTACGCCATCGCCGTCGAGAAGCTGCTGGATATTGAAATCCCGCGCAGGGTCGAGTTCATAAGGGTAATCGTCAGCGAGCTGAACCGCATTGCCTCTCATCTTGTCGCCATCGGCACCTACGCCATCGATCTTGGGGCCTTCACCCCGTTTCTTTTCTGCTTCCGCGACCGCGAACATATCCTCAACATGCTTGAGTGGGCTTCGGGTGCAAGGATGCTCTATAATTATATCTGGATCGGAGGCCTTGCCTACGACGTCCCTTCCGATTTCCAGAAGCGTGTAGGGGAGTTCGTCGACTACTTCCGCCCGAAAGCAGTCGAACTCTCACGCCTCCTTACCGAAAACGAGATCTTCGTCAAGCGCACGAAAGGCATCGGCATCATGCCGGCCGACGTGGCCATCAATTATGGATGGTCGGGCCCCATGCTCCGTGGTTCGGGCGTGCAGTGGGATCTTCGCCGCAATGACCCGTATTCGATCTATCCTGAACTTGATTTCGCCGTCCCTGTTCCCGACGGGAAGTTTTCCGATGTCGGCGACTGTCTCTCCCGCCACCTTGTGCGCGCACTTGAAATCGAGGAGAGCCTCAAGATCATCGAACAGTGCATCGGGAAGATGCCTCCGGCGGAGGGCTTTGACCCGAGAGCCGCAGTTCCGAAGCGCATCCGCCCGAAAGCAGGTGAGGTGTATGCACGCGCCGAAAACCCCCGCGGTGAACTTGGCTTCTACATCCTTTCCGACGGCAAGTCCACGAGCCCGCTCCGCTGCAAGGCCCGGTCATCCTGTTTTGTCAACCTTTCAGCCATGAAGGACCTCTCGAAAGGACAGCTGATACCAGATCTCGTCGCCATCATCGGCAGCATCGACATCGTGCTCGGGGAGGTTGACCGATGAGCTTCAACGCATTACCGCAATCCAGCATGCCACTTCTTATGGGTAACAGCCTCAATGCCTGGTCGGACGCCCTCACGGGCTTCGCCCCGATGGGCCTGCCTCTCGGCCTTCTTGTCATTGCCGCCATTCCGCTTGTCTTCATTGCCCTTTACGCCCTTACCTACGGCGTCTACGGTGAACGCAAGATTTCGGCGTTCATGCAGGACCGTCTCGGTCCGATGGAGGTCGGAAAATGGGGTATCCTGCAGACCCTCGCCGACATCCTCAAGCTGCTCCAGAAAGAGGACATCGTGCCGACCTCTGCCGACAAGTTTCTTTTCGTCATCGGCCCCGGCGTGCTCTTCGTCGGATCCTTCCTTGCCTTTGCAGTCCTTCCCTTCGGTCCTGCATTCATCGGCGCCAACCTGAACGTCGGCCTGTTCTATGCCATCGGCATCGTCGCACTTGAAGTGGTCGGCATACTCGCTGCAGGATGGGGCTCGAACAACAAGTGGGCGCTCTACGGCGCCGTGCGCAGCGTGGCGCAGATTGTCAGCTACGAAATCCCCGCCGCCATCGCCCTTCTCTGCGGTGCCATGATGGCCGGTACGCTCGACATGCAGGAGATCAACGTGCTCCAGTCCGGCACCTGGGGGTTTGCGCACTTCTTCCTTTTCCAGAGCCCGATTGCATGGCTCCCGTTCCTCATCTACTTCATCGCTTCGCTGGCAGAGACCAACCGCGCCCCGTTCGACATTCCCGAGGCCGAGTCGGAGCTCGTCGCCGGGTACTTCACCGAATATTCCGGCATGAAGTTCGCCGTCATCTTCCTTGCCGAGTACGGCAGCATGTTCATGGTTTCGGCCATCATCTCCATCGTCTTCCTCGGCGGCTGGAACTCGCCGCTTCCGAACATCGGGCCCCTCGCCCTCAACGACATGACCACCGGGCCTGTCTGGGGCGCGTTCTGGATCATCATGAAAGGATTTTTCTTCATCTTCGTGCAGATGTGGCTGCGCTGGACCCTTCCCCGCCTCAGGGTCGACCAGCTCATGTATCTCTGCTGGAAGGTGCTCACTCCGTTCGCTTTCCTCAGCTTCGTTTTGACTGCGATCTGGATGATATACGTACCCTGACCGTTACCTGTTAATGACAGAACACACTATGAGCGAGTATTTCAAGAATATTGCAACCGGCGCCACCACCATTGCCACCGGCATGGGGATCACCCTGAAGCATTTCTTCAATGCCGTCCACCGAAAGGGAGACGCCGGCATTGACGATGTGGACTACTTCGGCCAGGTTGACGGCCTGGTGACCCTCCAGTACCCCCGCGAAGCGGTCCCGACCCCGTCAAACGGACGCTACCGCCTCCACAACGACATCGACGACTGCATCGGCTGCGGCCAGTGCGTCAGGGCATGTCCTGTCCGCTGCATCGAGATGGAGACCATCAAGGTGATGCCGGAAGACCTTGCGGCCTGTGGCAAAACCTCAGGCGGCCAGCAGAAGAAGTTCTGGGTTCCTCTCTTCGACATCGACACCGCAAAATGCATGACCTGCGGCATCTGCACCACCGTATGCCCGACGGAGTGCCTCCGCCATACACCGGTGGCTGATTTTTCCGATTTCGACCGCTGGAACCTTGTCTACCATTTCGGCAACCTCACCCGACACGAAGCCGAGGCCAAGAAGAGGAAGGTTGAAGAGGCACAGGCGAAGGCCCAGGCAGAAAAAGAGCGGAAGGCCGCCGAAGCAGCAGCGGCTTCCGCTGAACCCGGCGAGACGAACCCTTAACAGCAGAACTGAAAGAGAGACCATGACGAACCCAACCTATACGGCCATCTTTTACCTCTTTGCCGCCATCACGGTGCTGTCCGCGGCGTTCGTGGTGTTTTCGCGCAACATCATCTATTCGGCCTTCTCGCTGCTCTTCACTTTTTTCGGTATCGCGGCCCTCTACGTGTTCCTCTCGGCCGACTTCATCGCCGTCACCCAGGTCGTGGTCTATGTCGGCGGCATCCTCGTCCTCCTGCTCTTCGGCGTGATGTTCACCAACAAGGTGATGACCACCGATTTGAAGGCAGACGTCCTGAACGTCGTTCCCGGTGCACTCCTTCTGCTCGGCACCCTTGCGGGGCTTCTCTACACCTTCTATACCACAAACGGGTGGATGCCTTCGGAAACCATGCTTGAGGGCAGCGTGGTCGAGCGGATCGGCTTTGAAACCATGTCGCGTTTCGTCCTGCCGTTTGAAATGGCTTCCATCCTGCTGCTTGCCGCACTGATCGGAGCAGCTTTCCTCGCCCGCTACGATGCCAAGGGCGGCCGCGGCAACAGCGAACAGTAACCACGAACTTTACGGAGAGAGTCCACCACATGGAACAGCTGACAGCAATCGGAATCAACCACTACCTGACCATTTCGGCGATCCTTTTCGCCCTTGGCCTTTTTGCCGTGATGACGCGCCGCAACGCCATCGTCATCCTGATGGGCGTCGAGCTCATCCTGAACGCCGCAAACATCAACTTCCTTGCCTTTTCCAAGTGGAACGGCGGTATGGAAGGGGTGATGTTCAGCCTCTTTGTCATCGTGCTTGCCGCAGCAGAAGCGGCCGTGGCGCTTGCCATCATCATCAATATCTACAAGATCTTCAACACGGTCGATGTCTCATCCGTCGACTCCATGAAAGAGTGATCACAGGGGTACAACCGAATAATCATAGAGGACCATGCACAGTTTAATCCAGTTGTCAATAGCCGTACTGCTACTGCCGCTGCTCTCGTTCGTCATCCTGATATTCTTCAACCGGCGCCTGCCGCGCAGGGGGGACTTCATCGGGGTCGGCATTCTCGGCACGACCTTCGCCCTTTCGGCCTATATATTCTGGACGGTCATCGTCGAGCACTACGATCCGGCATTCCGTGTTGCATGGGACTTCACCTGGCTTGATTTCGGCAATGTCCCCGGCGTCGGTCCGCTTCAGGTCAAGATGGGCATCGTCGTCGACAACCTGACGGCCATCATGCTCGCCATGGTTACCCTTATCAGTTTCCTCGTGCATCTCTACTCCACGGGATACATGAAGGGCGACAAGCACTACGGCCGTTTCTTTGCCTATCTCGGCATTTTCACCTTCTCGATGCTCGGCATCGTGCTGAGCGACAACCTCTTCTCCATCTACATTTTCTGGGAGCTCGTCGGACTTTCATCCTATCTGCTCATCGGCTTCTTCTTCGAAAAAGAGAGTGCTGCCGATGCACAGAAAAAAGCGTTTCTCGCCAACCGTGTCGGCGATATCGGCATGTGGCTCGGTATCCTGATCCTCTACTCGCAGTTCCACACCTTCGGATACCAGGAGATTTTCCAGAAACTTTCAGCAGGTGAGTTCGGCCTGTCGCACGCCTGGCTGACCGCGGCCGGCATCCTCCTCTTCATGGGCTGCGTCGGCAAGTCGGCCCAGTTCCCGCTCCATGTCTGGCTTCCTGACGCCATGGAGGGCCCGACTCCGGTATCGGCCCTCATCCACGCCGCCACCATGGTTGCCGCCGGCGTCTACTTTGTGGCCCGCATTTTCGTGCTCCTCACGCCCGAGGCGCTGCACCTCATCGCATTCATCGGCGCCTTCACCGCCTTCATGGCGGCCACCATCGCCATTACCCAGCAGGACATCAAACGGGTCCTTGCCTACTCGACCGTCTCGCAGCTCGGCTACATGGTGCTTGGTCTCGGTGTCGGCGCCTACTCGGCAGCCCTCTTCCACCTCGTCACGCACGCATTCTTCAAGGCATGCCTGTTCCTCGGTTCCGGCGCCATCATCCACGCCATGCACCACGAGCAGGACATGCGCTGGATGGGAGGGCTGCGCAGGAACATGCCCTGGACTTTTGCCACCTTCATCATCGCCACCTTCGCTCTTGCCGGTCTTCCGCTCACCAGCGGGTTCATGAGCAAGGACGCCATCCTTGCCGGTGCTCTCGGGTTTGCACAGACTGAAGGCACCTGGTACTACTATCTGGTTCCGGTGCTCGGCTTCTTCTCCGCGCTTCTGACCGCGTTCTACATGGGCCGGCAGATCTGGCTCGTCTTCTTCGGCGAAAGCCGCACGCACCTCAAGCCCTCCGACCCGCACGACCACCATGCGGCACATGCCCATGACGGTCATGACGGTCATGACGGTCATGATGAAGAGCACGGCCATCATCCGGTCCATGAGGTAGCATGGAACATGCGCCTTCCGCTGGTCGTTCTGGCTGCCCTCTCGATTTTCATCGTCTATTCTCCCGATCCGCTTGACGGCGGCAAGGGCTGGTTCATGAAGATGATCCCGACACCCGCAACGGTGGTTGGAGGAGAGCAGCACGGTATTTCAGAAGCCTTTATGGCCATGTCCGCAGAGGAACACGGAACTGCAGCCGCACCCGAAGCGGTGCAGGCCGAAGCGGCAGCCGCTGAGGATATGCATGCCCCGGCAGCAGCGCATGCTGAAGCGGTGACTGAACCCCATCCCTCCGCCGCATCGGGAGAGCACGCCGAAGGCCACACGTTCGCCGATCCCCGTCAGGCCGAAATCGCGCACCTGACCCACGCGGCCCATAACCGCGCCATCCAGATCTCTACCGTCATGGTGATCCTCGGCATCGGCTTCTCCCTCACCGTCTATGCCTTCAAGGTCATCGATCCGGACCGTACAGCCCGGGCCATCCGCCCCCTCTACCTCATGTCATACAACAAATGGTACTGGGACGAGATCTACCAGGCGACCTTCATCAGGGGGTCCATGCTGATTGCCGCCATGTTCTCGTGGTTCGACCGCAACATCATTGACGGCATGGTCAACGGCATCGCCACCCTGACCAGGAAATTCGCGTTCCTCAACGGCAGCTTCGACAAATATGCTGTTGACGGAATGGTCAACTTTACCGCATTTTTCGTTAACACGTCCGGCGGAGTGCTGAAAAAGCTCCAGACCGGAAAGGTGCAGACCTATGTTGTCATGGTGATGCTGGCCGTCTTCGGCTATTTCGTCTACTACTTTGCACAACTGGTCTCCTGAGAGGATTTACTTTTCAATTGCTAACATACCGATAGGGAACATGCTGAGTTTAATTGTCTTTCTGCCCATTATCGCCGGCCTGGTAATCCTTGCCGTGCCCTCCTCCCAGAAGCAGATCATCCGGATGGTATCGCTGCTTGCGGCAGTGGTCCAGATGGTGCTTGCGGTCATGATCTGGCAGGGATACGACCCCTCGCTCGCGGGCATCACGGCCGTGGCGGGAGGCTCTCCTGAAGGGTCGTTCCAGTTCATCGAGCGCCTCCCGTGGATCAGCCTGGACCTGGGCTCGATGGGCAGCATGAACATCGAGTATTTCCTCGGTGTCGACGGCCTCTCCATCACCATGGTGATCCTCACCGCGCTCGTCTCGACCATCGGCGTGCTCTCAAGCTGGACCATCCAGAAGCAGGTCAAAGGCTACTTCCTGCTCTACAACCTTCTGGCCACGGCCATGATGGGCTGCTTCGTCGCACTCGACTTCTTCCTCTTCTACGTGTTCTGGGAACTCATGCTGCTTCCGATGTACTTCCTCATCGGCATGTGGGGCGGCCCGAACCGTGAGTACGCGGCCATCAAGTTCTTCCTCTACACCCTGTTCGGTTCCGTTTTCATGCTCCTCGTCATGATCGCCCTCTACTTCAGCGTCATCGACCCGCTTACCGGCAACCACACCTTCAGCCTGGTCGCCATGGCAAGCCAGGAGAACTACATTCATGACGCCATTCTCGGACCCGAAAACGTCATGTGGCGCACCGTGGCCTTCATCGTGCTCTTCATCGGCTTTGCCATCAAGGTCCCGATGTTCCCGTTCCATACCTGGCTCCCCGACGCACACGTCGAGGCTCCGACCCCGATTTCCGTCATCCTGGCCGGCGTGCTTCTGAAGCTCGGCACCTACGGCATGATGCGCATCAACTTCCCGCTCTTCCCTGAAGTGTTCCAGGCCTCGATGTACGTGATCGGTGTGTTCGGCGCCATCAACATCATCTATGGCGCTTTCTGCGCCCTGGCACAGAAGGACCTGAAGAAGATGGTGGCATACTCCTCCATCAGCCACATGGGTTACGTGCTGCTCGGCCTTGCCGCCGGCAACAGCGAGGGCATGACCGGAGCGCTCTACCAGATGTTCAACCATGGCACCATCACCGCCATGCTCTTCCTGCTCGTCGGTGTGATCTACGACCGTGCCCATACCCGCCAGATCGAGAAGTTCGGCGGCCTGGCAACCTATATGCCGGTCTACTTCGGTGTCGTGATGATTGCATGGTTCGCCTCCCTCGGCCTTCCGGGCCTCAGCGGGTTCATTTCGGAGGCCTTCGTCTTCGTCGGTGCTTTCAGCTCCGAAGTTACCCGCCCCATCGCCATCGTATCGGTGCTCGGCATTGTTTTCGGTGCAGCCTACCTGCTCTGGTCGCTGCAGCGGATGTTCCTCGGAAAACGCCGTGACGACGCTGCCTACGACCTCGAGATCGGTGAGGACGGCCATGAGCACATCCATTTCCACGACTGGAAGGGCAAGCTCGACCTCGACGCACGTGAACTGGCCATGCTGGTGCCGCTTGCCGTCATCATCATTTTCCTCGGAATCTACCCGATGCCGATCATGGGCCTCATGACAAGCAGCATCAACAAGCTTGTCCAGGTGCTTGCACCGGTGGCTATGGCGGCCATCAACTGAGAGGGACGTACTGACCGAAACCAGAATAAACGAAGAGAATCATGTTCGAGCTCCCATCAGGTGCTGAAATACAGAATATCATCGCCAGCCTGAAAGCAGGTGCGGGGTCATTCATTCCCGAAATCTATCTCTCCATCCTTTTCATGGCGCTGATCCTTGTGGATCTCGCGACGAAGGGGCGGAAGCCGATTCTGCTCGGCTGGCTGACTTTCGCCGGTCTTGCAGGAAGCATGTTCTTCATCCACCAGCAGCACCAGATGGAGGCCGGAGAGCTGTTTTTCGGGATGTACGTGCTTGACGAGTTCGCCATCTTCTTCAAGTACTTCTTTGTCGTGTCCGCCATGTTTGCCGTGGTGCTCACGATGGCCGACCGGCGGTTCGATACCGAGGTGAAGAGCATCGGCGAGTACTATGCACTTATTGTAGCCATGCTGATCGGAATGGTCATGATGGCCGCAGCCTCCGACCTCCTTATGGTGTTTCTCTCGATGGAACTCGTCAGCCTCTCGGCCTACGTCCTTTCGGGCTATTTCAAGCGCGACGGCCGCTCTTCTGAAGCCGCCCTGAAATATCTTGTCTACGGAGCGGTCTCCTCAGGCCTGATGATCTACGGCTTCTCCCTCATCTACGGCCTCACTGCCCAGACCAACCTGCTCCTCATCAGCGCCGAACTTGCCGAGCATGGCTACGACCCGCTGGTGATGATGCTCGCCACCCTGCTCATCCTTGCAGGCTTCGGCTACAAGATCGGTGCTGTTCCGTTCCATTTCTGGAGCCCCGATGTTTACGAGGGTGCCCCGACGCCGGTCACCGCGTACCTCTCGGTCGCCTCAAAAGCCGCAGGGTTCGCGCTCCTTCTTCGGTTCTTCTATATCGTCATCCCGCACGGCCTGAGTCCGTATGAGGATATCGCAGGCAGTGAATGGCTTGCCCTGCTTGCCATCATTTCCGTTGCCTCCATGATCTATGGCAACGTGGTGGCCATCTGGCAGAAGAATGTGAAACGTCTTCTTGCATACTCCTCCATCGCACACGCAGGCTACCTCCTGCTTGGCGTCATCGTGATGGACTCGATCGGCACCCAGGCAGTCCTCTTCTACCTGCTCTCCTACCTGCTGATGAACTACGGTGCGTTCTATGTCATCATCCTCATCTCCAACCGTACCGGCAGTGAGAACCTCGACGACTACCGCGGCCTCGGCCGCAAGATGCCGCTTGCCGGCGCAGCCCTCACCGTATTCCTCATCTCCCTCGTCGGGCTGCCTCCGACGGTCGGTTTCATCGGCAAACTGTTCATCTTCTCGGCCCTGCTCTCGAAGGGGTCCCTCTACGTCGGACTCGCTCTTGTCGGCATCATGACGAGCGTGATTTCGCTCTACTACTACATGCTCATTCCTCTGAACATGTTCCTCCGAGAATCCCTCGAGCCTAACGAGCGGGAGCAGAACCCGGGTCTTTTCGCCAATGTACTGATGGCTGTCCTCATGGTGCTCACCATCTGGTTCGGTCTTTTCTTCGAGCCCCTTTCAGAGTTTGCCCACTACTCATCGGCTCTGTTCGGTCTCTCGTTCTACTAAAGCCAGCTGCCCCCCAGGCCGCACCCGAGACGAAGAAACCCCGCCCTGCATCTGCTGCATGGCGGGGTTTTCCTGTTTCATTTCAACCGCGGAGGGTGCGGGGGATGGCGGCTACTGGCGGATCAGGCGGAGGAACTCTCCGCGGGTGGACTCTGAGGTGATGAACTGGCCCGACATGGCAGAGGTTGTGGTGACGGAGTTGAGTTTCTCGACCCCGCGCATCACCATGCACATGTGCTTCGCTTCGATGACGACGCCGACCCCCTTCGGGTTCAGGACATCCTGTATCGCGTCCCGGATCTGCTGGGTGAGGCGCTCCTGCACCTGCAGGCGGCGGGCGAACACTTCAACCACGCGCGCGAGCTTCGAGAGTCCGACGATCTTTCCATCGGGTATGTAGGCCACATGGGCCTTGCCGAAGAAGGGGAGCATGTGGTGTTCGCACATCGAGAAAATGTCGATGTCGCGAACGAGCACCATCTCGTCGTACGACTCCGTGAATACGGCTTTCTTCAGCATCTCCTCCGGGTCCTGGCGGTAGCCGCGGGTAAGGAACGCCAGCGAGCGGGCGACCCGTTCAGGGGTTTTCAGGAGGCCTTCGCGCATAGGATCCTCGCCGACAGACTCCAGCATGGTGGAGACGGATGCGGAAAGTGCGGCATGCGCTTCCGGACAGAGTTCCTGCGGGTCGAGCGGGTACTCGTCGTCGTCACAGCAGGTGCCCCTGCCGGTGAAGAGGGGGGTGTTTATCGGGGTATGCATAGGGTTATTCTCCGAGGTAGCTGACGCTGTTTTTTCCTGTTTCATGTAATTTGACTGCTTGGAGGGAGATCTCCCGGTTGTCGATGGCTGCAATGCGTTCTTCGAGTATGTCCCAGATGAGGACGGCAAGTGTCTCAGTCGTCGGTACCAGCCCTTCGAGTTCCGGGACGTCGTGGTTCAGGTGGCGGTGGTCGAAGCGCGCCGTCACCTCCTCTTCGAGGATCTTTTTCAGCTCCTTCAGGTCGAACAGGTACCCGGTTTCAGGGTCCACGGTGCCGCCGAGGGTGATTTCAAGCTGGTAGTTGTGGCCGTGGCCGTACTTGTTTGCACACTTTCCGTACACCCGGGTGTTCATCTCTTCGCTGAACTTCGGGTTGAAGAGCCGGTGGGCTGCGTTGAACTCGATGGTGCGGGTTACATAGACCTTGGGCATTCGTTCGGGCGGGGGCGGGGCAACGGGAGGAGTGGATAGCGGGGTCTTTTTCTGTTTCATTTCTTTAGGGTGCAATGCTGTTCAGAGGGGTACAATGTACTCAATAAAGCTGATTATATTGGAATGGCGTATTTTACTGTCACCGTCTGATTCAACGGGCTGCGGCAGCAATAAGTTTCAGCATCGCGGCAGGAAAAACCGCATACGGGAACCCCTCCCTGCCGCCCGTTGTTTAGAGACTGAGTTCCAGCATAACCCCTAACCCGCAACCGTATCCATTATGGCAACCTCGCTTGAAGATCTCATAAGGACCAGTACCACTCCCGTATTCGTTGACTTCTGGGCCGCATGGTGCGGGCCCTGCAAAATGGTCGCTCCTTCCGTGAAGCGGCTTGCCGAAGAGTTCAAGGGCCGGCTGATGGTTGTGAAAGTCAACGTTGATGAACAGCCGGCAGCAGCCTCGCGCTTCCAGGTGCAGGGCATCCCTGCCCTCATGCTCTTCAGGGACGGAGAGAAGAAATGGAGCACCGCAGGAGCTGTCCCGTATCCCCAGCTCAAGGCCGAAGTGGAGAAGGTGCTCGGCTAGATTTTCCTTGCAATGCCCGACATGATGGCCATGATGCCGATTATCGCGTGCGACAGAGAGACTCCGGCAAGGTTGGGTATGCGTTGGTAAATGATGCTCCACATGATGCCGGCGGCAAAGCTCAGCAGGCCGGTCAGCGGATCAAGGTAGACGGCGTGCAGGAACGCAAAAGACGTCGCCGAGATCACGACCTGCCAGATCGGGCTGTGGATGTTGGAGCGGCGCATCTCAGAGAAGAGAAACGAGCGGAACAGGAATTCCTGGACAGGGCTTGAGACGAGGACATAGAAGAAAATGAATGTCGCCTCCGGTGGAGGCAGAAGTCGATCATGGACCCCGGCGATGGGCATGAGGAACACCACCCCCGCTGCCGCGATGCCGGCAGGGAGGTTCACTGCCAGTGATGTTCGAAGGTTAAAGTTTTCAAGCCCGAGCTCGGCGGCGGAATGGCCTTGCATGAGGGCATAGATGGCCGTGAAGACGAACATCAGCAGCAGCAGTAACGAGCGCAGGGAGAAGGGTACCATCCCCGTAAGGATGGTCGCGACCGGCAGCCAGTACAGCAGTGCCAGCACCATGAGGAAATGTGTGCGGCTATGGTGTTTTTCGGGGTATTGCGTCTTTGTGTTCACCGTCATTTCATCCTGTTCCATCATGCAGGCAATGTAATCCATAACAGCAGAAGGCCGGTTGGAATTCCGGCCTTCTGTCATAGTATCTGCTGTGAGAATGATGACTCATTCGGGAGGATTCTCCTTGATGGCTTCATACTTTTTCTTGTTGTTACCGTTTTCTGTTGCACTCTCTTTAATCTCGGGCATGTTATAATTTTTCCTGATGTCAACTCTTTGCTGGTTTTTACCATCAATAAGTACCAGAAATGTGCATCCCAGAGATGCAGTCGGAACTGTCACGCCACCACTTTTTGAAACTCCGCCGATTAATCCTGTCAACGCTCCTGCAGGGCCGTTCATGAACCCGCTCACATAGGGAGAGAGTGCAACGCCCGTTGCCCGGGTGTCTACGCCCATCGTATAGGTGATCGCATTAGGGATACTTAGCAGGCTGATGTTGTATCCTTGCAGTTCATCAACATCGTCAATGTAATGGGTTGTATCGTAGACAATAGTCGGCATATCGACTTGGTCCGATTTATTCTTTTTACCCTGAATGGTGATGGAGCCGATGAGTTCTCCTTCAGCAACACCGCTGAAGCTGAATTTGATTTTCCGTGCTTTGTTTTTACGCTTTTTTTCGATGTTCGCACGATTGAAAATGATTTTTGTGCTTCTGCTTTTTCCGTTTGCTACAGCATAGTGTACTGTCGAGAAAAAATGATTTGACAGCATCGGTAGGCCCTTTATCTGTGCGGGAACACCTTGAATACTGAAGAGGGTTGGTGGCGCAATAGGGGCGGTGATGATGCCTGGTGCATATGCTGGCGGGTGGTCCGATGACCCGATATTGTAGTTGAAGTTCCCGATGGCCGTACCGTCCGCGGAGTTGATGACATCCTGTCCTTTTGCGGCCGGTCCCTGCAGCATGATGCTGAACACCAGTACGATGAGTATCTGTATTTTACGACTCTTCATGATTCTGTGGTTTTAAGATCCTTCAGTAATTGCCGCCGATTGCCAGTGCCGTAGCAGAATTGTTGAAATTCACAGTAGCGCTGCCGATGCTTCCCCCGCTTTCAGCAGATGATGTTGTGCTGCTGCTTGAAGTGTTTGATGATGTCACGCTCAGTCCATCTGGAAAGTAGTTGTACTGCTTGGCTGTAACCGTGGCCATGACATAGTTGCCCTGAACGATGTAGGCAGAAGAATTATCGGATGCAGCTGCAAGACCTCCGGGTATTGATACAGGCGAAGAAGCGTTTGTATTGTCGAACTGGATGTTGGGATCAGCGCGAACGGTACTGTATGATAGAATTGAGCCCGTCAGGCAGAGTAGTGGCAACAGCAGAATCTTTTTCATTGGTAGGTTCCCCCGTTTGAGTCGGTTATCGGATTAAATACAGACCGGGGTTTGTCCCGGTCTGTAGATGAACACATCGTAACTGTTGTTACGGTGCGGGATTGGTCGTTGTCTGATTGTTCCTTGAAATGAAGTCGCCACCAATGCCGACCACGCTGGGCGCATTGATTGCACTCACCATCGCACTGCCGATGCATGAGGCTGCGCTACCATTGCTCAGAGCACCGGTATTCTCGGCATGAACTGATGTGATGCCAAGTGAGGCGGCACCATTGGCAGCTGCAAGCACCGGAACGATGGCATACTGATCGGGGCTGTTGACTTCCATCGTTGCACTCACTGCGCCTGCCCCATCAATAGCATCAGTCTGGTAAGCACTTACCGCCAGCGAGGCCATGTTGCCGTCAACACTGTATGCTACAGCATTGTCGTCTGCTATGGCGCTGTCGGTGATGAGTGTGTTGTTGCTCAGCATGCTGACCGTCGTGACATTGTCGCTAAGGTATGATTCATTTTCGCTGAGCACTTTGAGGACGTTATCGCTTAGAATGGCGTTGTCTTGGTTGACATTGCTGCCTATCGGCAGCACTACAGCATCAACAGTTGCGGCATGAGCAACTCCAGCAACGCCGAAAGTTGCGATTGCCGCCAATGCCGTAATCATTGTTTTTTTCATGATGTTCTCCTTGTAGAGTTGATGTTATTGTGACATGTCGAGCAAACTGCTCTTGAACATGGCAACAGTTAAGGGTTTGTGGTGGTAGTGTTGCCGGTGGAGATAAAGTCGCCACCAATACCGACAACGCTAGGCGCATTGATTGCACTCACCATGACGCTGCCGACGCATGAGGCGGCGCTTCCATTGCTCAGAGCACCGGTGTTTTCTGCATGGACGGACGTCAATCCCAGTGTTCCGGCTGCATTCGCCCCGGAGGCAAGAGGGATTAAAGCAAGCTGATCAGCGCTGTTGATCTCCATGTTCGCGCTGACAGCGCCCAAACCATCAATCGCATCTGTCTGATACGCAGAGACACTGATGGTTGCCATATTTCCGCCAACGTTATAGGCAACGGCACCGTGGTCGGCTATTGCACTTCCTGTAATGGATACGTTGTCGCTGAGAAGTTTGACGGTTGTCTCATTATCGCTAAGGACCTTGGTGTTGTCGCTGAGAAGTTTCGTCGTGTTGTCGCTGAGAAGTTTCGTCGTGTTGTCGCTCAGCAGTTTGTTGTCCTGGTTGACTTCGCTGAAAATGGGCAGTACCACGGCATCTACCGTATCTGCATGTGCATTCCCTGCAAAACCGAAAGCGGCAACAGCTGCAATCGCAATCGTCATCTTTTTCATAATGTTTCTCCTGAAAGAGTTAGTGATATGTTTGTAGTGTGAGTTGTCGGCATCCTTTTAGTGACACTATACGGCTAAGCCTTGCACCGGTTGTTTTGTGAATGTATGTGGCTTGCTGTCCGTACTGCAGAACCATCAGGTGTTCCGACGCTCTCTTAATCACAAGTATCGTGCCAGAACTGCTAACCGGTTGAAAATCAACCGGTCGGTCTGGAATCATGCCCGGGACGGTTCGTCCCACCTGTCCCATTCTGGGGCAAAAGAGACAGCATTGCCGGAACGCAGAAGGGTAGAGCTGCCACAGTATATGTGCAGACTGGAAGGGGGTAATAGGTATGGTTGTTACAGGTGGACTTGTTGAGCCCGCTCTGGAGGCTATTTCTGCATCTGGCGGATGCGGCTGAAGAGGCTCGTGTGGGGGTGTTTCAGGAGGTCGTCCTGGTGCTCGGGGAGGGTGACGTGCCTTGCTACCGTTTCAAGCATCCTGTCGTCGAGGTGCTCGGCGATCTGGAGCATGCGGGCGAGGTGGTGGCGGAGTTCCGAGATGATGAACTTCTCGGCGTGGTGCTTTTTCATCCTGCCGAGGATTTCGGCCAGGATGGGCGGGTCGATATGGCGCGAAACCTCGGTGAAGTACTCCGGGGGGAGGTCGTTGGCATAGCCGGTTGCCTGCTCCACGCCCATCTTGAGGCATACCCCGGCAGCTATCTTCGGCCGTATGTGCTCGACCATCAGCGGGATGACGACGAAGTGCGGTATGTACTTTACGATCATGCTGATGGCCTGGTACAGCTCATCGAACCCTTCCGTTTTGGCATCAACCACTGAGCGTGTCCAGAGGGCGACAGCTTCCTGCTGGTGCTGTTCCATACGGCGGATGGTTTCTGGTACGGGGATCTCGGCCCAGGCGAGGGAGTCGTCGATGGCGGCCATTTGAAGGGGTCGGGTTCGGATATGATTGAACGGGGGTTTGCAGCCCCTTTTTTTATTGTAAGCAAAAAAATTCGATCCCGAAACCCTCCGCACCCTGCTCCCGCTTCCTTAGTCATTGCAGAGGGTGCAAAACCCGATCCTTTGTCTATATTGGGGCGATATATCGGGACGCCGCCGGGCGAGACATCCGCGCCCGCCGAGCTCTCCATGCATGCGGCATTCGATTCACTTACAGGGAAGAGAAGGTACATATGGTTTTACTGACGGTTGAGGGGCTCAAAAAGCAGTACGGGCTGAAGCATCTGTTTTCGGACGTGTCGTTCGGCATCGACGATGGCGACAAGGTCGGCATCATCGGGGCAAACGGGAGCGGCAAGAGCACGCTGCTGCGGATTCTTGCCGGGGTTGAGCAGCCCGACAAGGGGCGGCTTATGGTGGCCAACAAAAAGAAAATCTCTTTCCTCCCGCAGGACTCGCCCTTCGATCCGCAGGACACGGTGCTCGAGGCGGTGCTGCGCTCCAGCGACCGGGTGATGGACCTCATTCTCCAGTACGAACTTGTCTGTGAAAAGCTCGAGCATCTCCACAGCGAGGACCCGTCGCTCATCGACACCATGAGCGAACTGGCCCATGAGATCGACGTCGCCGGCGGCTGGGAGCTCGAGTCGAACGCCAAGGCGGTATTGGGGCGTCTCGGTCTGTATGACCTTACGGCCAGAATGGGCACCCTGTCGGGCGGCCAGCGCAAGCGAGTTGCCCTCGCCCATGCGCTTGTCGTGCCGAGCGACGCCCTCATCCTCGATGAACCGACCAACCATCTCGACGCTGACAGCGTCGAATGGCTCGAGCAGTACATCAAGCGCTACCAGGGCGCGGTGATCCTCATCACCCACGACCGGTACTTCCTGGACCGTGTGGCGATGCGCATGATTGAAGTCGACAAAGGAACGGTTTCCACTTATACGGGCGGGTATTCAAGCTATCTGCAGCAGAAGGCAGTGGAGGAGGAGCAGGCCGTGCGCGATGAGCGCAAGCGCCAGGCGCTCGTGAAGCAGGAGCTGGAATGGATGCGCGGAGGCTGCAAGGCCCGCACCACGAAACAGAAAGCCCGCATGCAGCGGGCCGAAGGGCTGGTCTATGCTCCCCCCAAGGAGAAGGACCAGGCGCTCTCGATCGACTTCGGTTCCGACCGTCTCGGCGACAAGACCGTCGAGTTCCACGACGTCTCGAAAGCATACGGAGAGAAAACCCTTCTGCGTGACTTCGAGTACCGCATCCGCAAGGGTGACCGTATCGGCATCATCGGCCCGAACGGATCGGGCAAAACCACCCTCTTTGAAATGATCGCCGGCCGCATCCAGCCCGACAGCGGTCATATCGACATCGGCAAGACGGTCCGTATAGGCTACTATGACCAGGAGAGCCGCAACCTCGACGAATCGAAACGCGTGATCGACTTCATCCGCGAGGACGCCGAGCAGATAAAGACCAAAGACGGCACGGTGGTCTCTGCAGCCAAAATGCTCGAGCGCTTCCTGTTCTCCGGATCCCAGCAGTACAACACGATCGGGACCCTCTCGGGCGGCGAACGCCGCCGCCTCTACCTGCTGCATCTCCTGATGGAGACTCCGAACGTGCTGCTGCTTGATGAGCCGACCAACGATCTCGACATCCCTACCCTCCGGGTGCTCGAAGACTACCTCGACACCTACGAGGGGTGCCTTGTCGTGGTAAGCCACGACCGCTACTTCCTCGACCGGACGGTGGAAGACATCTTCGCCTGGGAGGAAGGCGGCACCATCCGCCGCTACCCCGGCAACTACACCGTCTACCTGGAAATGAAGGCGGGGGAGAGGGCCTCCCGTGAGAAGCCCCCACTGAAAAAAGAGCCGGTTCGCCAGAACGCCGCCCCTGTGCAGGCGCCGACCCGGCGCAAGCTGAGCGGGAAGGAGAAAAAGGAGCTCGAGCGGCTTGAACAGGCAATCGCGGCAGCTGAAGAGCGCCAGCAGGCGATTGCCCTTGAGCTCGCAGCCGCCGGCAGCGACTTTGCCATCGTGCAGCGGCTCAGCGGGGAGCTCGAGCTGCTGCAGAAACAGCTGGAGCTGGACATGGCCCGCTGGACCGAACTTGCCGAGTTTGCCTGAAAAGCGCTGTCCTCAGGGTTTCGGCTGAAAGTCGCCCGCTCCTGTCTGCCAGAGCCCGAATGAGAGAACGTCGGCAAGCGACTCGAATGTTTTTGATTTGGTGTTGCCCATCCCGTGGCCTGCTTTCCTGTCAGCGAAAAAGAGCACCGGTTTTGCTGACGTCGTCGCCTGCTGGAGCCGTGCCGCGAACTTCGCCGGCTGCCAGGCGCTGACCCTCGGGTCGTTCAGGCCGGTGGTCACGAGTGCAGCAGGGTAGGCGGTGCCATCCTGTATGTTCAGGTAGGGGTCCATGGCGATGAGGGCGCGGCGTTCATCCTCCTTTTCGACGGTCCCGAACTCCGGCACGTTCACCGGTCCGTTCGGGGTCTTTTCCCCGCGCAGCGGGTTCATGGCCCCGACCTGGGGAATGACTGCCCCGAACAGCTCCGGCCGCTCCACCATCGCCATCCCCACCATGATTCCCCCCGCACTCGCACCGTTGAGGACGATTTTTCCCGGTTTCGTGTACCCGTTCTTTACGAGGTACTCCGCCGAGGCGATGGCGTCTTTCCAGGTGTTGGGTTTCTTTTCCTTCATGCCCTCCACATGCCACCGGTCACCAAGCTCCCCGCCGCCGCGCACATGGGCCACGGCGAAGATGCCGCCCCGCGTCGTCCAGAGCAGCATCGAGGGGCTGAAGAACGGCGAGATCGATTTGCCGTAGGCACCGTATCCGTAGAGCAGCACGGGGTTTTCTCCATTTCGTTTCAGTCCTTTCTGGTAGACGAGGGAGAGGGGAACCATGGTGCCGTCGTGTGAGGGCGCCATGACCTCTTCGACCACCAGGTTGCGGTATTCGGGGTACTCTGCACCTGAAGAGATGGTTTCTTTGCGGTATGTTCCGGTTTCGGGCAGGTAGCGGTAGCGGCGGTAGTCGCTGCTCCAGCCTGCTATGGTGACCCAGATGTCCCTGAACCTCGGGCCTTTCGAGGAGATGTAGGCCGAGCCGGCCCTGAAGGGGATTGTGAGCGGGGAAATTCTGCCGGTTGCTTGCTCCAGCCGGTACAGTTTCGCTTCGACACCGTGGCGGGAGCGGGTGAAGTAGAGGGCGTCACGGGTAAGGCTGAAGGAGGTGAGGAGCGCTTCGGGGTCTTCCCCGACGACGGTTTCAGCGGTGCTGAAGTCCGGCCGCTCGAGCGGGGTTTTCAGGATCCTGAAACGGGGAGCGTTTTTTGGAGTGAACACATACAGTTCTGCCGCTGTGGCTGCAAAATCATGGATGTCGTCTTCGGGGCGGATCAGCGGCTTCCAGTCGATCTTCGGGGCCAGAAGTCCGGTCGAAGGGGCGGTATAGACCCGGAGACGCCGCTCGACGCTGGAGACGAAGGCGAAGAGTCGCCCGCTTTCCCGGTCATAGGTGACGCCGGGGATCTCGGAACCTGCAATCTGCAGTTCGGGGTACTTTTCGGCTGAAAAGATCTCGATATCCTCTTTCGGATCGGTACCGGCCCGGTGCAGGAATACCTGACTGTCGTATTGCGGGTTCTGGCCCGGGCGGGTAAGGGGCCGCAGCCTGTTGTATATGAATGCGGTGCCGTCCTCTGTCCATGAGGGAGAGGCGAACCGGCAGCGGTCGATGATTTCAGGGTAGAGCTGTTTACGGTCGACGTCCATGATGAGGATGCGGTCATCCTCCGAGCCGTCGGCCGACACCGATATCGCTACCCTCAACCCGTCATCTGAAGGGGAGGTGCGGCTGATGACATGGCGTGCGCCCTCTTCCCTGTCGAGGGTTCCGGGGTCGAAGAGCAGGGTTTCTTTTCCCTTGAAGCCCTTGCGCATGTAAAGTTTGCCGGTTTCATCGCCGGGCGTTTCCTTGAGGTAGAAGTAGCGGTCGTTGTCGGTGATGGAGAGGCTGTAGGCCTTCGATTTTCTTCTCAGGTCGAACTCCTCCATTTTCCGGAGCAGTTTGCTTCGGCCGGGGATGCTTTCGAGTACTGCGCGGGCATACTCCGACTGCTCCTGGACCCAGGCTGTGACGGCGGGAACACTGAAATCCTCCAGCGGGCGGAACGGGTCGGAGACCTCCACCCCGGAGAGTGTTTCGGTGTGCGGCCGGTGTGGCGGACCAAGCGTCGGCAACGCCGGACCCGGTTCCTTTGCCGAGAGGGTTCCGCCGGAGAGGAGAGAAGCGAAAAGGGGAACGAGGAGAAGGGCTGCCGGGGATCGGGTCATTTGCGTCAAGGTGTTTTGAGGGTGATGTTTTCTTTTTTGTCGTACAAGAAAGCGGCCCTGCAGCGTGATGCTGCCGGCCGCTTTGGTCACTGTTCTCTCTCTCTCTCTCTCTGCTGTACTCTCAGCTATAATATAGAGCATTAATGGTAATCCCCGGAGATCCTCAATCGTTCATCTCCAGCGTGGGCTGTCTCCATCCCGCTGAGGGTAGCGGTCGCGGCTGCCATCCCTGTCCCGGTCCGGCCTGCTCCGCTCCCGGCGCTCCCAGTTCTCTGCACGGCGGTATTCGTAGTCTCTCCGGGAACGGATGTCCTCATACCGGTGGCGCGTGATGCGTCCCGGCACCCTGTTCTGGCGAACCCTTACCCATGGACCGCCGTAATTGGACGAGCGGTACCACTCTCCACCTTCATAAATGTAGTACCGGTCCTGGTGGTAGATGATGTCATAGGGAGCACCGACCGAGACATAGAACCCGAGGTCCGGCGTGTAGAGGAACCGTGGCCGCTGGTCAATGACGAAGCGCCGGGGTCCCCGCTGCTCGACCACCACCGGGGCGGGGGAGCTCACGATGAAGGGAGCGGGGGCCCCGAGGTTGATGTTGACATTGACTTTCGCCTGTGCCTCCGGGGCGAAGCCTGCTGCGGCCAGCAATGCGGCGGCAGCGGCGATTTTCATACCTGTGTTCATACGTACTTTCCTTTTGCTTCGTGTTTGCATTCTCTCTTGCTGATACTGGTCACATGGCCTCAAAAACTGAACACGATGCAGACTGCCGGATCGGGTTCCCGGCTGAGGGTATCGGCTTCAGGCTTCTCTGGCGCTCCTGTATATGACGCGGATTTTCTCGAGAGCTTGCGCCATGTCGTCGGGAAGCGGTGCACTGAAGGAAAGATGCTCTCCGGTCGTGGGCTGGTGGAAGGAAAGGGTGGCGGCGTGCAGGGCCTGGCGGGGGAGGAGGTCGAGGAGGTTTTTGACGAAGCTTTCGCTTCTCGGGAAGTCGAGGTTCCGCAATGAAGCGCCTCCATAAGTGGTGTCACCGAGGATCTGGTGACCGAGGTGCTGCATGTGGGCGCGGATCTGGTGGGTCCGGCCGGTGTGCAGGGTAAGCTCTGCGAGGGAGAACCAGTGGAGGTTTTCGGTGACCCGGTAATCGGTTATGGCGGTTTTGCCCTCAAGTCCCTCGTAGGGGAAGTTGGCCATGACCTTGCGGTCCCGCCTTGAACGGCCGATGTTGGTATGGATGGTGCCTTCCTGCGGCTCCGGCACCCCCCAGAGGATGGCGGTGTAGAGTTTCGACACCTTCCGGTCGGCGAACTGCCGGGCAAGGCGGTGGAGGGCGGTGGGGTTCCGGGCGACGATGATGAGGCCGGAGGTGTCCTTGTCGAGCCGGTGCACGATGCCGGGACGGAGTTCAGCCGTTTCAAGTTCTTCTGCATCGGTGCCGAAATGGTGCAGGATGGCGTTGGCGAGCGTGCCCGTCCAGTTGCCGAACGCAGGATGCACCACCATGCCGGGGGCCTTGTTGACCACCATGAGGTCACTGTCCTCGTAGACAATGTCGATCGGGATGTCTTCAGGCGCAAGCTCCGGGGCGGGCGGGCGGAGGAAGGTCATCTCAATCGAGTCGCAGGACTTCACCCGGTAGTTCGACTTCACCGCTTTGCCGTTTACCAGCACCCGTCCGTCCTCGATGGCTTCCTGTACCTTGTTCCGGGTTGCGTTTTCGACCTGCCGCGAAAGGTACTGGTCGATGCGCATGGGGCACTGCACCCTGCTGACCTGCAGGGTGAGTTTTTTCGGCTCCAGGGCCAGGTCCCCTCCGGGGGGGCATTCGTTTTTTATCGGGTGATTTTGCATTTTGCTGAAGCATTATACTAAAACCCTGACACAATTCAGCGCATGGCTTCCATCAACACTGCAACTCCCCTTCCAGCTTCCCGCAAGGCAGACGTTGCCGTCATCGGTTCCGGGCCCGGTGGCTACGAGGCGGCCCTCCTTGCCGCCCGTATGGGCATGCAGGTCACCCTCATAGAAAAATCGGCACTTGGCGGCGTCTGCGTCAACTGGGGCTGCATCCCCACCAAAGCCCTGCTCCGGAGCGCCGAGGCGTTCGACCTCCTCCGCAAAGGGGAGGCGCTCGGCCTGAGTGCCCGAGAAGCCACGTTTGAGCTGGCAGCGGCGGTGAAGCGCAGCCGCACGGTGGTGCTGAAGATCTCGAAGGGGATCGAGTACCGGCTGCGCAAAGCGGGCGTGGAGGTCGTACAGGGCGAGGCGCGCTTTGCCGGTCCGAACGAGCTCGAGGTCATCCGCGACGGTGCGGTTGCGGCCTCCATCAGCGCATCCTCCATCATCGTCGCCACCGGCGGCAGGATGCGCACCATTCTGGGCCTTGAGCCCGATCAGCGCCTCCTCATCACGAGCCGTGAGGCTCTTGCCATGAAGGAACTGCCGGCCTCCATGATCGTGCTCGGCGGCGGTGCAATCGGCGTAGAGCTGGCCTGGTTCTATGCAACCCTCGGTACCCGGGTCACCATCGTCGAAATGATGGAGCGTCTCATGCCGCTGGAGGACAGCGAGATATCCGAAGCCCTCAAGCGCTCGTTCCAGAAAGCCGGCATCACGGTCGCCACCGGCTCGAAGCTCGAGGATGTAAAAAAAGATGGGGGGCGGGTTACGGCCCGGCTTATGGTTCCGGGTGAAGAGCCGCAGGAGATCGAGGCGGAGCTTATGCTGCTTGCCGTCGGCGTGGGGGGCAGCACCGAAGGGCTCCGGCTTGAGCGGGCGGGCGTCGGGGTCTCGCGGGGGTTCATTGAAACCGACGCCCGGTGCCGGACCGCCGTGGCGCACATATACGCCATCGGCGACGTCCGCGGCGGCATGCTGCTTGCCCACAAGGCCTCGGCCGAGGCCGCAATCGCCGTTGCCTCCATCGCCGGCACCTCCCCCGAACCCCTTGATGACACCATGATCCCTCGCTGCGTCTATGCCGAACCCTCCATTGCGAGCATCGGCATGAGCGAAGAGCAGGCGCTGCAGGCAGGAAGAGCGGTTTCTGTCGGCCGCTCGAACTTTGCCGCATCCGGCAAAGCCAACGCCTACGGCAACCTCGAGGGGCTGGTCAAACTGGTGTTCGAGGCCGGGGGCGGGCCGCTGCTTGGTGCTCACCTGATCGGCCACGGCGCGGTGGAACTCATCGGGGAGCTGGCGCTTGCAAGAAGCCTTGGTGTCACGGCCTCACGGCTCGCCTCGGTCGTACACGCGCACCCTACCCTGTCTGAGTCCATACGGGAAGCCGCTCTCGTGGCTCAGGCTCCTCCTGGGGCATAAATGGGCATGCAGGCGGCCACCTTTATCTAAAAGGATTTTCGATTGTCGGGCTAAAAGCATAAATTCAAGGTTTATTATTGCAACTCCTTAACCAACAGTAAGCCTTTTCCGGTGAATGATTTCTCGGTTCACGGGGCGGGGTCTCAACCAAACGATCAATTATGACTCAGACTGAAACAGCTGCCAAGAAAACTGCTGCCAGGAAAACAGTTGCCAAGAAGGCCGCAGCGGCTCCTGCACCCAAAAAGGCTGCAGCTCCTGCCAAAAAGAAGTCCGGCCTTGCGTTTCCTTTCACCGCCATCGTCGGTCAGGAGGAAATGAAGCTCAGTCTGATCCTCAACATCATCGATCCGAGGATCGGCGGCGTGCTCGTAATGGGCCACAGGGGTACAGGCAAGAGCACCACGGTCCGTGCGCTTGCAGAGGTTCTTCCCTTCATCGACCGTGTAGAGGACGATATCTACAACCGCACCCCTTCGCAGTTTGTCGAGGGTGAGGATGCAAGGAAAGGCGCAAAAGCGATCGACCCCGCAACCCTGAAGACCGAGAAAATCCCCGTCCCTGTCGTCGACCTTCCGCTCGGTGCGACTGAAGACCGCGTCTGCGGTACCATCGACATCGAACAGGCGCTCACCAGCGGTGTCAAGGCCTTCGAGCCGGGTCTGCTCGCTCAGGCCAACCGCGGCTTCCTTTACATCGACGAGGTCAACCTCCTTGACGACCACCTTGTCGACGTGCTGCTTGATGTGGCCGCCAGCGGCAAGAACGTGGTCGAGCGCGAGGGTATCAGCATCCGCCACCCGGCCCGCTTCGTGCTCGTCGGTTCCGGCAACCCCGAGGAAGGCGAGCTCCGCCCGCAGCTCCTCGACCGTTTCGGCCTCCATGCCCGCATCATCACCATCCTCGACGTCGCCAAGCGTGTCGACATCGTCAAGCGCCGCCGCGAGTTCGATGAGGACCCGGACGCCTTCATGAAGAAGTACAGCCGCGAGCAGGTCAAGCTGCAGAAGAAGATCCAGACCGCCAAGGAACTGCTTCCGGAAGTGACGATGAGCGACGAGGTGCTGACCGACATCGCCCGCCTCTGCATGAACCTCGGCATCGACGGCCACCGCGGTGAACTCACCATCACCCGTACGGCCCACGCCCACGCCGCATTCATGGGCCAGAAAGTGGTCACCATGAAGCATGTCAGGGAGATCGCAGGCCTCTGCCTCCGCCACCGCCTCCGCAAGGATCCGCTGGAGACCCTTGACGCTGGAGAGAAGATCGAACGTGAGCTCGCAAAAGTCCTTGGAGAAGCAGAAGCAGTATAATGAAGATAGCTTTTACCGATATAGTGGGAATGGATCTGGCCAAGCAGGCGCTCATGCTGCTGGCCGTCGATCCAGCCCTCGGCGGTGTCGTCATCCCCTCGGCCGTAGGCTCGGGAAAGTCGACTCTGGCCAGGGCATTCGCAGACATTCTTCCCGAAGGCACTCCCTTCGTGGAGCTGCCCCTGAACGTCACTGAAGACCGCCTCATCGGAGGCGTCGACCTCGAGGCCACCCTGGCAAGCGGTGTACGCGTCGTGCAGCACGGCGTGCTCTCGAAAGCCAACGGCGGTGTGCTCTATGTCGACTCGCTGAGCCTGCTTGACAGTTCGGCCGTGTCGCACATCATGGACGCCATGTCGAGGGGCGAAGTGCTTGTCGAGCGTGAAGGACTCAGCGAGGTGCACCCGGCCAACTTCATGCTGGTCGGCACCTACGACCCTACAGACGGCGAGGTGCGCATGGGCCTGCTCGACAGGATCGGCATCATCGTCCCCTTCACCGCCCAGAATGATTTCCGGGCGCGCAAGAAAATCGTCGACGTCGTCCTTGGAAAAAGGGACCTTGAAGACACCCGCGATGAACTGAAAATGCTCGCCGGGTTCATCAATGCAGCCAAGGAGCAGCTCCCGCAGGTCTCCATCACCAAAGAACAGGTGCAGGCGCTCATACAGACCGCCCTCAGCCTCGGCGTCGAGGGCAACCGCGTCGATATTTTCACCGTCCGTGCCGCACTTGCCAGCGCAGCCCTCCAGCAGCGCAGCGATGTCGACGAAGAGGACATGAAGCTGGCCATCAAGCTGGTGCTCATTCCCCGTGCGACCCGCATGCCCGAGCGTGAAGAGGCGGCTGAGGATATGGGACCCGAAGAGGCGCCGCCTCCCGAGGAGGAGCCCGAGACCGGGGAAGAAGAGCAGCAGCCGGACAACTCGACGGACGCCGATGCCGAAGAGGAGAAGGAAGAGACACCCGACATGATCGAGGAGCTCATGATGGAAGCCATCGAAACCGAGCTGCCCGACAACATCATGAACATTTCGCTGGCTTCGAAGAAGAAGAGCACATCGGGAAGCCGCGGCGAGGCGCTCAACAACCGGCGCGGCCGTTTCGTCAGGGCCCAGCCCGGCGAGATGCGCAGCGGCAAGGTCGCCCTCATCCCCACGCTGATATCGGCAGCTCCGTGGCAGGAGACCCGCAAGAAAGACAAGAAGATGGCGGGCAGGCCGAAAACCGCCCTCATCATCAGCAAGGACGACGTCAAGATCAAGCGGTTCCGCGACAAGAGCGGTACCCTGTTCATCTTCATGGTCGACGCCTCCGGCTCGATGGCCCTCAACCGCATGCGCCAGGCTAAGGGAGCGGTCGCAAGCCTGCTCCAGAACGCATACGTGCATCGCGACCAGGTCGCACTCATCTCCTTCCGCGGCAAGCAGGCACAGGTGCTTCTTCCTCCGTCCCAGAGCGTTGACCGCGCAAAGCGCGAGCTCGACGTGCTGCCGACCGGCGGCGGAACCCCGCTCGCCTCTGCTCTCTACCTTGGTTGGGAAACCGCCAAGCAGGCCCGCACCAAGGGAGTCTCGCAGATCATGTTCGTGCTCATCACCGACGGGCGCGGCAACATCGGCCTGCAGTCATCATTCGATCCCAACGCCGAGAAACCCTCCAAAGAGGATCTCGAAAAAGAGGTCGAAGCACTCTCCCTCTCCGTGCAGTCCGACGGCATCGCCTCCGTGGTCATCGATACCCAGATGAACTACCTTTCCCGCGGCGAAGCGCCCAAGCTTGCCCAGAAACTCGGCGGCCGCTACCTCTACCTTCCGAACGCAAAAGCTGAGCAGATCGTCGACGCAGCCCTCAGCTTCTGATTTTCCCCCATTCCGTCCCGGCAAGTTCCGGGGCGGGATATTTCTTCGTTTTCTTCTTCTTTTCTACATTGTAGATACGGGTTGCTACGGCGGCCTGAATATCTTTTTGTAAAAAAGTCAAGGAAGTCATGTCACAACTTCGCAAAATCGTTGCCGTTGTAGGGCTCGAGCAGTACAACGCAGGACTCTGGAGGAAAATCAAGGGGCTGCTTTCCGGCGAGGCCGAGCTGACCCAGCTGAGCGATGTCGATCTTGAAAAGCAGCACCCGGAAGCCGGAGCGGCCATCCGTGAGGCTGACTGCGTGTTCATGAGCATGATCCAGTTCAAGGAACAGGTTGACTGGTTCAAAGAGCAGGTCGAGGCCGGCACTCCCGGCAAGACCATTTTTGTGTTCGAGTCGATGCCGGAAGCAATGTCCCTGACGAAGGTCGGCAGCTACGGCACCGGGGACGGCAAGGCGGGCATGCCCGACATGGTGAAGAAGGTTGCCAAGATGCTCGTGAAAGGCCGTGACGAGGATGCCCTGTACGGCTACATGAAGCTGATGAAAATCATGCGCACGATCCTTCCTCTCGTTCCCGCCAAAGCGAAGGACTTCAAAAACTGGCTGCTTGTCTACTCCTACTGGATGCAGCCGACGGCGGAGAACATCGCCAACATGTTCCGCCTCATCCTCAAAGAGTACTACAACGAACCCGTTACGGTCGGCGCCATCGTTGATGTGCCGAACATGGGACTCTACCATCCCGACGCCCCGGAGTATTTCAAGGACGTGAAAAGCTACAAGTCGTGGATGAAGAAGCGCGGAGTGAACATGGACAAGGGGCGCCGTATCGCCCTGCTTTTTTTCCGCAAGCACCTGATCCAGGAAAAGACCTATATCGACAACACCATCCGTGTGCTTGAAAAGCACGGGATCCAGCTCTATCCGGCCTTCGTGACCGGTGTCGAGGGCCATGTGCTCGTGCGTGACTGGCTATTGAGGGAAAACCTCGACATGCTGGTCAACATGATGGGGTTCGGACTCGTCGGCGGCCCGGCAGGCTCGACCAAGCCCGGCATCGCGGCCGATGCCCGCCACGAAATCCTCTCGAAGCTCGACGCCCCCTACATGGTCGCACAGCCGCTCCTTACCCAGGAGTATGAATCATGGCACGAGCTCGGTGTTTCGCCGATGCAGGTGACCTTCACCTACTCCATCCCCGAAATGGACGGCGCCGTCTGCCCGGTCATCCTCGGTGCGCTCCGGGACGGCAAGGTGGAGACCGTACCTGAGCGTCTTGAGCGGCTCGCCATCCTCGTCAAGCAGTGGCTGCGATTGAGGGAAACGGCGAACCGCGAGAAGAAACTGGCCCTCATCGTCTACGACTACCCCCCGGGCCTCGGCAAAAAAGCCAGTGCAGCCCTGCTCGACGTACCCAAAACCCTCTTTGCCGTGCTCCAGCGCCTGAAGAAGGAGGGGTACGAGGTCGGCAAGCTGCCGGAAAGTTCTGATGAACTGTTCCGTCTGCTCGACCGCGCAACCGACTACCAGGCGCTCCAGAACAGTCGCGAAGCGCTTACGGTAAGCCATGAGCGATTCAAGGAACTGACGACGGCGGGCGAGCGTGAGCGCATCGAAGAGCGCTGGCAGTCGTTCCCGGGCGAAATCGTTCCGATGGGTACCGAAGAGCTGTTTATCGGTGGCATCCGGTTCGGCAACATCTTCATCGGCGTCCAGCCGCGCATCGGCGTGCAGGGTGACCCGATGCGGCTTCTGTTCGACAAGTCGAACACCCCGCACCACCAGTATATCGCGTTCTACCGCTGGATCAGCCGCGAGTTCCAGGCCCACGCCATGGTGCATGTCGGCATGCACGGTTCGGCTGAGTGGATGCCGGGCCTGCAGACGGGCCTGACCGGAGAGTGCTGGCCGGACGCCCTCTGCGGCGAGGTTCCGCATGTCTACATCTACCCGATCAACAACCCGAGCGAGTCGACCATCGCCAAACGGCGAGGTCTTGCCACCATGGTCTCGCACGTCGTGCCGCCGCTTTCTCGCGCAGGCCTCTACAAGGAGCTTCCGGCCCTCAAGGACCTGCTTGCCGACTACCGCGAGCGCAACCCCCAGGGAGCGGGTGAGGGAAGCGATGCGGCAGGCATCGAGGAGGCAATCATGCAGAAGGCCGAGCTGCTCAACCTTACCGATGACTGCCCGAGGAGGGAGGGGGAGCCGTTCGCCGACTTCGTCAGCCGCCTCTACATCTACATGAGCGAACTCGAGAACCGCCTCATATCCAACTCGCTGCATGTGTTCGGCGAGGCAAGCCCTCTTGAGTCGCAGGTCACCACCATCACCGAAACCCTTAAAAACCGGGGCGAGAACGGCCGTACCCTGCCCACCATCCTGCTCGCTTCTTCCGGAAAGAACGGCCACTTCACCGGCTATGAAGAGCTTGCCGCACGTTCCCGCCAGGGTGACGAAGAGGCCATCCGTCTGCGTGAATGGGTCGAGCAGGCCTGCCGCCAGTACGTCGAGGAGGTCCTGTTCCAGCACAAGTCGGCTTCGGGTGTGTTTACCGCAATCACCGGCGGCAGCCGCCCGGCAGCTGAGGACCAGCCGTTCATCGAGCAGCTGATGGGCGAAGGAGCGCAGCTCCTGCATGCCCTTCGCGACAACACGGGCGAGATGGAGTCGCTCATGAAGGTGCTCAACGGCCGCTATATCGCCTCGGGTCCCGGCGGCGACCTGGTGCGCGACGGCATCAACGTCCTGCCGTCCGGCAGGAACATCCATGCCATCGACCCCTGGAGGATCCCTTCCGAGCTTGCATTCAAGCGCGGGACCCTCATCGCCGACAGCATCGTCAAAAAGCATCTTGAGGAGAACGAAGGCCGCTACCCTGAAACCATCGCACAGGTGCTCTGGGGCCTTGACACCATCAAGACCAAGGGCGAGGCCGTGGCTGTCGTCATCCGCCTGCTCGGCGGCGAACCCGCTTACGACGCCTTCGGCAAGATCAGCCACTACGGTCTCGTACCGCTTGATCGCCTGAAGCGGCCGCGCATCGATGTGCTCATGCAGCTCAGCCCGATATTCCGTGACGCGTTCGGCCTGCTCATGGACCAGCTCGACCGCCTGGTGAAAGAGGCTGCCAAAGCCGATGAACCCGAGGAGATGAACTTTATCCGCAAGCACGTCAACGAAGCCGTCGCAGGAGGGGCCACGTTCGAGGGTGCGACGTCGCGGCAGTTCACCCAGTCGCCCGGCGCCTACGGCACCTACGTCGACGACATGATCGAAGACTCCGCCTGGGAGTCCGAGGACGACCTCGACGATCTCTTCATCCGCCGCAACAGCAGCGCCTACGGCGGTGAGCGTAAAGGAGAGAAGGAGACGGAAATCCTCAAGAACCTGCTCGGTTCGGTCGACCGTGTGGTCCACCAGGTCGATTCCACCGAGTTCGGCATCTCCGACATCGACCACTACTTCTCCTCATCCGGCTCACTGCAGCTTGCCGCACGGCGGCGCAACACCAGGGCAACGGACGTGAAGCTCAACTATGTCGAGTCCTTCACCTCCGACATCAAGGTCGACGACGCGGAGAAGTCCCTCCGGGTGGAGTACCGCTCCAAACTCCTCAACCCGAAATGGTTCGAGGGGATGCTGAAGCACGGCCACAGCGGCGCCACTGAAATCAGCAACCGTGTCACCTACATGCTCGGCTGGGACGCTGTGACCAAGAGCGTTGACGACTGGGTCTATAAAAAGACCGCGGAAACCTACGCCCTTGACCCCGAGATGCGCGAACGCCTTGCGAAGGTGAACCCGCAGGCCATCAAGAACATCGTCGGCAGGATGCTCGAAGCCCACGGCCGCGGCATGTGGTCTGCCGACCAGTCGACCATCGACGAGCTGCAGGAGATCTACGCTGATCTTGAGGACCGCCTCGAAGGCATGACGGATGAGGATTGATGGTTGAAGATGGAGGGCCGAAGATTGAGGGCCGAAGATTGATGGTCGAAGATGGAGGGCCGAAGATTGAGCTGTGGGTAGAGAATGCGGCGAAGAGCCGGAAAACAGACGCGGGTCCATCAGGACCCGTTTCTGTTTATATGAGTGCGCCCGTTGCCGGGGATGTGCTGCAAGGGACGAAGCCTGGCGTTCAGGTGGCCGTGGAGTAGTTCGGAGCCTCTTTGGTGATCTTGACGTCGTGGGGATGGCTTTCGCGCAGGCCGGCAGAGGTGATGCGAACGAACTGGGTCTTCGTTTTCAGCTCCTCGATGCTTGCGACCCCGCAGTAGCCCATGGCGGACTTCAGGCCGCCGATCAGCTGGTAGACGACCTCGTCGAGGCGGCCTTTCGAGGGGATCCTGCCCTCGATGCCTTCCGGAACATATTTTTTCGACTCGCTTGAAGCGTCCTGGAAATACCGGTCGCTGCTGCCTTCGGGTTCCGACATGGCGCCGAGCGATCCCATGCCGCGGTAGGTCTTGAACCGGCGTCCTTCGTAGAGGATGGTCTCGCCCGGGCTCTCGTCCGTTCCGGCGAAGATGCTGCCCATCATGACGGCGTCTGCTCCGGCGGCAAGCGCTTTGGCGATGTCGCCGCTGTACTTGATGCCGCCGTCGGCGATGATCGGCGTGCCGGTCTTTGCGGCTTCCTCGGCGCAGTTCAGGATGGCGGTGAGCTGCGGCATGCCGACGCCCGCCACGATGCGGGTGGTGCATATGCTGCCGGGCCCGATGCCGACCTTCACCGCATCGGCTCCGGCCGTGATCAGGTCACGCACAGCCGATGCCGTCGCCACGTTGCCGGCGATCACCTGCAGGTCGGGGTAGGCTTTCTTGATCATCGCAACCGTATCGAGCACCGCCTGGCTGTGGCCGTGCGCCGTATCGACGGCGACCGCGTCCACCCCCGCTTCTACGAGCGCCCTGACCCGGTCGATCGTGTTGGCACGGATGCCGACTGCCGCACCCACCATAAGGCGTCCCTGGCTGTCCTTGCAGGCATCGGGGAACTGCTTGCGGGTCTGGATGTCCTTGAAGGTGATGAGTCCCTTCAGGTGTCCTTCAGCGTCGGTGATGAGGAGCTTTTCAATCTTGTTGGTGAGCAGGGTCTCTTCGGCTGCTTCAAGACTCACGTCTTCACGGGCTGTGATGAGGTTCCTGCTGGTCATGATGTTGGCGATCTTCGCATCGGGGGCGGGTTTCATGCGGAGGTCCCGGTTGGTCACGATGCCCTTCAGCTTCATCTCGCCGCTGTCGCCCGATTTCGGACGCTCTACGACCGGAATGCCGGAAATCGAGTGGCGCAGCATGAGGTCGATGGCGTCCTGCATGGTGGCATCTTCATACAGGGTGAAGGGGTTGCGGATGATGCCGCTCTCAAAGCGCTTCACCTTGGCCACTTCGCGGGCCTGGTCGGTGAGGGAGAGGTTCTTGTGGATGATGCCGATGCCGCCGGAACGGGCCAGCGCTATGGCCAGGCCTGCCTCGGTGACCGTATCCATGGCGGCGCTCACCATGGGGATCTTCAGGGATATCGATTTCGTCAGCCGTGAAGAGACGTTGGTCTCCTTCGGCAGCACGTTGGAGTATGCTGGTATGAGCAGGACGTCGTCGAAGGTCAACGCTTCTTGCAGGATCTTGGTCATGGGGCACGGGTTGGTTGATTGCGGCAAAATGAATCTGCCAATTTACAAAAAGTGCCGTTAGAACGGCAATCTGCGGTAAAAAATCCATTGCAGGACCGGTTTTGGCGCATGAAACGGAAGGAACCTTTTTGAAAAAATAAAATAGAGTGTAAATTAGAGGCCGTTTCTCTGGAACGGAGAGGTCGCATAGTGGTCTAGTGCGCTCGCCTGGAAAGCGGGTAGGGTGTAACAGCCCTCGAGGGTTCGAATCCCTCCCTCTCCGCTGAACGTCGTCCTTTCGGGCACCGGAATTTTTCTGGTATTTTGCCTTGGGAATGGCTATCTTTTGTTCCTGTTCTTTACATGCCAAGTGGAGGATTAGCCTAATTGGTAAGGCAGCAGTCTTGAAAACTGCCGGGTTCACGCCCATGGGGGTTCGAGTCCCTCATCCTCCGCAAAAAAACACCTGGAGAGGTGGCCGAGTGGCTGAAGGCACCGGTTTGCTAAACCGACGTAGTCTGTAAAGGGCTACCGAGGGTTCGAATCCCTCCCTCTCCGCCAAATGACAGTTTATAGCTGTCTCATATAGCCCGAAAAACCCTGTAAAATCAGGGCTTTTTTGGTTTATGGCTCTAATGTTGCCCCCTACATTGGTCTTGTGGCGTCCAGTTGTTTTGGGGGGAGTTATTGAGTGTATGATACCCCCAGGCGATTTCTGATACCCCCAAAACAAGATCAGAACCAATGCCGAAACGGATTCTCCCTCTTTCCGATGCTCAGGTGAGCAAAGCCAAGCCTGCTGACAAAGATATCAAGCTCTTCGACGGTGCAGGCCTTTTCCTGCAGGTCACCCCCAGTGGCGGTCAACTCTGGCGCTTCAAATAAAGGTTCTACGGGAAACGGTAGTTGATTGATGGCTTTAGGGCAATATCCTCAAATCACCCTTGCCAATGCACGAAAGCGGCGCGAGGAAGCCCGAGTCCTTCTGGCCAACGGACAAGATCCCGGAGCAGCAAAACAGGCCGCCAAGAAAGCAGCATTGATCAACGAGGCATCATCCTTCGAGCTGATAGCTGGTGTGTGGTATGGCAAGAATGAGGCTGTAAGGTCTCCCGGCCATGATACAACGGTAAAAAACCGTCTCATATAGGGAAGATTGTGGCATAAAAATGTCCCAAGAACTAATAATAATCGGTAATATTGAATATTATTGTTGTAATTTGAAAATATTTTAAATCTATCTGCAATAATATGCTCATCGATTTTCGCGTCAAGAACTTCAGGAGCCTGCGTGATGAGCAGGTACTCAGTCTCGTTGCCGCCAAAGACAACTCGCTGAGTGATACCAACACGCTGAGCACGGGCTTGAAGGCCGTCCCAAGGATGCTGCCAAGCGCCGCGATCTATGGCGCCAATGCCAGCGGAAAATCCAATCTCATCAAAGCCCTGCAATACATGCGCGGGGTTGTACTCGAATCAGCCACACTCATACAGCCAGGCCAGACTTTTGCCGTTCAACCTTTCAGGCTGGATCCCTCATCCGAGAAGGAGCCTACTGAGTTCGAGGTCACCTTTGTGCTCGATCAAGTGCGGTATCAGTATGGTTTCAGCATGACATCGAAGAGGATTGTAAGCGAGTATCTTCTCGTGTACAAAGCGTTTAAACCACAGCAATGGTTTGAGCGCCATTACGACTCCGATCAGGATAAAGACGTCTACGATTTCGGAACCGGTCTAAAAGGTCCGAAAACCCTCTGGGAAAAAGCTACCCGACCGAACGCCTTGTTCCTGTCGATGGCCGTGCAGCTCAATAGTGAAGATTTGCGTCCGGTTTTCGACTGGTTTGCACGAGATCTGGTCATTTTCAATGAGCAGGCCCCACTGAATACGCAGTTTGCCATTCAGCTGCTAAAAGATGCTGAAAGCAAAAAGCGGATATGCGACTTCCTCACAACGGCAGATATCAGTATTTCTGATATCGAAGTTGTTACCGATAAAGTGCCCGGGCAAAAAGTGCATTTTGATCTGACCGCCGGCAAAACCGAACTGCGAAGTGAAGAGTTTGAGGAAAGCAGATTGCGTTTCACCCATGTCACTGACCAGGGGAAAGCGGTCTTCGATCTTGATGATGAGTCCAATGGCACGCGCATCCTGGTGTTTCTGGCAGCGCCTATTCTCGATATTCTCGACAAGGGTCTTACGCTGGTCATCGATGAACTCGATACCAGTCTGCATACCCTTCTGGTCAGAGAGCTGGTAAGATTGTTCCATCGTCCCGAAATCAACCGGCGTGGTGCGCAGCTGATATTCACCACGCATGACACCTCCCTGCTTGACGCACCGGGCCTGTTTCGACGTGATCAGATATGGCTGGTCGAAAAAGATACCAGCCAGGCCTCGACTTTGGTTGCTCTTGCGGAATTCAGTCCCCGTAAAAACGAGGCTTTGGGGAAAGGGTACCTGAGCGGCCGGTATGGAGGCATTCCCTTCCTGACCCATCATTCAGGGGAGGTTGACTGATGGCGCGTGATAATTCCCCCAAAATCCGGCAGATAAAGCATCTGGAACGTAAACTGGGTCGACGGGCCAGCTATGACCGGATATTGATCGTTTCTGAGGGAAGCAAAACCGAACCGAACTACTTTGAAGAAATCCGTTCCACGCTTCGCCTGCATACCGCCAACGTGGTGGTTCGTCCCGGCGAACTTGGAACAGCACCCTTTCAGGTTGTCCAGTATGCCAAACAGCTTTTTCTTGAGGGTGACAGGCACCGGAATATCCAGCGCCTCGCCTTCGAGCAAGTCTTTGCCGTATTTGACCGTGATGATCACAAGAGCTATTCCAATGCGTTGAACGCTGCCGAATTGCTTGATGGAACACTCAAGAACGACAACAGGCAGTTGATCCGATTCCAGACGATTCCTTCAGTGCCAAGCTTCGAACTTTGGCTCCTGATTCATTTTGAAAACATTCAGTCACCAATTAATCGCCATGAAGTTCTTCGCCGACTGAAAAAGCATATCCCCAAATACGAAAAAGGATGTAAAGGCACCTTTAAGATGACACGCGAGCATCTGGAGTCAGCATTTTCACGGGCGGAAAAACTGGGGGAACCGGACAATGTCAACGAAGATGACGCATTTTTTTGAAAAAAACATTCACTTTTCAGCCGGGTT